>JBKPDF010000009.1:0-49436 GCA_046727735.1 Pseudomonadota bacterium | reverse complement strand
CAACGTGACGATGACGGTGGAGCTGATCGTGCCGATCGCGATGGAGGAGAAGCTGCGGTTCGCGATCCGCGAGGGCGGGCGGACGGTCGGCGCCGGCGTCGTCGCGCAGATCATCGAATGAAGCGAGACGACGGACGATAGCGGACAGAGGAACGGAGGAGAGGCGAGAGACACGAGACAGGACGAGCCGGCGCTAAATCCGTCGTCCGTCCTCCGTCGTCTGTCGTCCGACACACATGAACGGCCAGAACATCCGGATCCGGCTCAAGGCGTTCGACCACCGCATCCTCGATGCGTCGACGCGCGAGATCGTCAACACGGCCAAGCGTACCGGGGCTCAGGTGCGCGGGCCGATTCCGCTGCCGACCAGGATCGAAAAATTCACCGTCAACCGCTCGCCGCACATCGACAAGAAGAGCCGCGAGCAGTTCGAGATGCGCACCCACAAGCGGCTGCTCGACATCGTCGATCCGACCCCGCAGACCGTGGACGCGCTGATGAAGCTCGATCTTGCGGCGGGCGTCGACGTCGAGATCAAGCTCTGAGCCGCTGGGACGTGGCGAGATCGAGGAAATGCCCATGCGCTCCGGGGTGATCGCACAGAAGATGGGAATGACGCGGGTGTTCACCGAGGCCGGGGAGCACGTGCCGGTCACGGTGCTGAGACTCGCGAATTGCCAAGTGGTCGCGCACCGCACCAAGGAAAAAGGCGGCTACGTCGCGCTGCAGCTCGGTGCCGGCGCGCGCCGGGTCAAGAACGTGAGCAAGGCAGAGCGCGGGCATTTTGCCGTCGCCAAGGTCGAGCCGAAGCGCAAGCTCGCCGAGTTTCGCGTGAGCGAGGACGCGCTCATTCCGGTCGGAGCCGAGATCACCGCCGATCATTTCGTGGTCGGTCAATATGTCGACGTTACCGGCACCTCGATCGGCAAGGGGTTCGCCGGTGCGATGAAGCGCTGGAATTTCGCGGGCCTGCGCGCCTCCCACGGCGTGTCGATCTCGCATCGCTCGCACGGCTCGACCGGCGGCCGGCAGGACCCAGGCAAGACCTTCAAGAACAAGAAGATGGCGGGACATCTCGGGGTCGAGCGGGTCACCACACTCAATCTCAAGGTCGTGCAGACGGACGTCGAGCGGGGGTTCGTCCTGGTAGAGGGCGCGGTGCCGGGCGCAAAGGGGGGCTGGATCACGGTGCGCGACGCGGTGAAGAAGCACCTGCCCAAAGAAGCGCCGAAACCCGGCGCATTCCGTCTTGCCGGCGCCGAAGCGCCGGATGCCGCGGCGGCGGACGGCGCTGCGAGCGCCGACGCGGGCGCGCCTGTGCAGGCGAGCGGCGAGGGGGCGTGACATGGAAATCAAGGTAACCACCCTCGACGGCAAGGCGGCGGGCTCGGTCGAGCTCAAAGACGCGATCTTCGGGCTCGTGCCGCGGCCCGACATCCTGCAGCGCTGCGTCAACTGGCAGCTCGCCAAGCGCCAGGCCGGCACGCACAAGGTGAAGAATCGCTCCGAGATCAATCGCACCGGCAAGAAGCTCTATCGCCAGAAGGGGACCGGCAATGCGCGCCACGGCTCGGCACGCGTCAACATTTTCCGCGGCGGCGGCCGCGCCTTCGGTCCCGTCGTGCGCAGCCACGCTATCGGCCTGCCCAAGAAGGTGCGGGCGCTCGCGCTCAAGCACGCGCTCTCGGCCAAGGCGAGGGACGGCAACGTCGTCGTGCTCGATAAGGCGAGTCTCGAAGAAACCAAGAGCAAGGCGCTGCAGGCTCGGTTCGGCAAGCTCGGCTTCTTGAGCGCGCTCATCATCGACGGCGCGGAGCTCGACGACAATTTCTGCCGCGCCGCCCGCAACATTCCCAATATCGACGTGCTGCCGGTGCAGGGCATCAACGTCTACGACGTCCTGCGGCGGACCAAGCTGGTGCTGACCAAGGCCGCCCTCGAGGCGCTGGAGGCGCGTTTCCCATGAGCGTCGATCCCCGTCATTACGACGTCATCATCGCGCCGGTGATCACCGAGAAGGCGACGCTCGCCTCCGAGCGCAATCAGGTGATCTTCCGCGTCGCCAAACATGCGACCAAGCCCGAGATCAAGGAGGCGGTCGAGAAGCTGTTCAACGTCAAGGTGGCGAGCGTCAACACCTTGGTGCGCAAGGGCAAGTACAAGAGCTCGCGCGGGCACGCGGGATATCAGTCGGACGTGAAGAACGCGATCGTGACCCTCGCCGAGGGTCACCGGATCGACGTCACGACGGGGCTGTGAGGGAGGCGGCGAGATGGCTCTGAAAACCTACAAGCCGGTCACTCCGGGTCGCCGCCAGCTGGTTCTGGTCGACCGCTCCGGCCTCCACCGCGGCGATCCGGTCAAGGCACTGACCGAAGGGAAGAACTCGTCCGGAGGGCGCAACAACAACGGCCGGACCACCGTGCGCTTCCGCGGCGGCGGCCACAAGCAGGCCTACCGGTATATCGATTTCAAGCGGCGCAAGTTCGACGTGCTCGGCCGCGTCGAGCGCATCGAGTACGACCCGAACCGCACCGGTTTCATCGCGCTGGTGAAATACGAGGACGGCGAGACCGCCTATATCCTCGCGCCGCAGCGGCTGGCGCAGGGCGACACGGTGATCGCCGGCGAGCATGTCGACGTGAAACCCGGGAACGCCATGCCGATCGGCAACATGCCGATGGGCACGATCGTACACAACATCGAATTCAAGATCGGCAAGGGCGGGCAGCTCGCGCGCTCCGCGGGCGCTTACGCGCAGATCGTGGGCCGCGACCAGGATTACGTGATCCTCAGGCTCAATTCCGGCGAGCAGCGGCTCGTGCACGGCCGCTGCACGGCGAGCGTCGGCGCGGTTTCCAATCCCGACCACATGAACATCAGCATCGGCAAGGCGGGGCGCACGCGCTGGCTCGGCCACCGGCCGCACAACCGCGGCGTCTCCATGAACCCCATCGACCATCCGCACGGCGGCGGCGAGGGCCGCACCTCCGGCGGCCGGCACCCGGTCACGCCGTGGGGTTTCCCGACCAAGGGCAAGAAGACCCGCCGCAACAAGTCGACGGCGAAGTTCATCATTTCGAGCCGCCACGCGCGGAAGAAGAAATAGGGGCGAGCCATGGCGCGTTCGGTTTGGAAAGGGCCGTTTGTGGACGGCTATCTGCTCAAGAAGGCGGAGGCGGCGCGCTCGTCCGGCCGGCACGAGATCATCAAGATCTGGAGCCGGCGCTCGACCATCCTGCCGCAATTCGTCGGCCTGACGTTCGGCGTCTACAACGGACAGAAGCACATACCGGTGCTGGTCACCGAAGAAATGGTCGGCCACAAGTTCGGCGAGTTCGCGCCGACGCGGACGTTCTACGGCCACTCGGCCGACCGCAGGGCCAAGCGGGTCTGAGGCGAGGGGATTTTTGAATGAGCAAGCGCGCGCGCGAACGCAGCCTCGCCGAAAACGAGGCCAAGGCGGTGGCTCGCATGCTGCGGATCTCGCCGCAGAAGCTCAACCTGGTTGCCGCGCTGATTCGCGGCAAGAAGGTCGCGACCGCGCTCGCCGATCTCGAGTTCTCGCGCAAGCGCATCGCGCGCGACGTGCGCAAGTGCCTGGAATCCGCGATCGCCAACGCAGAGAACAACCACGACCTCGACGTCGACGATCTCGTCGTCGCCGAGGCGCATGTCGGCAAGGCGCTGGTGCTCAAGCGCTTCACGCCGCGCGGGCGCGGGCGGATCGGCAGGATCTTCAAGCCGTTCGCCAATCTCACGATCGTGGTGCGCGAGGTCGAGGCCAAGGCCGAGGCATAGCTGGAGAGAAGCATGGGCCAGAAGGTAAATCCGATCGGGCTGCGTCTCGGCATCAACCGGACGTGGGACTCGCGCTGGTATGCCGGCAAGACCGGCTACAGCGTGCTGCTGCACGAGGACATGAAGATCCGCGACGAGCTGATGAAGCAGCTCAAGCAGGCCGCGGTGTCGAAGATCGTCATCGAGCGCCCGCACAAGAAATGCCGGGTCACGATCCATTCGGCCCGCCCGGGTGTCGTGATCGGCAAGAAAGGCGCCGACATCGAGAAGCTGCGCCGGCGGGTGGCGGAGCTCACGGATTCCGACGTGGTCATCAACATCGTCGAGATCCGCAAGCCGGAGCTCGATGCGCAACTCGTCGCCGAATCGATCGCGCAGCAATTGGAGCGCAGGGTCGCGTTCCGCCGCGCCATGAAGCGCGCGGTGCAGTCGGCGATGCGGCTCGGCGCCGAGGGCATCCGCATCAACTGCTCGGGGCGGCTCGGCGGCGCCGAAATCGCGCGGATGGAATGGTACCGCGAGGGCCGGGTGCCGCTGCACACGCTGCGTGCCGATGTCGACTACGGCATCGCCACCGCGTTCACCACCTACGGCACGTGCGGCGTCAAGGTGTGGATCTTCAAGGGCGAAATCATGGAGCACGACCCGATGGCGCAGGACAAGCGCCTCGCCGAAAGCGAAGCCGGCCGGCCGCGGCGCGACGCGGCTTGAGCGCAGGGCTTGAAACAACGGACCGACATCGATGCTGCAACCGATCCGCACGAAATTCCGCAAGGCGCACAAGGGCCGCATCCACGGCAAGGCGTCCTCGGCGACCGAGCTCAATTTCGGCCAATACGGCCTCAAGGCGGTCGAGCCCGATCGCGTCACCGCGCGCCAGATCGAGGCCGCGCGGCGGGCGATGACGCGGCACATGAAGCGCGCCGGCCGGGTGTGGATCCGGGTGTTTCCCGACGTGCCGGTATCGAAGAAGCCGATCGAGGTGCGCATGGGCAAGGGCAAGGGCACCCCGGAGCTGTGGGTGTGCCGGGTCAAGCCCGGGCGCATCATGTTCGAGGTCGACGGCGTCTCGGTCGAGGTCGCGCGCGAGGCTCTGGCGCTCGCCGCCGCGAAGCTCTCGGTCAAGACCCGCTTCGTCGAGCGCATCGCCGATTAGGGAACGCTGGGCCATGAAGGCTGACGACATACGATCGATGACCCCCGATCAGCTCAACGAGGAGCTGCTCAAGCTGAAGAAGGAGCGCTTCAACCTGCGCTTCCAGCGGGCGACCGGTCAGCTCGAGAACACCGGGCGGGTGCGGCAGGTGCGGCGCGACATCGCCCGCATCCTGACCATTGCCCGGCAGAAGCGCGCCGCCGAAGCCAAGGCGAAGTGAGGAGACCGGAATGCCGAAACGCATGCTGCAGGGCACGGTGGTGAGCGACAAGCAGGACAAGACCGTGATCGTCCGCGTCGAGCGCCGCTTCACCCATCCGCTCCTGAAGAAGACGGTGCGGCGCACAAAGAACTACCACGCGCACGACGAGAACAACGAGTTCTCGGTCGGCGACATTGTCTGGATCGAGGAGCACCGGCCGATCTCGAGACTGAAGCGCTGGGCGGTGACGCGCGGCGAGAAGCGCGCGAAGTGAGGCGCGGCGCGCGCAAAGACAAACGACGAGGCCCGTCATGATCCAGATGCAGACCAATCTCGACGTCGCCGACAATTCCGGCGCGCGCCGTGTCATGTGCATCAAGGTGCTGGGCGGCTCGAAGCGCAAATACGCGACAGTCGGCGACACCATCGTCGTCTCGGTCAAGGAGGCGATCCCGCGCGGCCGCGTCAAGAAGGGCGAGGTGATGAAGGCGGTGGTGGTGCGCGTGTCGAAGGACATCAGGCGCCCCGACGGCTCCGTGATCCGGTTCGACCGCAACGCGGCGGTGCTGATCAATGCCCAGGCCGAGCCGGTCGGCACCCGCATCTTCGGCCCAGTGCCGCGCGAATTGCGCGCCAAGAATCACATGAAGATCATTTCCCTCGCCCCGGAGGTGCTGTGATGGCGGCAAAAATCCGCAAGGGCGACAAAGTCGTGGTGCTCACCGGGCGCGACAAGGGCCGCACCGGCGAGGTCATCAAAGTGCTGCGCGAGCGGGACCGCGCGCTGGTGCGCGGCGTGCACATCGTCAAGCGCCACCAGCGCCAGACGCCGGCCCAGGAGGGCGGCATCATCTCCAAGGAGGCGTCGATCCATCTGTCCAATCTGGCGCTCGCCGATCCCAAGGACGGCAAGCCGACCCGGGTCGGATTCAAGGTCATGTCGGACGGCAGGAAAGTGCGCGTCGCCAAGCGCTCGGGAGTGGAAATCGATGCCTGAGGTCGCCTACACGCCGCGGCTGCGGACGCTCTACGACGAAGTCGTCAAGGGCAGGATGGTCGAGCAATTCGGATACGAGAACGCGCTGCAGGTGCCCCGCCTCGACAAGGTGGTGATCAACATGGGAATCGGCGAGGGCGTCGCCGACCGCAAGAAGGTGGAATCTGCCGCCGCCGACTTGTCGCTGATCGCCGGCCAGAAGGCGGTGATCACCAAGGCGCGCAAGTCGATCGCGACCTTCAAGGTGCGTGAAGGGCAGCCGATCGGCTGCAAGGTCACGCTGCGCAAGGCGCGCATGTACGATTTCGTCGACCGGCTGGTGAACATCGCGCTGCCGCGGGTGCGCGATTTCCGCGGCCTCAATCCCAAGAGCTTCGACGGGCGCGGCAATTACACCATCGGCATCAAGGAGCACATCATCTTCCCGGAGATCGACTACGACAAGACGGCGGAGATTTGGGGCATGGACGTGGTGGTCTGCACCACGGCCGAGACCGACGACGAGGCGCGCGCGCTGCTCGCCGCGTTCAATTTCCCGTTCCGGCAGTGAGGAAGCTTTCCTCAGACGCGGAGGACCAGGAGACCTAGATGGCGAAGACGAGTTCGATCGAGAAGAACAAGCGGCGGCGCCGGCTGGCGAAAAAATTCGGGGGACGGCGATCCCGGCTCAGGGCGATCGCGCGCGACAAGTCCCTGCCGACCGAGGAGCGGTTCGCGGCCGCGCTGAAGCTCGCGCAACTGCCGCGCAACTCCTCGAGCACGCGCGTCCGCAACCGCTGCGAGATCACCGGGCGGCCGCGGGGATTTTATCGCAAGCTGCGGATGAGCCGCATCGCGCTGCGCGAGCTCGGCGCCAAGGGCGTCATCCCCGGCCTCGTCAAATCGAGCTGGTGAGGAGGAGCGCACGATGGCTCTGAACGATCCGCTCGGCGATCTCATCGCCCGCATCCGCAACGCGCAGATGCGCAACAAGGCCAAGGTATCGACCCCGGGCTCGACCCTGCGCGCGCGCGTGCTCGACGTGCTCAAGAACGAAGGCTACATCCGCGGCTACTCCACCACCGAATTCGGCAACGGCCGCACCGAGTTCGATATCGAGCTGAAATATTTCGACGGCGAGCCCGTGATACGCGAGATCGCGCGGGTATCGAAGCCGGGGCGCCGGGTCTACGCCTCGGTCAAGACCCTGCCGCGCATCAACAACGGGCTCGGTGTGTCGATCCTGTCGACGCCGAAGGGGGTGATGGCCGACCACGAGGCGCGCGACCAGAACGTCGGCGGCGAAATTCTTTGCACGGTGTTCTGAGCACGAAGAGAACGGACATGTCTCGCATCGGTAGGAAGGCGGTGGCGGTGCCGCAGGGCGTGACCGCCAGCGTCGAGGGTCAGAAGGTCAAGGTGAAGGGGCCGAAGGGCGCGCTCGAGGTCGTGCTGCACGACGACATCGTGCCCAAGATGGAGAACGGCGGCGTCGTGGTTGCGCCGCGCGCCGAGACCAAGCGCGCGCGCGCGATGTGGGGATTGTCGCGCTCCCTGGTCAACAATCTCGTGACCGGCGTCACCAAGGGTTTCGAGCAGCGGCTGGAGATCAGCGGCGTCGGCTACCGCGCGGCGGTGCAGGGCAAGAAACTGCAGCTCTCGCTCGGCTTCAGCCACGACGTGAGCTATGCGATCCCGGAGGGAATCGCGATCGCGACCCCGCGTCCGACCGAGATCGTGGTCAGCGGCATCGACCGGCAGAAGGTCGGCCAGGTCGCGGCCGAGATTCGTGGATTCCGGCCGCCGGAGCCCTACAAGGGCAAGGGCGTCAAATACGCGGGCGAGTACATCTTCCGCAAGGAAGGCAAGAAGAAATGATCGGGAGCTGCTGATGGCGCAGGATCGCAAGGCGGTCGCCCGCCGCGAAGCGCGGGTGCGGCGGGCCGTCAAGTCCGCGGCGGGATCGAGGCTCCGGCTTTGCGTCCACCGCTCCTCGAAGCACATCTATGCGCAGGTCATCGACGACCGCAAAGGCGAGACGCTCGCGGCCGCCTCCTCGCTGGAAAAGCCGATGCGCAGCGAGCTCAAAACCGGGGCGGACATCGCGGCCGCCAAGGCGGTCGGCAAGCTCGTCGCCGAGCGCGCGCTCGCCAAAGGCATCAAAGAGGTCGTGCTCGATCGCGGCCGTTATCTGTTTCACGGGCGCGTCAAGGCGCTGGCCGACGCCGCCCGCGAAGGCGGACTGAGCTTCTAGGATTTTCGCGGGCAAAGGACCCGAACCAGGATGGAACAGCATGGCACGTGAACGCGACCGGGAAGAGCGCGACAGCGAGTTCGTCGACAAGCTCGTGCACATCAACCGGGTGGCCAAGGTGGTGAAGGGCGGCCGGCGCTTCGGATTTGCGGCGCTCGTCGTGGTCGGCGATCAGAAGGGCCGCGTCGGCTACGGCCACGGCAAGGCGCGCGAGGTGCCGGAGGCGATCCGCAAGGCGACCGATGCGGCCAAACGCCGCCTGACGCGGGTGCCGCTGCGCGAAGGCCGCACGCTGCATCACGACGTGCTCGGCCGCCACGGCGCCGGCAAGGTCCTGCTGCGCGCGGCTCCGCCCGGGACCGGGATCATCGCCGGCGGACCGATGCGGGCCGTGTTCGAGACCCTCGGCATGCAGGACGTCGTGGCGAAATCCATCGGATCTTCCAATCCGTACAACATGGTCCGCGCGACCTTCGACGCGCTCAGCCGGCAGGACAGCCCGCGATCGGTCGCGGCGCGCCGCAATCTCAAGGTCTCGACCCTCCAGGCCCGTCGCCGCGAGGGCGAGGCCGAGGCCACGGCGGAATGAGGCGAGACGCGCAAGCGCGGGAGCACGGCAGATGACCGGAGCAAAGAAGATCAAGGTTCGTCAGGTCGCAAGCCCGGCGCGTCGCAAGCACGACCAACGCGAGACCCTGATCGGACTCGGCCTCAATCGGATCGATCGCATCTCCGAGCTGCCGGATACGCCCGCGACCCGCGGCATGATCCACAAAGTGCGGCATCTCGTCCGGGTGGTGGAAGGAGGGGACCGATGAAGCTCAGCGAGCTGCGCGACAATCCCGGTGCGCGCAAAGTTAGGCGCCGCATCGGGCGCGGCATCGGGTCCGGCAAGGGAAAGACCGGCGGGCGCGGCGCCAAGGGCCAGAAGGCGCGGTCCGGCGTCGCCATCAAGGGCTTCGAAGGCGGGCAGATGCCGTTGCACCGGCGCTTGCCGAAGCGCGGCTTCAACAATGTTTTCCGCAAGCGCTTCAACGAGGTGAACCTCGGCCGGGTGCAGCAGGCGATCGATGCCGGCCGGCTCGATCCCGCGTCGCAAATCGACGTCGAGGCGCTGGTGAATGCCGGCGTGCTGCGCCGGGCGCGCGACGGAGTGCGGCTGCTCGCGGGCGGTGAGCTCAACGCCAAGATCGCGTTCGCGGTCGCCGGCGCGTCCAAGGCCGCGGTCGCCGCCGTCGAAAAAGCGGGCGGATCGGTCACCGTGCTGGCGGCGAAGCCGCAGGCGGGCGAAACCGCCGCCTGAGGCCTATATAAACGCAGGGCGCGCGCGGCCGGCTCGAGGCGGGCGGAAGGGAAAGCGGACCAATGGTCTCTGCAGCGGAACAGTTGGCGGCCAACCTGAACTTTTCGGCCCTCGCCAAGGCCGAGGAACTCAAGAAACGCATCTGGTTCACGCTCGGCGCGCTGCTCGTCTACCGCCTCGGAACCTACATCCCGCTGCCCGGCATCGATCCGTCCGCCTGGGACCAGATTTTCCGCAATCAGGCCGGCGGCATTCTCGGCATGTTCAACATGTTCTCCGGCGGCGGCATCCACCGGATGGCGATCTTCGCGCTCAACATCATGCCGTACATTTCCGCCTCCATCATCATCCAGCTGATGACGACCGTCTCCTCGACGCTCGAGCAGCTGAAAAAGGAGGGCGAGCAGGGGCGCAAGGTCATCAATCAATATACGCGCTATCTCACGGTCGCGCTGTCCGCGTTCCAGGCTTACGGCATCGCGCTCGGGCTCGAGGGCGCGGGCAGCGTCGTGTCGGATCCGGGCTGGTTCTTCCGCATCTCCACGGTGATCACGCTGACCGGCGGCACCATCTTCCTGATGTGGCTCGGCGAGCAGATCACCTCGCGCGGCATCGGCAACGGCATTTCGCTGATCATCCTGTCCGGCATCGTCGCGCAGCTGCCTTCGGCGCTGGCCGGCACGCTCGAGCTCGGACGCCAAGGCGCGCTGTCGACCGGCGTGATCCTCGCCGTGCTGGTCATGGCGGTCGCGGTGATCGCCTTCATCGTGTTCATGGAGCGCGCGCAACGCCGGTTGCTGATCCAGTACCCGAAGCGCCAGGTCGGCAACCAGATGTTCGAGGGCCAGTCCTCGCACCTGCCGCTCAAGCTCAACACCTCCGGGGTCATTCCCCCGATCTTCGCCTCCTCGCTGCTGCTGCTGCCGACCACCGTCGCCAATTTCAACGCCGGCCAGGGGCCGGAATGGTTCACCATCATCACCACCGAGCTCGGCCACGGCCGGCCGGCGTTCATGGCGCTCTACATCGCGCTGATCATCTTCTTCGCGTTCTTCTACACCGCGGTCGTGTTCAATCCGACGGACACCGCCGACAACCTCAAGAAGCACGGCGGCTTCATCCCTGGCATCCGTCCGGGCGAGCGCACTGCCGAGTACATCGACTACGTGCTGACCCGCATCACCGTGGTCGGCGCCGCATATCTCGCGGTCGTCTGCCTGATCCCGGAAATGCTGATCACATATTTGGCGGTGCCGTTCTATTTCGGCGGTACGTCGCTGTTGATCGTGGTCAGCGTCACCATGGACACGGTCGCGCAGATTCAGGGCTATCTGCTCGCGCATCAGTACGAGGGCTTGATCAAGCGCTCGAAGCTCCGCGGCCGGCGGCGATGAGGCTGATCCTGCTCGGTCCGCCCGGTGCCGGCAAGGGCACCCAGGCGCAGCGCCTCGTCGAGAAATACGGAATCGTGCAACTCTCGACCGGCGACATGCTGCGCGCGGCGGTCAGTGCCGGCACGCCGATCGGGCTCAAGGCGAAAGACATCATGGCGCGCGGCCACCTGGTCCCGGACGAGGTGGTGGTCGGCATCGTTTCCGACCGCATCGACCAACCCGATGCCAAAAACGGCTTCATCCTCGACGGTTTTCCCCGCACGGTGCCGCAGGCGGAGGCACTCGACCGCATGCTGGCCGAAAAGCGGCAGAAGCTCGACGCCGTCGTCGAGCTCAAGGTCGACGAGCAGGTTCTGCTCGACCGCATCGTCACCCGGATCGCCCAGATGCGCGCGCGCGGCGAGAAAGTGAGGCCGGACGACAATCCGGAATCGCTGAAGACCCGGCTTCACGCCTACCGCGTGCAGACCGCACCGCTGCTCGACTATTACGGGAAAAAGGGCCTCGTTCGCAGCGTCGACGGCATGGCTCCGATCGACACGGTCACGGCCGCGATCGGCCGCGCGCTGGAGCCCAAAATGGCTGCCGGCGGAGGTTGACGAAAGCGTGGGAAATCCAGTATTTACCCGCATCCGTTCGGCAGCCTTACAACCGACGACGCCGCCTCCCAGAGCCAGGGGGCAGCGTCGGCACGGCATTCTGTCGTTTCCGGTACGGTTCGACGAGGCAAGCCGGCCCGGCCGGCACGAGGAGCGAAGATCGTGGCCCGCATCGCCGGCGTGAACATCCCGACCAACAAGCGCGTGGTGATCGCGCTGCAGTCCATCTACGGCATCGGCCCGCACAAGGCCCAGGAGATCGTGGAAAAGGTCGGGATTCCGGCGCCCCGGCGCGTATCGCAATTGACCGACCAGGAAGTGCTGCAGATCCGCGAGGTGATCGACCGCGACTACATGGTCGAGGGCGACCTGCGGCGAGAGGTCGCGATGAACATCAAGCGGCTGATGGATCTCGGCTGTTACCGGGGGCTGCGGCACCGCCGCGGCCTGCCGGTACGCGGCCAGCGCACCCACACCAATGCCCGCACCCGCAAGGGGCCGGCGAAGCCGATCGCGGGCAAGAAGAAGCACTAGATCAATCGGGGCTGAGAAATTGCGGTGTCCCGGGCTTTCCCGGCCGAGCCGCCAAGGGATCGAGCATCATGGCCAAGGAAGCCGCTACCCGCGTCCGCCGGCGCGAGCGCAAGAACATCGCCTCGGGCGTCGCGCACGTGAATGCATCGTTCAACAATACGATGATCACCATCACGGACGCGCAGGGCAATACCATCGCCTGGTCATCGGCAGGCACCAAGGGGTTCAAAGGTTCGCGCAAGTCGACCCCGTTCGCGGCCCAGGTCGCGGCCGAGGATGCCGCCCAGAAGGCCATGGAGCACGGCATGCGCACGCTCGAGGTCGAGGTCGCCGGGCCGGGTTCGGGCCGGGAATCGGCACTGCGGGCATTGCAGGCCGCCGGCTTCACCATTACCTCCATCCGGGACGTCACCCCGATACCCCATAACGGCTGCCGGCCGCGCAAGCGCCGGCGCGTGTGATTTTTTGTCCGGCGGGCGCCGCGGGCGCGCCGCCGCCGCCGCATGACCCCCACGGGGCGGAGTGGGATGCGCGGCCTCGAGCCGCGCCGCTCAACGCGATGGTGAAACCGTGATCCAGAAGAACTGGCAGGAACTGATCAGGCCCGAAAAGCTCCACATCAGCCTCGGCCCCGACCCGAAACGCGCGGCGACCGTCGTCGCCGAGCCGCTCGAGCGCGGCTTCGGGCTGACGCTCGGCAATGCGCTGCGCCGCATCCTGTTGTCCTCGCTGCAGGGCGCCGCGGTGCAGTCGGTGCACATCGACGGCGTGCTCCACGAATTCTCGTCGATCCCCGGCGTGCGC
The DNA here is from genome assembly GCA_046727735.1 of Pseudomonadota bacterium. Lineage (GTDB taxonomy): Bacteria > Pseudomonadota > Alphaproteobacteria > Rhizobiales > Xanthobacteraceae > AP-16. Next base: position 36,413 of record JBKPDF010000009.1, on the reverse strand, counting down.
GAGGACGTGACCGATATCGTGCTCAACATCAAGGACATCGCCATCAAGATGCAGGGCGACGGCCCCAAGCGCATGGTGGTGAAGAAGCAGGGCCCCGGGCAGGTCACCGCCGGCGACATCCAAACGGTCGGCGACATCAGCGTCCTCAATCCGGACCTCGTGCTGTGCACGCTCGACGACGGCGCCGAGATCCGCATGGAGTTCACGGTGAACACCGGCAAGGGCTACATCGCCTCCGAGCGCAACCGGCCTGAGGACGCGCCGATCGGGCTGATCCCGATCGACAGCCTGTATTCACCGGTCCGCAAGGTCTCCTACAAGGTCGAGAACACCCGCGAGGGTCAAATCCTCGATTACGACAAGCTCACGCTGTCGTTGGAGACCAACGGCGCCGTGACCCCGGAGGACGCGCTCGCTTATGCGGCGCGCATTCTGCAGGACCAGCTCAACGTCTTCGTCAATTTCGAGGAGCCCAAGCGCGAGGCGGCGGCGGAAGCCATTCCGGACCTCGCCTTCAACCCGGCGTTCCTCAAGAAGGTCGACGAGCTCGAGCTCTCGGTGCGCTCCGCCAATTGCCTGAAGAACGACAACATCGTTTATATCGGCGATCTCGTGCAGAAGACCGAGGCCGAGATGCTGCGCACCCCGAATTTCGGCCGCAAGTCGCTCAACGAGATCAAGGAAGTGTTGGCGCAGATGGGTCTGCACCTCGGCATGGAAGTGCCGGGCTGGCCGCCGGAGAACATCGACGAGCTCGCCAAGCGCTTCGAGGATCATTATTAAGGCCGTCGTTCCGGGGCGCGGGCGCAAGCCCGCGAACCCGGAACCCATGACCCCCCGGCGTAAGCGATTCCGTGAGGTCTGCGGTCATGGGTTCCGGCTCTCGCGCGTAGCGCTCGGCCGGAACGACGGGTCGGAGAAAGAACATCGATGCGCCACGGCAAGGTCTATCGCAAGCTCAACCGCACCGCCGAGCACCGCCGCGCGATGTTCGCCAACATGGCGGCGGCGCTGATCAAGCACGAACAGATCATCACAACCTTGCCCAAGGCGAAGGATCTGCGGCCGGTCGTGGAAAAGCTGATCACGCTCGGCAAGCGCGGCGATCTGCACGCGCGGCGCCAGGCGGTCGCCGAACTGCGCGACGTCGCCATGGTCAAGAAGCTGTTCGACGTTCTGGGCCCCCGCTACAAGGAGCGCAACGGCGGCTACACCCGCGTGCTCAAAGCCGGGTTCCGCTACGGCGATTCCGCTCCGCGCGCGGTGATCGAGCTCGTCGACCGCGACGAGGACGCCAAGGGCGCGGATTCCGGGCCGGTCGCGGAGACCACCGAGGCGGAAGCGCCGGCTGCCTGACGTACGCGGAATCGAATCGCTCCATTGTCATCGCCCGGCTTGTCCGGGCGACCCAGTAGCCTGGGAATATCGATCTCCTGAGAGCGTCGCGGCTCCTGGATCGCCCGCATGCGCGGGCGAAGACACGTCAGGAGATGTCACGATCTAGGCCGCGTGGGCCTTGGCCCACTCCACGACCTCGCGGTGGGTGGCGAACCACACGCGGGCACGGGCCTGGGCGTGGCGGATCACCTCCTCGAGGATCCAGATCCGCGAGCGATAGCCGATGATGTGCGGGTGCATGGTGAGCTGGAAAATGCCGCCCTGCTCGTAGGCCGCGTCGAACTCGCGCAGGAAGATGTCGAGCACGTCTTTCGGCGGCGTGTAGGGGCGCAGCGACTGGAAGCGGTGCATCATGAAATACACCGCGTCGTCGCGCACCCATTCGACCGGAAGCTCGACGACGCCCGTGGGCTCGCCGTCGAGCAGGAGCTCGTAGCAATCCTCGTCCGCCATCAGCGAGGAATCGTAGGTGAGGCCCATCTCCTTCTCGATCGCCAGCGTGAATGGGCTGAAATCCCACGACGCGGTGCGCACGCCGACCGGCCGGACGCCCGCGATCTTCTGCAGCGTGTCGACGGAGCGCAGCATGAGGTCGCGCTCGGCTTCGTAGGGGAGGGTGGAATTGAGCTCGTGGATCCAGCCGTGGATGCCGATCTCGTGGCCCTCGGCGATGACCCGGCGCTGCTCCTCGGGGTGCAACAGCGCGACGACCGCCGGCACGTAGAAGCTCGCCCGCACGCCGAAGCGGCCGAGCAACGCGAGGATGCGCGGCACGCAGACGCGCGCGCCGTACTCGCCCCAGCACAGCCGGCCGATCGATTTGCCGCCGTCGCGCAGCTCGTTCGTCTCGTGGTCGGAATCGAAGGAAAGCGCGACCGCGCAGCGCGCGCCGTCCTTCCACGATTTCGGCCGGTACGGGCGGCCGGCGCGCACGTGCCCGACCAATTTCCGCCAATGCTCCTCGGGCCATTGCCACGGTTCGAGCTTGGTCACTTGCTCCGTCATCGTTCACTCCCTGTTGTTTCATAATGAGGCCGGGCAGGCCTTTACCTCTCCCCGAAGGGGAGAGGTCGATCCTCGCCTGCAGCGAGGATCGGGTGAGGGGGCCACGATTTTAACGGTCACGACGGCCCTGTCCCCCTCACCCCATCCCTCTCCCCTTCGGGGAGAGGGAGTCGAACGCGGCTCGCTCCGAGTGAAATGCAACACGCCGCGGTCCATGAGGCGCGGGAGCCGGCCTGTCGCGAACCTCTTATCCATTTCACGCGAGGGGCGAGCCGGTCACCGGCAGCACCTGGCCGGTGATCCAGGAAGCATAGTCCGACGCCAGGAACAGCACCGCATGGGCGATGTCGTCGGGCGTTCCCATCCGGCGCATGGCGATGCGGTCGAGAAGCTGCGCGCGGAACGCCGGATCATACGCCTGCCATTGGCGTTCGTAATCCGGGCTCGTCGGCATGAATCCCGGCGCGACGGAATTGACCGTGATCCCGAACGGCCCGAGTTCCTGCGCAAGCTGTTTGACGAGGCCGAGCTGCCCGTGCTTGGCGGCCGCGTAGCTCTGAATCCCGGTAAGACTCGTTGCCAGTGCCGCGCGGCTCGAAATCGTGACGATGCGACCGTAGCCGGCGCGCTTCATGCCAGGCGCGACCGCTTTGACGAACAGAAACGCGCCGGTGAGGTTCGCGTCGACGATGGCGCGCCAATCCTCGAGCGATACCGCTTCGACCGGCCGTGCCGATTGACCGCGCACGCCGCCCGCGACATAGACCAGAATGTCGACGGCATCATCGCCAGCGGCAAATGCGACGACGCGTTCGACGGAGCCGGCGTCGGTGACGTCGACCTTGGCGGCATTCACGTGTCCGCCGCCGTCGCGCCAGCCTGCGAGCGGCTCGATTTCCTCGATCAGCAGATCGCAGGCCCAGACCAGCGCGCCGCGCTCGGCGAAAGCGACCGTGATGGCGCGGCCGATGCCGCGGGCGGCGCCCGCGACGATGACGCGCCGGTTCGCAAACGCGATCTGCACCCGCGACTACCGCAGCGGTTCGTGCGCGGTCTCGCGCAGGTTCCAGATCACCGCCGTCGAGACGATCGCGGCCGCGATCAGATAATAGGTCGGCGAGATCGACGAACCGGTTTTGTCGATCAGCCAGGTGGCGATGTAAGGGGCAAAGCCGCCGAAGATCGCCACCGCCAGGCTGTAGCCGGTCGACATTCCGGTCGAGCGCACCCTGGTCGGGAAAATCTCGGCGATCGCCGCTGGGCCCGGGCCCGAGAACAGCGCGATCATCAGCCCGAACAGGATCTGGATGGCGATGATCGTGCCGACCCCCGCTCCCGAGAGCATCAGCACGAACAGCGGGTAGGGCAGGACGATGAAACTCAGGCAGCAGGCGAGGAGCAACGGCTTGCGGCCGTAGCGGTCGGAGATGTGCCCCATCAGCGGCACGGCGGCGACCAGCACCAAGAGCCCGATCGTGTTCGACCACAGCGCCTCGGCGCGGCCGAGCTGCGCGTATTTCTGGGTGAAGGTCGGCATGTAGCTCAGCATGATGTAATAGGAAACGGTCCACAGAATCGTGAATCCGAAGGCGCGCGCGGCGAGCACGAAGGCCGAAGTCGGATCGGCCGGCGCCGCCGCGCCGCTTTCTTCCCGGCTGCGGCGATAGACCGGGGTTTCGCCGATGCGCCGGCGCATATAGACGCCGACCGGCAGGATCAGTCCGCCGAGCAGGAACGGAATGCGCCAGCCCCAGCTGTCGACGTCGGGCGCCGACAACAATGTGTTCGTCAGCGCGGCGATCCCGGAGCCGAGCAGGAGCCCGGTCGCGACGCTGCTCTGCTGGAAGCTCCCGAAGAAGCCGCGGCGGTCGGGCGGCGCCCATTCGACGATGAACGCGGTCGAGCCGCCCCATTCCCCGCCGGCGGAAAAGCCCTGCATCAGCCGGGCGAGCACGACCAAGACCGGCGCCAGCACCCCGATGCTGGCATAGGTTGGAACGATGCCGATCAGCACGGTTCCGGCCGCCATCAGGAAGATCGTCAGCAGCAGCGAGACTTTCCTGCCTTTCTGGTCGCCGATCCAGCCGATCACGATGCCGCCGAGCGGCCGCACGACGAAGCCCAGGCCGAACACCAGGAACGCCGAGAGCAGCTGCGTGATCTCGTTGCCGGACGGGAAAAAATTCTTGCCGATCACGCCGGCGAAATAGGCGTAAACCGCAAAATCGTACCATTCGAGCACGTTGCCGATGACGGCCGCGCCGACGGCCTGGCGGACCTGGATTTCCTTCGGTTCGTGCATGGCTCTTCCCCCTCGGGCGCGCGGTGCCCGCTCGCGACCGATCCCCGGCAGCCGCTTCCGGTGCAGCATATCGCCGGGGCTCACGGGTGCGAAACAGCTTTAGCCGAAGTCATGCCAGAAGCGCCTCCCTCCCCCGCTTGCGGGGGAGGGATGGGGAAGGGGTAAAGAGCTGACGCAGGCGATCATGCCCCCTCCCGACGCGCTTTGCGCGTCGACCTCCCCCGCAAGCGGGGGAGGTGATCGGAGCCACCCGCGTGCCCTTCTATTCCCTCATTCGGGGCTCTATATCTGCGCCGCATCGAAGCCCGATTCCGCAAAACCTCGCCCGGACGATGATCGTTTCGCGCCTGCTCGCCGCCTCGCTTCTCGCGTTTTTCCTGCTTGGCTCGGCCGATTTCTCTGCCGCCCAGGAGCGGCGCGTGCCCGCGTCGAGCGCCGAGCTGACGCTGTCCTATGCGCCGATCGTGCAGCGGGTGGCGCCGGCGGTCGTCAACGTTTACGCGGCCAAAGTCGTCGAGAACCGCAATCCGTTCTTCGAGGATCCGTTCTTCCGCCGGTTCTTCGGCGGCCCGAATTCGAGCCTGCCGCGCGAGCAGGTACAGCGCTCGCTCGGCTCCGGCGTGATCGTCGATCCGAGCGGGCTCGTGGTCACCAACAATCACGTCATCGAAGGGGCGACCGAAGTCAAAGTCGCGCTCGCCGACAAGCGCGAGTTCGAGGCCGAGCTGGTGCTCAAAGACGCCCGCTCCGATCTCGCGGTGATGCGGCTCAAGGGCGCGCAGGAGAAATTTCCGGCGCTCGAATTCGGCAATTCCGATGAGCTGCAGGTCGGAGACGTGGTGCTGGCGATCGGCGATCCGTTCGGCGTCGGCCAGACCGTGACCCACGGCATCGTCTCGGCGCTCGCGCGCACGCAGATCGGCATCACCGATTATCAGTTCTTCATCCAGACCGACGCCGCGATCAATCCGGGCAATTCCGGCGGCGCGCTGGTCGACATCCACGGCCGGTTGATCGGAATCAACACCGCGATTTTTTCGCGCTCCGGCGGCTCGCAGGGCATCGGCTTCGCCATTCCGGCCAACATGGTGCGCGTGGTGGTGGCCTCGGCCAAGGGCGGCGGCACCGCGGTGAAGCGGCCCTGGCTCGGGGCCAAGCTGCAGTCGGTCACGCCGGACATCGCCGAGGGGCTCGGGCTCAAACGGCCGATCGGCGCGCTCGTCGCCGGCATCACACCGGGCAGCCCTGCCGCGCGCGCCGGGCTGAAGAGCGGAGATCTCATCCTCGCGGTGGACGGTCAGACCATCGAGGATCCGAACGCATTCGATTATCGCTTCGCCACGAAACCGCTCGGCGGCGCGGCGCAGCTCGGCGTGCTGCGAGGGGGGCGCGAGGCGAAAATTCCCGTTGCGCTCGAGACCGCGCCCGACCGTCGCGGCGACGAATTGCTGGTCCGCTCGCGCTCGCCGTTCCTCGGTGCGCGGGTCGCCAACCTGTCGCCGGCACTCGCCGACGAGCTGCGGATCGACTCGGCGAACGAGGGCGTCGCGATCGTCGAGATCGCCGACGGCTCGGTCGCGGCCAATCTCGGCTTCAAGCCCGGCGATCTCATCTTGTCGGTCAACGGCGAGCGCATCGCCAGCACCCATGACCTCGAGCGCGCCATCAAGAACCCAAAGCGGCTATGGCGCGTCACGATCCAGCGCGGCGGCCAGCAGATCTCGGTCGTGCTTTCGGGATGAGGGAACGGGCGAAGCGCGGCACGACCTTGTTCGAAGCCGCCGGCCTCGAAGAGGGGGCGCCGCGGCCGCTCGCCGATCGGCTGCGTCCACAACAGCTCGCCGACGTGGTCGGGCAGGATCATCTGCTCGGGCCCGACGGCGCGCTCACGCGCATGCTCGCGACCCGCTCGCTCGGCTCGCTGATCTTCTGGGGACCGCCCGGCACCGGCAAGACCACGGTGGCTCGCTTGCTCGCGAGCGCGACCGACCTGCATTTCGAACAGATTTCCGCAGTGTTCAGCGGCGTCGCCGATCTCAAAAAGGTGTTCGAAGAGGCGCGATCGCGTCGCGCGGTCGGGCAGGGCACGCTGCTGTTCGTCGACGAAGTGCACCGCTTCAACCGCGCGCAGCAGGACTCGTTCCTGCCGGTGATGGAGGACGGCACCGTGGTGCTCGTCGGCGCGACCACGGAAAATCCCTCCTTCGAGCTCAATGCGTCGCTGTTGTCGCGGGCGCGTGTGCTGATCTTCAAGCCGCTCGACACGCAAGCGATCGAGCAGGTGCTCGCGCGCGCCGAAGCGATCGAAGGCACATCGCTGCCGCTCGATGCGGAAGCGCGCGCCGCGCTGATCCGCATGGCGGACGGCGACGCGCGCGCGGCGCTCACGCTCGCCGAGGAAGTCTGGCGGGCGGCGGGCGCAGGCGAGAGCTTCGATTCCGCCGGGCTGCAGGACATCGTGCAGCGGCGGGCGCCGATCTACGACAAATCCCAGGACGGCCACTACAATCTGATCTCGGCGCTGCATAAATCGGTGCGCGGTTCCGATCCCGATGCGGCGCTCTATTATCTCGCGCGCATGCTCGACGCCGGCGAGGATCCGCTCTACGTCGCGCGACGCGTGGTGCGGATGGCGATCGAGGACGTCGGGCTTGCCGATCCGCAGGCGCTCGTCGTCGCCAACGCCGCCAAGGACGCCTACGATTTCCTCGGCTCGCCGGAGGGCGAGCTCGCGATCGCGCAGGCGGTGATCTATGTGGCGACCGCGCCGAAATCCAACGCCGCCTACGCGGCCTACGGCGCCGCGATGCAGGTCGCGAAAGAGGGGGGCTCGCTGTTGCCGCCCAAGCACATCCTCAACGCGCCGACCCGGCTGATGCAGCAGGAAGGCTACGGCCGCGGCTACGCCTACGATCACGACGAGCCGGACGCGTTCTCCGGCCAGGATTATTTTCCCGACGCGCTGGGCCGGCAGACGTTCTACGATCCGCCGGATCGCGGCTTCGAGCGCGAGATCAAAAAACGCCTGGAGTATTGGGCGAAGCTGCGGAAAGGACGCACGCCGTGAATAAGCGCCGTGACGAAGATTATTTGGATATTCATTTGACGGCGGAACAAATTGCCGAAATAGAGTGCCGTCTCTCCGACGAAGGGCCGTATGCGAGTGAGGATGAGGTGCGGATCGTTTTCGAGCGCCTGACCAAAAAGCCCCGCATGGTGCCGCGGCGAAAAAGATGAGAGGCGGCCATCGTGGACCGAGACAGCCGGGCGGCGGACGGCAGATTGCCGGACCACGAGGACATGATCGCGGCGCGGCGTTTGCGCGGCGGCCGAAGCATCGGTCTTCCGAACCATCCAAGCGCGCTTGGCAAGAACGCCACAAGCAGCCGGGACCATCGAGGAGGCCGTCTGAAGGCCCGGCACCGAATCCGGCAGAAAGAGCGCAGCCCGCCGCGAGCGGCGTGCAGACGACGACAGTGACGCCGGACGAAGCCGGCATGCGCGTCGACCGATTTCTCGAGGCGCGGTTTCCCGGGCTCGCGTTCTCTCACATTCAGCGCGTGATCCGCAAAGGCGAGCTCAGGGTGAACGGACGCAGGGTCGAGCCGAAGGATCGCCTCGAGGCCGGGCAGGCGGTGCGCATTCCGCCGTTGCGCCTCGAGCCGCCAAGACCGCGCGAGCGGCAAGGCGGCGATGCCGAAACCCGGGAGTTTCTGCGCTCGATCACGCTGTACGAGGACGCCGACGTTTTGGTGATCGATAAACCGATGGGTCTTGCGGTGCAGGGCGGATCGGGGACGGTGCGGCATGTCGACGGCATGCTCGATGCCTTGCGCGACGCGACCGGCCAGCGGTCGCGGCTCGTGCACCGGCTCGACAAGGACACTGCGGGCTGCCTGCTGATCGCCAAGACGCGGTTCGCGGCGAGCGCGCTCGCCAAAACTTTTCGCTCGCGCGCGGCACGGAAAATCTACTGGGCGCTGGTCGCCGGCGTGCCGAAACCGCGGCAGGGACGCATCTCGACGTTCCTCGCCAAGGAGGAGCTCGAATCGGATTCCCGCATGCGCATCGCGCGTCACGGCGAAGAGGGCGCGAGCCATGCGGTGACCTATTACGCCGTTGTCGAGACCGCGGCGCAGAAACTCGCCTGGCTGTCGCTCAAACCCGTCACCGGGCGCACCCATCAATTGCGGGCGCATTGCGCCCATATCGGCCATCCGATCGTGGGCGACCCGAAATATTTCGCCAAAGAGAACTGGGATTTGCCGGGCGGCCTGCAAAACCGGCTGCATCTTCTGGCGCGCCGCATCGTCGTGCCGCATCCGCGCTCAGGCAAGATCGACGTGACGGCTCCGCTGCCGCCGCACATGTCCCAGTCGTGGAATCTGTTGGGCTTCGACGCCACGCGTTACGACCCGATCGAGCAAGCGCCCGAGGCGTAGCAGCAGGACGGGGTTTTCTCTCGGCTCCCCGTGGAGGACAGCTACGGAAAATCACTCGGGCGCACGGCATTCTCCTCCCTCTCCCCCGGCGGGGAGAGGGATGGGGTGAGGGGGCTCCGGGTTGTATTGTCCCTCAACAATCGTGACCCCCTCACCCGATCCTCGCCTTTGGCGAGGATCGACCCCGGATCGCGTCCGGGGCGGGCTCTCTCCCCAGCGGGGAGAGGTGGGGGCGGCGCGGCCCTCACATCTGATGATCCTGCTGCCGCGGCGGAACGAGGAGCGGCCCCGCTAGACGTTTGGGGCAAGGCGGCGGGCGAAGAACGACAGGATCTCGTTGCGGGCGGCGATGGTCGGCTGGCCGGCTTCGTCGATCAGGTGGGCGGTCACCACGCTGTGCGGACAGGCGACACGGACGGCGAAGAAGGGGGCGACGTCGGTGTTTGCGGCGCTGTCAGGGAGCACATGCTCGACGAAGCGATTTCCGAGAGCCGCCGCATAGGCGGCGAAGCGCTCCGCTCGGCAGAACCGGTCGCCCGCGAAGCGATAAGCCAGCACCGTGAGGTCCTCCCGGTCGAGCCGGTCGCGCACCGCCTTGATCTCCTCGGGGGAGATCTCCAGGCCCGCGGGGTCATTGAGCGGTAGCGCGGGCTGGGAGAGAACGGGCGCCAGCATCGAGGGCTCCAGCATCATCGTGAGCGCGAAGTTTCCGGTGAAGCACATGCCGATGGCGCCGACTCCGGAGCCGCCGCACTGCTGGTGAGCGAGCCGCGCCAGCGCCCGGAGCCATTGTGTCACCGGGCTTGACTGGTTCGACGCCAAGGCGCGGAACTCGGCGCTGACACACGCTCGTTTGAAGACCGCGACGCCTTCCTCGACGCCTGGCACGGCGCCGTCCCGGCCGAACAGGGACGGCATGTAGACCGTGAACCCGGCGTCCCGGACCCAGCGGGCAAAGCGTGCGACATGCGGGCTGATGCCGGGCATCTCGCTCATGACGATGACCGCCGGTCCCGAACCGGCGACGTAAACCGGCTTGGTGACGCCGTCGAGCGTGATCTCGCGACGAGCAAAATCCTCCAGCGAATCGTCCTCTTTCATACTGCGTGCCGGCATGGCGGTTGCCCATTGAGTCCATATGTTGTACTCAGGGCCTAGCACATCTAGGTTCGTTTTTGCAACTCAGATTGGCTCGACCACAATGACGGACATCCCGCTGAGGCGTCGCTCGCCAGTATCGCTGCGCGAGTGCAATCTTTCGAAGAGCTTCGAGCTGATCGGGGACCGTTGGACGCTCCTGATTCTGCGATCGGCGCTGTATGGCTTGCGCCGTTTCGATGATTTCCAAAGGGACCTCGACGTGCCGAGAAGCGTGCTCAGCCACCGGCTGGCCGGCCTCGTCGAGAGCGGCATCATGGAGCGCCGCGAGTACCGCGAAGGGCGCCAACGCGCTCGCATCGAGTACCCGTTGACCAAGATGGGACAGGCGCTCGGCTTGCCGTTCATGGCCATGGCCGCATGGGGGGACAAGTGGCTGGGAGATGGGACCTCGCCCTTGACGTTGCGCTCGCGGTCGACGGGTCAGAGGCTGTCGGTTGCGCTGGTCGATGAGCGCGGGCGACGAGCGACGAGGTCCGATGTCGAGCAGGTCATCAATGCCAGAGCTTCGAGGAAGGCGCCCAAGGGCAAGCAGGCGTGAATTCCTCGTTGAGGTGAGCTCCGCCGCCCTTGCGACGCGCCGCGATGGTGCCGCGTCTTACCGCCGGTCGGGACAGGTGATGGGACGGCGGCGCTCCTGCGCGTGGATTGCGGTTCTTCGGCCAGCGCGCCTCGGAGCCGAGCCGCCGTTTGTTGGTGGCGATCCCGGACGGTACTCGGCAGCCCTCCCCGCAAGCGGGAAACCTGAGCGGAGCAAGTGGCCTAGCGCAGGCTGGCGTTGATCTTCGCAAGCGCCGCGGAGCCGGGGCACAGCTCCGTCTCGCCGAGCGCGTTGAGCGGCGTCTCAACCGTCTCCAGATGCTCGTGCAGGTCGTCGGATTCCGGCTCGACATAGAGCAGCCCGGTGACGATCTCGCCCGCCGCGGCGCGCTCCTGCAGGTAGGACGTGGCGGCGAGCCGGTCGTGCGGATCGTAGTCGACCGCGAGCTTGCGCAACGCAAGCTTCGAGCCGTCGTGCTGCTCGACGATCTCGACCGTGCCGGGCGCGTAATCGACGACGATCTCCTCGCGCGGCGTCATGAAATCGAGCCGATTGACCGCCTCGTTGTGCTCGCGCACGTAGTCGAAGCTTTTGGTCGAGCCCGGATGGTTGTTGAACGCGACGCACGGCGAGATGCAGTCGATGAACGCCGCGCCGCGGTGCTCGATCGCCGCCTTGACGAGCGGTACGAGCTGCGCCTTGTCGCCGGAAAAGCTGCGCGCGACGAACGTCGCGCCGAGCTGCAGCGCCATCGCCACGAGGTCGATCGAGTTATCGGTATTGACCACGCCGCGCTTCGACTTCGAGCCGCGGTCCGCGGTCGCCGAGAACTGGCCCTTGGTCAGGCCGTAGACCCCGTTGTTCTCCACGATGTAGACCATGTTCACGCCGCGGCGCAGCGCATGCGCGAATTGGCCGAGCCCGATCGAGGCGGTGTCGCCGTCGCCCGAGACGCCGAGATAGATCAGGTCGCGGTTCGCAAGATTGGCGCCGGTGAGCACCGACGGCATGCGGCCGTGCACGGAATTGAACCCGTGCGACTTGCCGAGAAAATAGGTCGGTGTCTTCGAGGAGCAGCCGATACCGGACAGCTTGGCGATGCGGTGCGGCGCCAGCGCGAGGTCGAAACAGGCCTGGATGATCGCGCCGCTGATCGAATCGTGCCCGCACCCCGCGCACAGCGTCGACACCGAGCCTTCGTAGTCGCGATGCGTGTAGCCGAGCGCGTTCTTCGGCAGCGCCGGATGGTGGAATTTCGGCTTGACGATGTAGGTCATGACACCACCTTGCGCAGCGGCGTGAGTTTGAGCGCGTCGAGATGCTCGGCGATCGCCCGCGCGATGAACCGCGCCGTGATCGGCGTGCCGTCGTAGTGCAGCACGGGGACGAGACGCACTGGCTCGAGCCCGGATTCGTTGACCATCAGCGCGCGCAACTGCGCGTCCCGATTCTGCTCGACCACGAACACGAAATCGTGGTCGCTGACGAAATCGGCGACATCGTTGTGGAACGGGAAGGCGCGCACGCGCAGCATGTCGAGGTGATGGCCGTCGCCGCGCAAGATCTCGATCGCCTCGTCCATCGCCGGGCTGGTCGAGCCGTAATAGATGACGCCGTAACGGGTCGGTTTCTCGGCGTCGCGGCGCACCGGGCGCGGCACGATGCTTTTCGCGGTCTCGAACTTGCGCAGCAGGCGCTGCATGTTGTCGACATAGGGCCCGCCTTCCTCGGTGTAGCGGGCATAGCGGTCGCGGGTCGAACCGCGAGTGAAGAACGAGCCGCGGGTCGGGTGCGTGCCCGGATAGGTCCGATAGGGAATGCCGTCGCCGTCGACATCGAGGTAGCGGCCGAAATCCTTGCCGGCCTCGAGCTCCTCCGCGCCCATGATCTTGCCGCGATCGTAGCGGCGGGAATCATCCCACGCGAGCGGGCGGCACAGCCGATGGTTCATGCCGATGTCGAGATCGAGCATGACCAGGATCGGGGTCTGCAGCCGGTCGGCGAAATCGAAGGACGCGGCGCCGAACTCGAACGCCTCGGCGGGATCTTCGGGGAACAACAGCACGTGCTTGGTGTCGCCGTGCGACGCGTAAGCCGCGAGCAGGACGTCGGATTGCTGGGTGCGGGTCGGCATGCCGGTCGAAGGCCCGCCGCGCTGCACGTCGAAGATGACCGCGGGCACCTCCGCGAAATACGCGAGGCCGAGAAATTCCTGCATCAGCGAGATGCCGGGTCCGGAGGTTGCGGTGAACGCCCGCGCGCCGTTCCAGGCGGCGCCGATGACGATACCGAGCGAGGCGAGCTCGTCCTCGGCCTGTACGATCGCGTAGCGGTGCTTGCCGGTCGCGGCATCGACGCGGTAGCGCGCGCAATGCCGGGTGAAGGCTTCGGCGAGCGAAGAGGAAGGCGTGATCGGGTACCAGGCACAGACGGTGGCGCCGCCGTAAACCGCGCCGAGCGCCGCCGCGGAATTCCCCTCGATATAGATGCGATCGCCGACCGCATCGGCGCGCCGCACGGTGAGCCCGATCGGACACTCGAGATGCTGGCGCGCGTGGTCGCGGCCGATGCGCAAAGCTTCCAGATTGGGGGCGATCAGCTTGTCCTTGCCCTTGAACTCCTCGCCGATCAGCTTCTCGATTTCGCCGACGTCGATCGCGAGCAGCGCAGCGAGCGCGCCGACATACATGATGTTCTTGAACAGCTGCCGCTGGCGGGAATCGCTGTAGCGGCGATTGCACATCTCGGTGAGCGGCATGCCGATCACGACGATATCGTCGCGAAATCGCGACCGCGGCACGGGTCGGGTCGAATCGTAAAACAGATATCCGCCGGGCTCGAGCGCGGCGACGTCCTTGTCCCAGGTCTGCGGGTTCATCGCCACCATGAGATCGACGCCGCCGCGAGCGCCGAGGTGGCCCGCCTCCGACACGCGCACCTCGTACCAGGTCGGCAGCCCCTGGATGTTGGACGGAAAGATGTTGCGCGGGGCGACCGGCACCCCCATGCGCAGGATCGCGTGGGCGAACAGCTGGTTGGCGCTCGCCGATCCCGAGCCGTTGACGTTCGCGAAACGAACGACGAAATCGTTCACGCGCTCGATCGGCATCCTTCACCTGCAAGCGTCATGTCCAGGAAGAATTTCTGCATGTCCCAGGCGCCGGTCGGGCAGCGCTCGGCGCACAGCCCGCAGTGCAGGCAGACGTCTTCGTCCTTCACCATCACACGGCCGGTCTTGAGGTCGTTGGCGACGTAGAGGCTCTGCGAGAGATTGTTGGCGGGCGCGTTCAGCCGTCCGCGCAGGTCGGTCTCCTCGCCGTTCGGCGTGAAGGTGATGCAGTCCATCGGGCAGATGTCGACGCAGGCGTCGCACTCGATGCACAGCGATCCGGTGAAGACCGTCTGTACGTCGCAATTGAGGCAGCGCTCGGCTTCCGCGAGGGCGAGTTCGGGATCGAAGCCGAGCTCGACCTCCGCCTTGATGTCGCGCAGCGCCAAATTTTTGTCGCGCAGCGGCACCCGGTAGCGCTGATCGAGCGAGACGTCGTTGTCATAGCTCCACTCGTGGATGCCCATTTTCTGGCTGGTCAGGTTGACCATCGGCGGCAGCCGGTCCGCGATGTTTTCGCGGTTGCACAGTCTGTGGATCGAGATCGCGGCATCGTGGCCGTGCGCGACCGCCCAGATGATGTTCTTAGGGCCGAATGCGGCATCCCCGCCGAAGAACACGCCGGGCAGGGTCGACTGCATCGTCGTGGCATCGACCTTGGGCATGCCGCGGCGATCGAACTCGATGCCGATATCGCGCTCGATCCACGGGAATGCGTTCTCCTGGCCGACCGCGACCAGCACGTCGTCGCAGGGGAAATGCTCGTCCGGCTCCCCGGTCGGGACGAGATTGCGCCCGCCTTGCGCATCGTACTCGGCCCGGACTTTCTCGAACACGACGCCGGTGAGGCGGCCGCTCTCGTGGGTGAAGGATTTCGGCACGAGGTAATTGAGGATCGGGATGCCCTCGTGCATCGCGTCCTCTTTCTCCCACGGCGACGCCTTCATCTCCTCGAAGCCGGAGCGGACGATCACCTTGACGTCCTCGCCGCCGAGCCGTCGCGAGGAGCGGCAGCAATCCATCGCGGTGTTGCCGCCGCCGAGCACGATCACGCGCTTGCCGATCTTGTGGATGTGTCCGAACGAGACGCTGGAAAGCCAGTCGATGCCGATGTGGATGTTTGCCGCCGCTGCATTGCGGCCCGGAATATCGAGATCGCGGCCGCGCGGGGCGCCCGACCCGACGAAGATCGCATCATAGCCGTCATCGAGCAGCGCCTTCAGGCTGTCGATGCGCTGCCCGCCACGGAACTCCATACCGAGGTCGAGGATGTAGGCGACCTCCTCGTCGAGCACCGACTCCGGCAATCGGAATTTCGGGATCTGCGTGCGCATCATGCCGCCGGCGTTCGGATCCTGATCGAACAGGATGAGCTCGTAGCCGAGCGGGGCGAGGTCGCGTGCGACCGTGAGCGAGGCCGGACCCGCCCCGATCAGCGCGATACGCTTGCCGTTCTTCTGCGCCGCGGGCTTGGGCAGGCGCGCGCGGATGTCGTCCTTGTAATCGGCGGCGACGCGCTTGAGCCGGCAGATCGCGACCGGCTCCTTTTCCACGCGAACGCGCCGGCATGCCGGCTCGCAGGGCCGGTCGCACGTGCGCCCGAGAATCCCCGGGAACACGTTCGAATGCCAATTGAGCATGTAGGCGTCGCTGTAGCGGCCCGCGGCGATCAACCGAATGTATTCGGGCACGGGCGTGTGCGCCGGACAGGCCCACTGGCAGTCGACCACCTTGTGAAAATAGTCCGGCGCCGAAATGTCGGTCGGTTTCATTTCCTCCTCGGCCGCGCGTCCTCGCCCTCGCTTCGGGGAGGTCTCCTTGGTTCTTGCCCCCGGCTCCGGCTTATCTCGCGCCGAATCCCGGGCGGAATGTAATGGACCGGGGCCGTGAATGCCACCTTAATGAGCAGCGACCCAAAGTCCTGAACGGCCTTGTATTTCCTGAGAACGCTGGCCGGGCGCCATGGTGCCCGCCGCTTGCGGGTCGCCGAGCCTGCGCGGAGGTGCGGCGGTGGATTTCTGGCTCACCGAGCCAAAATCTCCTCCCTTCCCCGCTTACCGGGGAGGAATGGGGAGGGGCAACCCCGCTCGCGCCGACCGGCCGCGTGCCCTACATCGGAACAATGCGCGAGCTGTTCGAGGAGCTTTTCCGCGAGCCGATCGATCCGATCGAGGCGGCACGCCGGGCGGTGCGGCCGAAACTGCCGCGCCGGTTCTACCGTTCCGCCGGTCTCGGCGAAGCGGAAGGCGCGTTTCGCCTCCTGCTCGATGGCCGGCCTGCTAAAACGCCGGCGCACCGGGATCTTGCGGTCCCGACCCGCGCGCTCGCGCAGGCGCTTGCGGACGAATGGCAAGCCCAAGGCGAGTTCATCGATCCGGCCAGGATGCCGCTGACCCGCCTGGTGAATTCCAACATCGACGGGGTCCGCACCGCGCAGGCGCCCGTCGCAGCCGAAATCGCCAAATATCTCGCCTCCGATCTGTTGTTCTACCGCGCCGAGGTGCCGGCACTTGCCGCGCGCCAGGCGGCGCTATGGGATCCGATCCTCGATTGGGCGCGCCGGGAGCTCGGCGCCAATTTCCTGCTGGGGCAGGGCGTGATGTTCGTCGAGCAGCCGGACCGGGCGCTCGCGGCGGCCCGCGCCGCGATTCCGGCCACCGACCCATGGCGGCTCGGCGCCCTGCACGCGATGACGACGCTGACCGGCTCGGCGCTGCTCGCGCTTACCGTGCTGCGGGGGCGGTTTTCCGCCAAGGACGCTTGGCAAGCGGCCCATGTCGATGAGGACTGGAATTTCGAGCAATGGGGCCGGGACGCGCTCGCGCTCGAGCGCCGCGCTTTCCGCTTCGCCGAGATGCAAGCCGCCGCCACCCTGCTCGAAACGATTGCGGAAGAACGTAGCCCGAATGGAGCGCCGCGAAGCGGGGCGTAAT
Organism: Pseudomonadota bacterium; assembly: GCA_046727735.1. Taxonomy (GTDB): domain Bacteria; phylum Pseudomonadota; class Alphaproteobacteria; order Rhizobiales; family Xanthobacteraceae; genus AP-16. The sequence goes on along the minus strand of JBKPDF010000009.1, from coordinate 19,525 downwards.
CCGGGTAAACCAGCCCTACTTGCGCGTTTCCCCCCCGGCAGGGGAGGGTGGCGTGCGAAGCACCGAGCCGGGTGGGGTCACCGGGCTACGGAGCGCGATCTGCCCAACCGATGCGGCCGAGATGGGTGAAGCCGAAGCCCGCCGCGTATTTCAGCCCATAGCCGAGCATGCGGTCGAAGCCGATATGCGCCGCCCAGATCAGGGCGACCGAGATCGCCGGCGGTTGCGCGAGCATCAGGCCCAGTGCTGCAAGGAGGATGGCGCCGAGCATCGTATGGGCCGCGTTGTAGACCACGGCTCCGATCCGCGGGTCGGCCAGATAGCCCGCGAAGCTCAAATCCGGCACGAGGAACAGGAGGGCGAAGAGCCACCACGGCGTGCCGATCCATACGGAAAGCAGGATTGCCAGGCCGAACAGGCCGAGTCCTTCGAGCCGCAACAATAGGCGCGGGGTGCCGGTCACGGCGGATGTGTCTGGGGCGGCCATCGAGGTCTCCTTCTTCTCCCTCCCCGAAGGGGAGGGTGGCGAGGCGCGCAGCGCTGAGCCGGGTGGGGAGCTGATCACCTTAAAGCCCCCCACCCCCTGACCCCTCCCCACCACTTGCTTCGCTCGCGGGGGAGGGGAACCCATCCGCTCGCATCACGGAACAGATCAGCTCGCTTTGGAGCCGGTGTCTGCTATCTGCTATGCAGACCTTGGACCTATTAGCCGGCCGCAGGGGACCAAATGAAAGACATCCTGGAAAAGCTCGAGCAGCGCCGCGGCGAAGCGCGGCTCGGCGGCGGCAAAGAGCGCATCGAAGCGCAGCACAAGCGCGGCAAGCTCACCGCGCGCGAGCGCATCGAGCTCTTGCTCGATCGCGACTCGTTCGAGGAGTTCGACATGTTCGTCGAGCACCGCTGCGACGAATTCGGCATGGAGCGCAGCAAAATCCCCGGCGATGGCGTGGTCACCGGCTGGGGCACGGTCAACGGCCGCACCGTGTTCGTGTTCGCCAAGGATTTCACCGTGTTCGGCGGCTCGCTGTCCGAAACCCATGCGCTGAAGATGATCAAGATCCAGGACATGGCGCTCAAAGCGCGGGCGCCGATCGTCGGCCTGTTCGACGCCGGCGGCGCGCGCATTCAGGAAGGCGTCGCCGCGCTCGGCGGCTACGGCGAAGTGTTCAAGCGCAACGTCATCGCTTCGGGCGTGATCCCGCAGATCTCGGTCATCATGGGGCCGTGCGCGGGCGGCGACGTCTATTCGCCGGCAATGACGGATTTCATCTTCATGGTCGAGGGCACGAGCTACATGTTCGTGACCGGGCCGGACGTCGTCAAAACTGTCACCAACGAAGTCGTGACCGCGGAAGAGCTCGGCGGGGCGAGCGTGCACGCGACGAAATCCGCGGTCGCCGACGGCGCCTACGAGAACGATGTCGAGTGCCTGCTGCAAATGCGCCGCCTCATCGATTTCCTGCCGGCGAACAGTACCGACGGCGTGCCGGAATGGCCCTCGTTCGACGACAGCGAGCGCGAGGAGCCCTCGCTCGACACGCTCGTGCCCGAGAACCCCAACAAGCCCTACGACATCAAGGAGCTGATCCTCAAGGTCGTCGATGAGGGGGATTTCTTCGAGATCCAGCCGAATTTCGGAAAAAACATCGTCACGGGCTTCGGCCGCATCGCCGGGCGCACAATCGGCTTCGTCGCCAACCAGCCGATGGTGCTCGCCGGCGTGCTCGACAGCGACGCCTCGCGCAAGGCGGCACGGTTCGTGCGTTTCTGCGACGCGTTCAAGATTCCGATCGTGACCTTCGTCGACGTGCCCGGATTTCTGCCCGGCACCGCCCAGGAATACGGCGGCCTGATCAAGCACGGCGCCAAGCTGCTGTTCGCCTACAGCCAGGCCACGGTGCCGCTCGTCACGGTGATCACCCGCAAGGCGTTCGGTGGCGCCTACGACGTCATGGCGTCGAAGCACATCGGCGGCGACGTCAATTACGCCTGGCCGACCGCACAGATCGCCGTGATGGGCGCCAAGGGCGCCGTCGAGATCATCTTCCGCCAGGACATCGGCGACCCGGAAAAGATCGCGCAGCGCACGCGGGAATACGAGGAGCGCTTCCTCTCCCCGTTCGTCGCCGCCGAGCGCGGCTACATCGACGAGGTGATTCTCCCGCACTCGACCCGCCGCCGCATCGCCCGAGCGCTCGCCATGCTGCGCAGCAAGCAGGTCGAGATGCCGGCCAGGAAGCACGACAACCTGCCGCTGTAGGGAAGACATGAATTGGATGTCTGACTTCTTGCGTCCGGTCAACTTACTCAATTTGTCGATAGGCATCATGCCTCGCCTCGGGTTCGGAGGCGATTCGTCGCGACCGACCCGGGACGCCATCATCCGCCATTTTGGGATCCCGGCGTGGAGCGCATTTTCGGCCGCACCGCCGCAGAAGCAGTCGGGCACTCGCTCGAACTCACCATCCCTGAGCCGCGGCGGGCCGCCACTGGGAAAGCTACCGCCACATGTTCGAGCCGCTTGAAGGCTGGGATATTGAACGTTGGCACTTGATGCATTATCATCTGATGCATGCGCACCACCCTCGATATCGATGATGACATCCTGGCGGCCGCCAAAGAGCTTGCGGCTGCTCAAAAGACCACGGCCGGCCAGGTGATATCCCATCTGGCTCGAACCGCACTGACGCAACCCGCCGAAAAGAAGCCAAAGTACCGCAATGGCTTTCGGCTGCTGCCGAGGACCGGAAAGGTCATCACACCCGAGCTTATCGAGAAGCTCCTGGAAGAAGAGCTCTAGCGCGTGCGCTCCCTGCTGGACGTCAACGTGCTGATTGCATTGCTCCAGCCCGACCACGTTCATCACGCGTCGGCACACAAATGGTGGAGTAAAAATCGGTCGGCCGGATGGGCTTCCTGCCCGCTGACTCAGAACGGATTCGTGCGGATCGTCTCGCAATCGCGATATCCGAAACCAGTGTCGACTCCGCTCGCGCTCGCGCTGCTGGCAGAGCAAACTGTCGAGACGGATCACGTATTCTGGCCCGACGACATTTCCGTGCTCGATTCAGAAATATTCGATTTCGGCCGCATTCTCGGATCGAAACAGCTCACCGATATCTATTTGCTCGCGTTGGCAATCAAGCATGGCGGCCGACTTGCAACCTTCGATCGGAGGATTTCTGTCGGCGCGGTGCGAGGAGCCGAGCCGCGGCACGTCGCATTCTTGTGATCGCGCCGAGGACGCCGAAAGCGACATGGACCCCATCCAGATCGCGCAGGCGCTGCTGGCGTCCGGCTCGGATGCGATCGTCGCGAGCGATCGCGACGGCATCATCCGGCATTGGAACAAGGGCGCCGAGCGCATCTTCGGCCACAGCGCGGCGGAGGCGGTGGGGCAATCGCTCGATCTGATCATTCCGGAGCAACTGCGCGCGCGCCACTGGGCAGGCTATCATCACGTGATGCGAACCGGGCACAGCCGGTATGGCGAGGGCGATCTGCTCGCGGTTCCGGGGATGCGCAAGGACGGCAGCCGGGTGTCGCTCGAATTCACGGTCGCGCTGATCCGCGACGAAGGAGGGCAAACAGCCGGCATCGCCGCGATCCTGCGCGACGTGACTGCACGCTTCGAGGAAATGAAGACGCTGCGCAAGCAGGCGGCGGGCCGAAAATCATGAGCGCCGTCATTCCGGGGCGAGTGCGCAGCACGCGAACCCGGAAACCAAGAACACCGCGCGATCGTGCTGACGCCGTGGTCATGGGGTCCTCGCTGCGCTCGGCCCCGGGACGACGCCGGAGGAAGAGGGTGTCATGCTGTTCATGGTGATCGAGCGGTTCAGGAACCGCGATGCCAAGCCGATCTACCGGCGCCTGCGCGAGAAGGGCCGCGGCATGCCGGACGGCTTGAAATATGTCGGCAGCTGGATCGAAGCGAATTTCGACCGCTGCTTTCAGCTCATGGAGTGCGACGACGCGCGGCTGTTGCAGCAATGGGTCGCCCAATGGAGCGACCTGATGGAATTCGAAATCGTGCCGGTCGTGCCCTCGGCCGAGACGCGGGAGACGATCGAGCCGCTGCTGTGAGCCATCGCTTCATACGAGGTCGAAATTTGTTACTCGTCATGCGCGGGCTCGACCCGCGCACCCATGCGGCCGTTCCCGCTTTCGACAGCGTGCATGGATTGCCGGGTCAAGCCCGGCAATGACGAAGCTAAAGCCATTTTTCGTCACTCCAGCGGCGGAAGAGCCTGCTCGATTTCGGCCCGCCTCGCCTCGTACCACGGCGGCAACTGGAGCGTGGTGCCGAGCTTCTCCTTCGGCTCGTCCAACGTGAAGCCCGGATCGTCGGTCGCGATCTCGAACAGCACGCCGCCGGGTTCGCGGCAATAGACCGAGCGGAAATAGCGGCGATCGATCGGGTCGGTCGGACGCAGGCCGAGCCGGCGGAATGCCTCCGCCATCGCGGCCTGCTCGGCGTCGCTCGCGGCGCGGAACGCAACGTGATGCAGTGTGCCGGGTCCAAGCAATCCGGCAAATGCCCGCGGTACGGTCCGCAGGTCGACATGCGCGCCAAGCGGGCCTGCGGCGGTGAAACGCTGGCGCGAGTCTTCGGACTCCTTCGCGGCGAAACCGAGCACGTTACGCAGCACGTCTGCAGTGGGTTTCGGATTGTCCAGCCACAATGTCACGCCGTGAAAGCCGCGGATCGCATGCTCGGCCGGAATTTCCTCGCCTGTCCAGCCGAACTCGGCCGCCGCGCTGCGCGAGCCGACGAGCTCGAGACGCAACCCATTCGGATCGCGCAAACCGATGACAGTCTCACCGAACCGCCGCTCCGGCTGATCGTGCGTCACGCTTTTCTCGACGAGCCGCGAGACCCAATACCCGATCGACGTCTCCGGAACCGCAAATGCCGTCTCGACCGCCTGGCCGACGCCGGGCCTGCCGCCCTCGGCATGATCCCAGATGAAAAACGTCAGTGCCGTGCCGGGCGCGCTGATCTCGTTGCCGTAATAGAGATGCCAGCTGCCCGGATCGTCGAAATTGACGGTGCGCTTGACGAGCCGCAGCCCCAGCACGCGGGTATAGAACGTGACATGCCGCCGCGGATTTCCGGCAATGCCGGTGATGTGGTGGATGCCTCTCGTCGCCATCGCAGCTCACGTCGATGCGTTGCGCGAGCTTACGCCGGTTGCGGCTTCGTGACATTGACTTTTCCGGCATGAACCCGCAAAGCCAGCGGCCGAGGCGCGAGATCTTTGGGCACATGTTCAAACGCATTCTGATCGCCAATCGCGGCGAGATCGCCTGTCGCATCATCAAGACGGCGCGGCGAATGCGGATCGAGACCGCCGCGGTCTATTCGGACGCCGACAAGGATGCGCTGCACGTCGAGATGGCGGACGAGGCGGTACGCATCGGCCCGCCGCCGGCGGCGGAAAGCTATCTGCTCATCGACAAGATTCTGGAAGCCTGCAAGGCGACCGGCGCCCAGGCGGTGCATCCCGGCTACGGATTCCTGTCGGAGCGCGCCGCCTTTGCCGAGGCGCTCGAAGCGGCAGGGATCGTTTTCATCGGCCCGAACCCGAAAGCGATCGCCGCGATGGGCGACAAGATCGAATCGAAGCGGGTCGCCGCCGGCGCCAAGGTCTCGACCGTCCCGGGCTTCCTCGGCGTGATCGAGGACGAGCCGCACGCGCGGAAAATCGCCAAGGAGATCGGCTATCCGGTGATGATCAAGGCCTCCGCGGGCGGCGGCGGCAAGGGCATGCGCATCGCCAACGACGAGCGCGAGCTCGCGGAAGGTTTGGCGCGCGCCCGCTCGGAGGCGAAATCCTCGTTCGGCGACGACCGGGTGTTCATCGAGAAATTCATCACCGATCCGCGCCACATCGAGATCCAGGTGCTGGGCGACAAGCACGGCAACGTGATCCATCTCGGCGAGCGCGAGTGCTCGATCCAGCGCCGCAATCAGAAGATCATCGAGGAATCGCCGAGCCCGCTGCTCGATGCCGCGACGCGGGCGCGCATGGGCGCCCAGGCCGTCGCGCTCGCCAAGGCCGTCGGCTACGATTCCGCCGGCACCGTCGAGTTCGTCGCCGGCCAGGACAAGAGCTTCTTTTTCCTGGAGATGAATACGCGCCTGCAGGTCGAGCATCCGGTCACCGAGCTCGTCACCGGCATCGATCTTGTCGAGCAGATGATCCGGGTCGCCGCGGGCGAGCGGCTCGCGATCAGGCAGGCCGACGTCAAGGTGTCCGGCTGGGCGGTCGAGAGCCGCGTCTATGCGGAGGACCCGTACCGCAATTTCCTGCCGTCGACGGGGCGGCTCGTGCGCTACCGGCCGCCCCAGGAAGGCAGCAACGGCGGCGCCGTCGTGCGCAACGACACCGGCGTTTACGAGGGCGGCGAGATCTCGATCTGGTACGACCCGATGATCGCCAAGCTCGTCACCTCGGCACCCTCGCGCGAGGCGGCGATCGACGCGCAGGGACATGCGCTCGATGCGTTCGCGATCGACGGCATCCGGCACAACATCCCGTTCCTTGCGGCGGTGATGCAGAACGCGCGCTTCCGCGCGGGCCGGCTCTCGACCGCTTTCATCGCCGAGGAATTTCCCGGCGGGTTTCGCGGCCGCGAGCCCGGGGGCGAGATCGGCGCGCGGATGGCGGCCATCGCCGCCGCCATCGATCTCGTGATCGGCGAGCGCAGGCGAAAGATCTCAGGCCAGCTGCCGAGCCGGGAGGTGCGCCGGGATTCCCGCCGGCTGGTCAAGCTCGGCAATACGGAGCATCGGCTCGAGATCGCGCGTGAGGACGATGCAATCCGCGTGCGCATGCTCGATGGCGGCAGCCAGGAAGGCGCCCACGTGCTGCATTCGAATTGGAAGCCTGGAGATCTCATCTGGTCGGGCAGGTTCGACGCGCTGCAGATCGCCGTGCAGGTCCGGCCGCGTCCCAACGGGTTCGATCTCGCGCACCGCGGCCTGCAGGCGCGCGCCTTCGTCTATACGGAACGCGAAGCCGCGGCGGCGCGACTGATGCCGGTGAAAGCCGCGGCCGACAGCGGCAAGAAGCTGCGCTGCCCGATGCCGGGCCTCGTCGTCTCGATCGGCGTCAAGGAGGGCCAGCAGGTCCGAGCCGGCGAGACGCTCGCCGTCGTCGAGGCGATGAAGATGGAAAACGTGCTGCGCGCCGAACGCGACGCAACGGTCTCGCGCATCCTCGCCAAGCCGGGCGACACCCTCGCGGTCGACGCCGTGATTTTGGAATTCGCCTAGCGCAAACCAGGCCTCAAAACTGCTCCCTCCCCCGCTTGCGGGGGAGGGATGGGGAGGGGCCCCCCTCCCGGCGAGCTTCGCTCGCCGACCTCCCCCGCAAGCGGGGGAGGTGACGGGAGCAAGGTCGCAGCTTCGCGCGCCGCTGTCCCCGCGTGGCATTTGCCGGGGCGTCGTGTCACGATTGCGCCATGGCTGATCCGCTTGCGTTCTTCCTCTCGCCGAACGGCAGGCTCGCGCCGCGCCCATTCGCGATCGGCGCAGTCCTGATTTATGGGGCAAGCCTCGCGGCGCAGGCGCTGATCTCGGCACCGCTCGTGACCCGCGCCGGGTTCTGGCCGTTTGCGGCCGCGCAGGCGACGCTGCTGTGGGCCTGGTATGCGCTGCATGCCAAACGCCTGCGCGACGCGCAGCAGGACCTCGGCGCCGCCGCGGGGATTGCGGCGCTCTACGCGCTCGCCATGGTGCTGCTGCTGTTCGTGGCGTTCTTCATCCGGCTCGGCGCGCGCCCGACCGAAGCGCTCGCCGGCTCGCCGGTGCGCTGGTTCGGCCCGCTGTCGTTCGGCGTCATCGACTCCGGCGAGTTCGCCGGGCTCGGCGCGATCCTCACCGCCTTCGTGCTCCTCGCATTCGTCCCCGCCGCCGTTGCGCTCGCGTTCTCGATCTGGACCGGCACGCGCCCGCGCGCCGCGTCCGCCGAATCGTGAATCGCGCCATGAGCCGCACGCCCCGTGGACACCGCAGGGCATCCGTTCGGAGTCAGATGGGACATCACGCGGCAAAGACGGTCTCCACCTCTCCCCGCCGGGGAGAGGTCGGTCCTCGCCTTCGGCGAGGACCGGGTGAGGGGGTCACGATCTTACGGCCACAATTTTTCATTGCTCCCCCTCACCCTGTCCCTCTCCCCACCGTGGAGAGGGGACCTGCACTCGCGACTGTCCGTAACGAAACAGGCCAATGACGTCGTATTTCGCCTACGGCTCGAACATGAGCAGGGCGGCGATGCGGCGGCGGTGCCCGACTGCCGAGCCGATCGGCGCCGCGCGGCTGGAGAATTGGCGTTTTCTGATCATGCTCGATGGATACGCTTCGGTGGTGCCCGCCCGCGGCGCTACCGTGCACGGCGTGCTGTGGCGGCTTTCGGCGCGCGATCTTGCCGCGCTCAACGCCTATGAAAGCCTCGACAGCGGCCTCTACGTGCGCCGGATCCTTCCGGTGCGGGCGGGGGAGCGGATCGTTGCCTCGATGGTTTATGTGGGGCGCGAGCGCAGGCCGGGGCAGCCGAGGCCGGGCTATCAGCGCACGCTCGTCGCCGCCGCGCGGGAATGGCGATTGCCGGAGCGCTACGTGCGTTCCCTCGAGCGCTGGGGCCATCCCTTCGGCGGGACCCGCGCGGCCGAGGTCGGGGAGTTCGGATGAGCAGCATTCGGCATGTGACGATCCGCGGCCGCGTGCAGGCGGTTGGTTTCCGCATGTGGGTCGAGGATCATGCAAGCATGCATAATATCGAGGGCTGGGTGCGGAATCGCCGCGACGGCAGTGTCGAGGCGGTGTTTGCTGGGCCGGCAGCGGTGGTGGAGCGCATGATCGAGACCTGCCGCCGCGGCCCGCCGGGCTCCCGGGTCGAAACCGTCGAAGCGAACGAAGCGGGGCCCGAGCTGTTGTCGGAGCGCCAGCCGCGTGAGCGCTTCTCGGTGTTGCCGACGCGGTAATGCGGTGACTGTAGCCCGGATGGAGCCGCGCGCAGCGCGGCGCAATCCGGCGAGGTCCTTCCCGTATGACGCGGGCGCACGGCGCCCGCTCCATACGGGCTACGTCGCCGCTTCTTCCTGCGCCATCTCGGCCGGATCTCCGGGCACGGACTGCGTCGGCCCGAACAGCGCCTCGAATTTCTGGCGCAGCACGCGGTCGACCTGCGTCACGTCGACTGCGACGCCGAGATCGGCGAGGCTGGTGACGCCATAGCGCGGCTGAGAGACGCCGCAGGGAACGATGCCGGAGAAATGCCCGAGATCGGGAGCGACATTGAGCGCAATCCCGTGCAGGGTCACGAAGCGCCGCACGCGAATGCCGATCGCGGCGATCTTGTCCTCGCGGCCATCCCCGCGATCCGGCCGGCGTACCCACACGCCGACCCGGTCCTCCCGCCGCTCGCCGGCGACGCCGAACTGCGCGAGCGTGCCGATGAGCCAAGCTTCGAGCGCCGCCACGAAGCGGCGGACGTCCGGCACCCGGCGCTTGAGATCGAGCATCACATAGGCGACCCGCTGGCCCGGGCCGTGGTAGGTGAATTGACCGCCGCGCCCCGAGGCGAACACCGGAAATTTCTGTTCCAGGAGTTCTTGCGGCCGGGCACTCGTCCCGGCGGTGTAGAGCGGCGGGTGCTCGAGAAGCCACACCAGCTCGGGCGCGCGGCCTTGCGCAATCGCGTCGCTGCGCGCGTCCATCACGGCGAGCGCCGTCCGATACGGCACCAAGCCAGGGCTGCGGCGCCATTCGACCGAGGGCCAAGGCCCACCGCGGGTCCTCAACTCGACCGGCAAGTCGTCGCGATATCGCGCCACGCTCGATCCCTTTCGGGCTGGCTCCCATTCTACCCGCAATGGCCAGTGTGCGCTCGGGGCGGGCCGCAGACTGCTCCCTCCCCTTGAAAAGGGGAGGGAGGGGGAGGGGATCGCGCGTTTTTCGGCCCGCCGCTGGCGCAATTGACCCGCATTCGCCGCGCCGCCGGCGTGCGCAGCCGGTACAACATCCGCGCCTGGCCCGCTGCCTTGTCCGGGCCCAACCGATTTGTTACATGCCGCTCGTGCCACGCCAATGACGCGCGGCACGAAGCCCAGCTGCGGTCGTGGCGGAATTGGTAGACGCGCTAGCTTGAGGTGCTAGTGGGGCGACCCGTGGAGGTTCGAGTCCTCTCGACCGCACCACTCATCTTTTACGCTCTTGTTTTCCCGATGGTTTTCGATCCGGCGCCCGCACCTTTTCATTGGGTGCGGGCATAGAATGTTGCCCAGGCGTTCGCTCAAGTTTCGACATAGCGGACTTCGCGAGCCTCGCCCTGTCGGCGGCCCGCGTGTATAACGCCGCCATTCCTCCCCCTTGCCAGCCGAAGATCGCCTCAAGTTCGGGAACCGTTGCGCCGTTCTCGGCGGCGCGCGTGGCGCCGATCTTTCGGACTCCGTGACACGACTTGCCGACAAGCCCAGCGGCCTTCGCGGCTTCCCGAAACTCGTTCCCGAAGCTCTCCTTTGTGAACGGCTTGCCGCGCTCCCCGCAGATAAATGCGAGGTCGCCGGTCGGCCCCGCTTCGAGTGTGCGGGCGAGGACCGGGAGAATGGGGATCGTCACTGCCACCTTGCTCTTTTCGGTCCTGAGCGTTGCGATGCCGTCTTTCACATGCTGGCGCCCGAGCGTGACCACATCGCCTCGCCGAAGGCCAGTATATAGCAGCACGTCGAGCCATACCCGTTGACGGGTGCCTACGGGCCAGTGCGCTTCGTATGCGGCCACGTCCACCTCGGTCCAGGCGGGAAACCCGGCGCCTTTGGGCCTCGCCGGATTCTTGACGCCCGAGGTCGGATCGGGCGAGACGTACCCGGCTTCGTGCGCCCAGCGGAACAGGCCCCGCATTGCGTCGAGGAAATTGCGGGCCTGGGCGGGCGTCTTAGCGCGGCGATCCCTACCGGCAACGATATGCGCCCTAGTGACCTTGGCGAACGGGTCCGCGCCCGCCGACCTGAGGACGTGCAGCATAATATTTTCGCGCTGGCGCCTCGTAGCGGCTGAGAGGTCGGCCCAGGCCGCCGTCTCGCGGTAGCGGTTCCACAGCCATTCCAGACTTCCGGTCGCTGCCCTCGGGTGTGCGTCAGGCAACGGCTTGCCAACAATCGCCGCATCATAGGCGGCCCAGAATTCGGGCGATCCGTATTCGGCCTTGAGCCTTATCCTTGGGCCGCGCCTAACGCGGACATACCACACGACCCGCCCGTGTCGGGTTCTCTCGCGCCATAGGTACGGCGGGCGGGGTCGCGGCATGACCTCGATCAAAGGACGATCTCCCGTTCATGGTCAACGCCGCCGTCTTCGTTCTTTGGGGAAGAGCTCGGGCCAACTGCGATGACAATTGTCCCGTCCGGTCGTATCTCGACGGCACCCGCACCCGCCTGCTTCGCGGCTCGTATGGCGCGAGCCACATCAGCTTGGGTGAGGAGCGCGGGACGGCGGGGCACTATAACCGCCATGTCCGCACGCGGACCGCTCGGGTCACGTCGCGTTGCCGAAATGTGTAGGGCGCGCGGGGCACATCAGGCCTCACGTCTGCCCGCAGCTTGCGAGGCGGTCGATTGCGAACGTAACCAGAAGGGACGGCACACTCGATGAAACCATAGACCGCCGTGATACAGCGCCGTCTCGCCATCATCCTCGCCGCATTGGCCGCAGCGGCGATCATCTTCAAGGCCGTCGTCCGATCGACCGTCTCCATTGACTGATGAGGGAGAGGGCATCGCCCCCCCTGACTCGCAACTACACAAGTGCACAAGCGCATCACGCTCGGGCAACACGGCTTCCCCCTCGGGGAGAGGGTCGCCAGGCACCAGGCGCGCAGGCTGCCGTTTCCGTTCTTCAAGGTTGCGCAGATACTTACCGGCAACGGCATCCTTGACGCGACGAGAGATCGCTGACCTGTCGAGCTTCAGAAGTTTTTCCAGGTCGGCGGTACCTGCGTGCTCGCGCCCGCTGGCGATCACAGCCCCGACCGCCTTCACGACTTCCCTAGTTTCGGGCTTGACCGCGGCGCCAACCCCTTGCGCCATCCAGTCGGCCGCGAGCTCGCGTATGGCGACGTAGTCATCGACGGTCGCGACGATCCGGCCATCATCGTCTTTTTGCCGCGTTGCTTGATGTAACAGCGCATGAGCACGGATCAGGGTGAGCAGCGTCTTGAAATCACGCCGCAGCCGCACGGCCGCCGGCGGCACGAGTTCGGCCAAAGCCTCGGCGAATGGGATCGCAACTTCGTTCGGTCCGGTCGCCAGCCAGGTTTGCAGCGCGTGCCATTGACTCAGATCAGGGGCATCTGGCAGGTCCTTCGCAAGCGCGCGGAACACTGCGGCGGTTTGTTCGCGCGTGTCGCTGACCGTCAGACTCAGCATCCGGGTTTCGTTCTCGGGATGCAGATGGAGCTGCGTTGTCGTCACAATCAACCCAGTCGGCCCCTCGCGCTCGATGCGGCGCGACTTTAGACCGTCCTTGGTTTTTTCGACCGTCACATAATCAACTCGCCCCTCCGATAGCAGCGACCGCATCAGATAGCTGGCGAGATCGGACTGAAGACCAGCCGCCTCGTAAACAACGAGATGACGGTGGTTTAGCGGGGTGGCGTCGTAGGCCAGCGCGTGCTCGCTCATCGCCGTGAGCGCGTAAAACGCTTCCTGCGGGAAGAACTTCAGTACGGATTCCACAATGAACGATTTGCCGCCGGAAGATGGTCCTTTGACAGCAATGGAAACTGGGCGATCCAGCAAGCGAGACGTGACGGCGAGGTAAAGAAGCCTAGCGGCGCGCCGCTCGCCGACGACTCCAACACGTGACAGGTCCGCGTCGAACGCATCGAGGATGCCTAACCGTTGCGCCAAGTCGACACACTGCTGCCAGGCTTCGCACCGCGCCTCCTCATTTGCTTTCGCCTCGACGGCCGTCCATGGCACCGCGCCGAAACAAGCAACCTGCCAACGCTCGCGAAACCTATCCGGCTGCTCGACATGCAATGCGGAGGGATCTTTCGCTGGCAGCGTGAGCAGGCGGGCGCGATGACGGATCGTGGATTGCGCCAACCATCGTCGCACAGTATCGCCGCCGTGATCAGGCTCGACGACGATATAGATGGTCTCGATCCCTTCCAGATGAGCAGCGTCGCGCTCATCGTGCCAGTTGGAGGCACCAGGAACGCCAAGTGCTGGAATGTTGTGGTACCAAAGCGTATGGCAGTCGCTCTCGCCTTCGACCAACGCTACCGAATTCGCCTTACGCGCGTCCGCGAGGCGGTTCAATCCGTAGAGGCAAGGCTTGCTGCCGGCTTTCCAGCGAAAGCGATCGCCGTCGAGCGCGATCCGGAAGCGTGCTGCCAACTGTTCGCCTCCCCGTCCTAGGTAGGGGATGCGAACCGCAGGTTTGCCGCAGTAACGGAAATCCGCCAAACCGCAGCCTTTCAGGAAATCGAGCGGTAGCCGTTTGGTATTTGCGTATTGAGATAGCGTCAGGCTTTGTGCGCTTGTGCGCTTGTGCGCGTGCGATCCGGGGGGTGTCTCGCCCTCCCTAGGTTCTTCGAACAGCTCACTCGCGTCGATCCCCAGAGCGTCAACGATAGCCCGCCACTCGCAACCGGCATAGCACTTCAAGAGCCAACGGCCGTTGCGGTGCGCAATGCTGAGGCTGTTGTGTCGATCTTCATGAGCGGGGCAGCGAGCAGTCCAGCCTTTCGGGGTCGGGCGCGCGTTCCTGAGCCGCGCGAGAAGGTCGATCATGGCGCGCCCCCAGCCTCGGTATCAGAAGAGGGGCAGACGTTCGGAGTGCCGCAAACCAAGCCCGCATCGAGGGCCCTCGCATATTCGCGCAAAGCCGTCGCAATGAGGCGCGATGCCGTGAGGCCGGTCCGTCCCTGTAAGTCGCGGCGTAGCGCGTCAGTGTCCGGATCGACGCGGGTGGCCAGACTGATGCTGGGCTGGGCCGTGGGTCGCATGATCATCTCCATTGATGATCATGCTAGATAACGAGGCTTCATCCCCCGAAATAGCCGTCACAAAAAAGTTCGTGCGTCGATTACAGGTGCGTCGATTACGGCGTTCAGAGATCCATTCGTGAGGACTTTAGTCAATTCAAAAGACTAATTCGATGCATCAATCTGCTTCGATTGCATCAATCAACGCTTGAACGCCTCCATTTCGGCTTGGCTCCGGCCTGTGCTATGGGTGGCAGATTCGCTAGTTTCCGGCCTTCCGGCCAAACACGTTGCTGGAACCCGCGTTGGCTCAGTCTCGGAAATTTTGCATGACATTGGTCAAAAGCTTGCTTACGCGTGAGATGTTCGCTTCGTAGCAATAGGTCCCGCAGCACATACATAGCCGAAGTTTCGTCGCTGGCTTTCGCAACCGGCTTAGATTTCGCAGATGAGCCGAAAATGCTTTGCGTGTCGGCCGTCGAAAGCTCGATCAAATCGATGGCCCGAGTGCTCCAACCCCCAAGCCAGGTGTAGTTCTGTGGCCCGACTGGCCCTATAGGCCACGGCTTTAGTGGATGGGACTGCACCCAATCCAAATCGTCAGGGCCAAGATGCGCGGGTACATCGACGTTGTCCTTAGAAAAGACCTGACCTCGCATGCCGTGATCGCTTGCACCGATCCTGACTCGGACATCGATCTTCCGATCAGCGATCGCACGGCACAGGTCGGTTTTGGCTTCGTCTTCGGTGACACCGCACGCCATGACTTGCTTGAGCACGTCGGAAAGCGTCTGCCAATCGGGGATATAGGGCATGGCACCGCCGCAAGGTGCGTCCGCATGATGATCGCGCGGCAGGCCGGTGCGGTACCGGCTTTTCGGGCCGTCGCCCTAGCCGCGAAAAGCATCTTATTTGCGGGCCGGGCATGGCTCCAGCCCGCTGCGCCCAATTTCCCGAAAAATATTTGTTGGAGGCGCCGGGGTGAGCTGCTCAGCCGCTTCCGCAGCATGATAACTTCGGCGCAAACCACCTTTCGCCAGCCAGAACTTGAATACCGCGCTGGTTTAATTCCTTAGCCGCGCGCTGTCCGAGTTCCGTCCTCTAGGTCAGCTTTTGGAGGAATAGCAGACGGAAATAAACCAGCCGGTCACTTCCGTTAATGACCCATAGGAGACATCATCGACGGCTAGAGCCATGCGAGTATCCCCGATGAGCGGCGGGGGCAGGAGAGGCGATTTGTGGGCGGTAGGCAACTTTGTCGGCTCGACGACGTTGCTGAGGAGTGAGATACCTCTCCGACCAATTTCGCGCCCAAGCCGAAGAGTGCTTTCGGCTGGCCAAAGAGGCCCGCGATCGGTGGATTGCTCGGTCGCTCGAGGACCTCGGCCGCCAATTGCATGACAGGGCCGACCAGCTTGAAAACGGTGAGGATCGTCCGGCGGAGTGAGATCCGTCAGGTCCGGGCTTGGGCGCTCCGACCCTGAGCGGCCCCTAGCTCTGCGGCAGCTCGATAATTTTGCGCTCACCTTTCACGGCATCGTATATCGCCACTTGGACGACCGGGTGGCGTTTCTTCAGTGCCAAGCCCACCGCCTCAGCCTCTTCATACGTCGCGTAAGATTCCTTCGTTTGTCGATCTACCCGGAGGCGGAACGATCCTTCTTCCGGCCTCCTGCGCTGTCCGATTTGTTCTTCGGAGGGCTCTTCCAAGCCACGCCTCTTGATCTCTGATCCAGCTGACATCGTACGCTTCCTCCTTGTGTTACCTAGTTCCCTATGCGACCAGCGCTGGGGAGGATCCCAAGATGACGGAGCGAGGGCACTATCGTTTCACTGTAAAAGAAAGCGCTCGCGGCCACTTCTGGGTTGTCGCCGAGCCCGCAGGCGACACGATCAAGAGCCTTGATGACTGCGTATTGGGCTTCGACCTAGAGGCCGGAGCCTCGCACGGCCATGCGGTGGCTGTCGCAGTGCCAAGGCTTGGCTCCGGGGTAGGGGCTATCCGAACGACTAGTTGGCGAGCGGCGGTAGGAAAACCGAGCGAGCGGAAGAAGCTGGCGGAGCAGCGGACAGCGCAAGTCCGGACAGTGCGCGACGCATGGATTGTTGACGTCGCCGGCGCACTTGCACTGGCAATCCGCCGCTCGTCCGACCAACCGAGCGTACCCATCAGGTCGCCGATAATAATCGCGCCCTCGCGGGGGGCATATGGCGCCTCATTCGATCACTTCGCCGGCGCGGGCGAACAGCAAACCTGGCCCGTCAAGGCGAGCCGGATCACACCATCTTGCCGATGACCTTCTTCATGTCCGCTGCCGAAAAAGCTCGCAGCGTCTGGGTTCGGATGTTGCCCAAGGCGCCAACGCTCAAGGCAAGCGCAGTGGCAGTTATGTCATCTGGCGCCTCAAGGACCGTGACGGCGTCGTACTGTCCCTGCGTCCAGTAAAGATCTTTAACTGTGGCCCCACACTTCTTCGCCATGTCCTTAAATGCATCCGCCCGCTTTGGAGAATCCTTGGCTTTTCGGACTCCCTGCTCGGTGAAGTTCACAAGTACGACATAGGTGGCCATGGTCATCCTCCCTGCATGGCTGTCTAGGCAGCCGATGCTTGCTGCCGCGAAGTGTTACAATGCGCTTTCTCTACTCCGACCGCAAGAAAGTCAGCCGGGTCTGCGCTAGTCTGATTGCTGATGGAAGCACATGCGCCGCATTCGATCACCTCGTCGGCATGGCAGCGTTCAAATACTCACGAACCTTCGGCAGCGTGCTTTACATGAAGCGCCCGAGCGCGTCGGCCCATCCCTTCTGCAACTGCTCGAACGCCTTCTGCGTAGCGTTCTGCATATCCGTCCATGCGCTCTCGCTGGCCTGCCGTACCTTCTGCAGGAGCTTGTTGGCCTCCTCAGCGTTAGTCTGCATCTGGGTGATTGCCTTCTCGTAATCGGCACGAGCCTTTTCGCTGGCTTGCGCAAGTTGCTCCTGATAGGTCTTTATTTGCGCCTGCCAGACATCGATCTGCGCTTTTAACTGATCTGAAAAATCTTGCTTCACAGTCATTGCAATCCTCCTCCGTATGCCATGCTCTCTGCCAACCCCTTTGCAGCTTTTTGTTCCAGTAGGAACTTCGCCGCCTTGTATGTCGGGAAAGAGCGACGGTGATTGGTTATAGGCCGACCCCCGTCGCGACTGGAAGCCGTCGTTCGCCTCCCGCCCGTTTATTTTGGGAGCTTATACAAGCGTGCCCCGACAGTACCCGCATTCCTAACGCGAGAATATGCGGCTCTATGAAGCACTGCGTTGCATCACGCTTCCGGATTCAGGTGTTTACCGGATATAGGTGGAAGGTGTGGTTACTTCGCAGATTGACCCTAAGCGGTCCTCCGGGCCGAGCCAAGAACAATAGCATCGAGCGTTCCCCCCACGGCGCGATGTCGTCCATCAATGCTGGCGGTATTGCCATTCGGAACCGATCAGCATCCGAAGCAGGCCAAGCGGATCGATCTCAATGTCCGGCCGGCGTACGCAGCCCGTGCCAAGCGTCGCGCACCTGGAAATAGTGGGTCTGCGACTCGTAGTCCGGCGTCGCGAGCGCAAGCCGCTTGTGATCGAGCCGGCCGATTGCGGCCAGCAGGGTGTAGGAGGCAATAACGCGGTCCCGCTGTGCCTGGATCAGGCGTGTCCGCGCCTCCATGAGATCCTTCTGGGCGTTGAGGACGTCAATCGTCGTGCGCTGGCCGGCCACGGCCTCCTTGCGCACGCCTTCGAGCGCGGAAGTCGAGGCGCGCACCTCGGCTTCACCGGCCCGAATCGCGGTTTTCGCCCCCTCGTTCATCACCCAGGCGGTCGTCACCGCGGCTTCGGTCTGGCGGCGCGCCTGATCGAGCACGAGGCGGTTCTGCGCGAGCGTCTCCTTGGCCTGGCGAATTTGCGAAGCCGCAAGCCCGCCGTCATAAAGCGGAACCGTCGCCTGGGCGGTGACCGAGGCCTGATCGGTGCGCGTCGTGCCGAGCGTCACATCGGTCTCCACGCTGTGGGATGCGGTGCCCAGCAGGCTGAGATTAGGCATGAGGCTTCCTTCCGCCACTTTGATGGCGGCTTCTGCGGCATCGAAGTTGTACATCGCGCCAGCCACGGTCGGATGCTCGCGCACGCCGATCGCGACCGCATCCTCCCGAGCGTGCGGCAACAGCCGATCGATCGGCCCGGCCGGGCTCAAGCGCCCAGGCGGCACGCCCATCACTTGCCGGTAGTTCGCTTGATCGATGGCGAGTTGGACTTCCGCCGCATTGAGGTCGGCAAGACCGCGGTTGAGCCGGGCCTCCGCCTGGTAGACATCGGTCGGCGTCACGTCTCCAGCGTCAAGCCGGGTTCGGGTCGAATCCAGGATCTGGCGCAGCGCCGCGACATTGGCATGCTGAGCCTCGACCAACGCCTGATCGGCGACGACGCTCATGTATGCGGTGACCGCGGTGACGAACACCGTCTGCTCGACATTGCGGAGCGCCTCACGCCCGGCCCGCACCTGGGACTCCGCCTGTCGAACCGAATTGGCGGTGCGGAAGCCGTTGAAGAGCGGCTGCGTGAGCGTGAGCCCGACCATCCAGGGGTGCAGCATCGCCGATTGCGATCCGCCGCCCGGAAGGCCGTTGTTGACCGCCTGCAGGCCGGCGCTCAAGCCGGCGGATAGTTGCGGGCGATAGCCGGACAGCGCCTGCGACACGTTCTCATCGGTTACCCGAAGCTGCGCACGCTGCGCATTGAGCTGCGGATTCATCTGATAGACGTGAACCAAGGCCTGCGGGAGGCTGTCGGCCCGCGCCGGCGCGAGCAGCCACAACAAAACGGCGCCGCCCCGCGCGGCAGCCGAGCACGCGCGCCAGAGCGCAACCGGTGCAACGCCTGCAATCCACATGTTTCCCGCCGCGGGGACCTGTCCCGAGCCGGCTCCCCACGCTGCAAAAAATTGCTCGCGCGACCCGGTCCCGAGGCATCATGCCCGAGCCGATACGGCTTCGCCATCCACGGGCGGGCCTCGCGGCAGCCGCCTGTGGGCGGCATCGGATTGCGCGTTTTCGCCGTTCTTTCCTATCAGAGAGGAAAGGCCAAGCTCCATTTTGGGGGGTGCGGGCTCCATCCTTGAGCTACCGCGCCCCGACCATCCTGAACGCATCTGGGTTGTCCAGTTCATGATAACTGAGGTCTGGACAACCGGCCGAGACGCGTCACTCCAATGATTACCCAGCAGCTCTGCTAAGCGACATCCAGAGACTCCGCTGGGCGGATCTCCTTCTCTTCGATGTCTCCTAATGGCACGAAGCGGCCTATTGGCCGACGAGCCATCTAGGTCGGCTCTGAAAAGCAAAGCGGACAAGGTGTTCAGCGGATCGGACAGCCGCTGATGACCCATTGCGGACCTCGTCAGGCGCCGCACGGGCTGCAAGTTCACGGCCTATTCGATCACCTCGTCGGCGGCCGCCACAGATCAAGTGGGCGTGGTGAGGCCAAGCGCCCTCACGGCCTTCAGATT
>JBKPDF010000008.1:0-135217 GCA_046727735.1 Pseudomonadota bacterium | reverse complement strand
GGGGGCGGCCCCTCGGATCTTCTTCGAGACGGCAGAGCGTAACCCCCACACCCGATCCTCGCCTTCGGCGAGGATCGACCTCTCCCCTCCGGGGAGAGGTGAAAGCGGCTCGTCCGTCACATGAAAACCAGGTTCGTCGGCCGCTCGGTCCGGCGGCTCGAGGATCTTCCGCTCGTCACCGGCCGCGGCACGTTCGCGGCCGACGTCTCCTTTCCGCATCAGCTCCACATGCGTGTCGTGCGCTCGCCGTACGCGCACGCCATGGTTCGTTCTGTCGCCGTCGCCGCTGCGCGCGCCGTTCCGGGCGTCCACGCCGTGTGGACGGCCGTAGACGTGAGAGAAATTCCTCCGATCGATTTTCGCCTGACGCGAGTCGAAGGCCTCGAGGCCTATCGACAACCCGTGCTGGCGAGCGACCGTGTGCGGTACGTCGGCGAGCCGGTCGCGGTGGTGTTCGCCGAGGATGCCTACCTCGCCGAGGACGCAGCCGAACTGGTCACGATCGAAGCCGGCGAGCTCGCTGTGCGGTTGCGCGCCGAAGACGAGCCCGGTGAGTTCGCGCCAAACCTGTCGACCGAGGCGGCGTTGATCCGCAAGGGCTACGGCGACGTCGAGGCCGCGTTTCGCAACGCGCACGCAGTCGTCACGCTCGATCTGACGATCGGCCGGCATTCCGCCGTGCCGATGGAGACCCGCGGTGCGATCGCGCGCTATGACGCGGCGCGCGACGTGCTGGAGCTTTACGGTGCCGCCAAGGTGCCGCACTGGAACCGCGATCAGATCGCCCGCATGCTCGGCCGTCCGGCGGCCTCCGTACAGCTCTACGAGGGGCACGTCGGCGGCGGCTTCGGGGTCCGCGGCGAGCTCTATCCCGAGGACGTGCTGGCATGCGCCGCGGCGCTCGCGTTGCGGCGGCCGGTGAAATGGATCGAGGACCGCCGCGAACATCTGATCGCGACCAACCACTCGCGCCAGCAGCAGCATCGCATTCGCGCGGCGCTCGATCGGGACGCGAACATCCTGGCGATCGAGGACGAGTTTTTCCACGACCAGGGTGCCTATTTGCGCACGCACGCGGTGACCGTTCCGGATCTCGCTGCCGCGATGCTGCCCGGGCCTTATCGCGTTCCCGCCTACCGGGTGCTAGGGCGGGTGCGGCTGACCAACAAGACGCCGTGCGGCACCTACCGAGCACCCGGGCGGTTCGAGAGCACGTTCGTGCGCGAGCGTCTCCTCGATGCGATCGCGGCCGAGACCGGGCTCGATGCCATCGAAGTGCGTCGCCGCAACCTGATCGCCAGCTTGGAGATGCCGTACCGCCGCGTGCTCGGCACGCTCGGCACCCAAGTCGTGCTCGATTCCGGCGATTACGTCCGGTTGCTGGACAAGGCGCTCGCGCGAATCGACTGGCCCACGCTGCAGCGCAAGCTGCAAAACCGGCGCGCCGCGGGCGAGCGGGTCGGCGCGGGGCTTGCGCTGTTCGTCGAGAAAAGCGGCCTGGGCCCGTCGGACACTGTGCGCATCTCCGTCGATCCTGACGGCACGGTCGAACTGGTGACCGGGGTCGCCTCGGTCGGCCAGGGCGTCGAGACCGCGATAGCGCAGATCTGCGCCGATGCGCTCGGCGTCGAGTATGCGTGCGTGCGCGTCGTGCACGGCCAAACCGATCGCATCGAGCACGGCGCGGGAGCGTTCGCATCGCGCGTGACGGTGATGACCGGCGAGGCGACGCGCATCGCCGCGGCGGCGCTGCGCGACAACGCGATCCGGGCCGCGGCCGAGCTGTTGCAAGCCCCGGCCGCCGCGCTCGACATTCGCGACGGAGAGGTCGTGCGTACCGATGTTGGCACCGCGCCTTCGATCAAGCTCGCAGAGGTCGCGCGCACGCTCGCAGCGTCGCGGGCCGATGCAAACCGCGCTTCGCCGCTCGCCGCCGAAGGCACCTTCCGCAGCGATCACATGACCTATCCGTACGGCGTGCACATCGCGGTGGTCCGGGTCGACGGCGATACCGGCGAGGTGAAGATCGAGCGCTACCTGATCGCCTACGACGTCGGCAAGGCGGTCAATCCGATGCTGATCGAAGGCCAGCTCGCGGGCGGCGCCGCGCAGGGCATCGGCGGCGCGCTGTTCGAGGAGTTCGCCTATGACGAGCGCGGCGAGCCGCTCGCGATCACGTTCGCCGATTATTTGATTCCCACGGCGCGCGAAGTGCCGCCGATCGACGTGATGATCACGGAGGATGCGCCGAGCCCGCTCAATTTCCTGGGCCTCAAAGGCGCGGGCGAGGGCGGCGTCAATGCCGTCGGCGCCGCGATCGCCGCCGCGGTGGACGACGCCGTCGGGGTCCCGGGAGCGATGACGGAGCTACCGATCACGCCGCAGAGGTTGCGGAGGATACTGCGAAAGTGCTGCTGAGCGGCCGCCACATCGCTGCCTGTCATCGCCCGCGAATGCGGGCGACCCAGTACTCCCTGCATCACCATAGGCCGAGGTTACTGGATGCCCCGCATTCGCGGGGCATGACAATGCCATGATTGGTGCAAGCTCACACCGTGAGAAATGAGCGCTGGATCTCGGTATTTTCGAGCAGATCCGGCATTCTGCCTTGCCAGCGGGTATGGCCTTTTTCCAGCAGATAAACCCGGTCAGCGACGAGCGCGGCAAAGTGCAGGTTTTGCTCGGATAAGAGCAGCGACAGGCCTTCGGCCTTGAGCTCGACGATCGTGTTCGCCATTTGCTCGACGATGACCGGTGCCACGCCTTCGGAGGGTTCGTCGAGCAGCACGAGCAGCGGATTGCCCATCAGCGTGCGCGCCACCGTGAGCATCTGCTGCTCGCCGCCGCTCATTTGACTGCCGAGATGATCGCGCCGCTCGGCGAGATTGGGAAACAGCGCGAACAGCTTTTCCGCCGTCCAGGACGGCGCCGGCGCTCCATCGGCGAATGTCCGCGGGGGCTGGCGGCCGACGTCGAGGTTCTCGACGACCGTCAGATCGGCGAAGATCCGGCGGTCTTCCGGCGTGAAGCCGAGCCCGAGCCGCGCGATTTGGTAGGGTTCGAGCCGCGAAATGTCTCGGCCGTTGAACCGCGCGGTTCCTTTCCGCCGCGGCAGCATGCCCATGATGGTCTTCATGGTGGTCGACTTGCCGGCGCCGTTGCGGCCCATCAGGGCGACGACCTCGCCGCGGTTGACCTGAAGCGTCACGTCGTAAAGGATCTGCGCGGCGCCGTACCACGCGCTCAGATTGTCGACGTTTAGCATGGTCTCGGAGGTCATCGCGCCAATTGCGGCCTGGGCTCGAACGCTTTGCCGGTGCCGAAATAGACTTCTTGCACACGCGGATTTTCGCGGATCGATTTAGCGTCCCCATCGGCGATCAACCGCCCGCGCGCCATGACGATGATGCGGTCGGCGAAAGCGAACACCACGTCCATCGAATGCTCGGTGAACAGCACCGATATTTTTCGCTCGACGACGAGACGCTTGACGAGCGCAATCAGCTCGTTGCGTTCGCGCGGCGCCATCCCGGCGGTCGGCTCGTCCATCAACAGCAGCCGAGGCTCGTTGGCGAGCGCCACCGCGAATTCGAGGCGCTTGCTGTCGCCATAGGCGAGCTCGCGGCTCGCGCGGAAGGCGGCCTCGCGCATGCCCACTCGATCGAGCAGGGCCAGCGCTCGCTCGCGATGCTGGGCGGCGGCAGGGCGCCAGAATCGGTAGGTGTCCCCCGCATGGGAAATGAGCGCGGTTTGCACGTTCTCGATCGCGGTCATCGAGCCGAACGTCGCCGCAATCTGAAACGTGCGGCCGACGCCGAGACGAAAAATCGAGCGCGGCGGCAGGCCGGCGATGTCGCGCCCGGCGAAGCGGATTTCGCCGGCGTTGGGCTTGAGCTGGCCGTTGATCATGTTGAAGCAGGTCGACTTGCCGGCGCCGTTCGGCCCGATCAACGCCAAGAACTCGCCCTCGGCGATCGAAAAGCTCACGTCGTTGACGGCCCGCAAGGCTCCGAACGATTTCGCCAAATGCGAAACCGACAGCACGGTCACGGGAGCCTCCGCCATCCGGCAGCGAGCCTGGCGAGGCCGCCGACAATCCCGGCCGGGAACGCCAATACCAACAGCAGAATGACGCCGCCGAGCAGCGCGCGCCAATATTCGGTCTGGCGCATGATGTTATCCTGCAGAACGGCGAACACCGAGGCCCCGACAATCGGGCCGCTCAGCGTCTGGATGCCGCCGAGCAGCACCATGACGAGGCCGTTGATCGAACGCGAGACGTCGATCGTCTCCGGCGAGATCGAACCCTTGGCGAACGCGAAGATGCCGCCCGCGACCCCGCAGACCGCACCCGCGATGATGAAACCGATCCAGTGCACGCGTTTGACGTCGATCCCGATGGCCTCCGCGCGCAGCGGCGAATCCCGTCCGGCCCGCATCGCATAGCCGAACGGTGCGAACAAGAACCGCCGCAGCAGCCACACGCCTGCGATCGCCAGTGCGGCCGCGAGCCAGAACAACGCGGCGCGATCGTCGAACGGTGCCGTCGGCCATATGCCCAAGATGCCGTTCGAGCCGCCGGTGACCTCGCTCCACTGGAACACGATCGACCATACGATCTGCGCGAAGGCCAGCGTGAGCATGGCCAAGTAGACGCCCGAAAGCCGCACCGCGAACCAACCGAACAGCGCGGCGCCCAGGAGGGCGGCGACCGGGGCGGCAAGGAGCGCGGGCGGCATCGATAGGGCGAACCATTTCACCAGCAGCGCCGCGGCGTAGGCGCCGAGGCCGAAATAGGCCGCATGGCCGAACGAATGCATGCCGCCCGGCCCCATGATGAAATGCAGGCTCGCCGCAAACAGCACGGCGATCAGCACGTCGATGCCGAGCACCAAGAGATACGGGGAGCCGCGCGCGGCGAAGGGCATGAACGCAAGGGCCAGCACCACGCCGATACCGAGCGCTCGCAGTGCGCGTCCGCCAGGCCGCAGCGGATCCTCGGGCTCGGCGAAGCTGCGCACCATGCTCTGCGCGCGCCCAAGCAACCCATAGGGCCGCGCGACCAGCACCACCGCCATGACCAGAAACTCGGCGACGAGCGTGAGCTTGGACACGTTGATGGCGGTACCCGCCACGCTCACGACGCCGATGCTGATGCAGAGCGCCTTGACCTCGGCGATCACCACAGCGGCCAAATAGGCGCCCGGAATGGAGCCCATGCCTCCGACCACCACGACCACGAAGGCATCGCTGATCACGGTCAGATCCATAAGCAGGTTGGCGGGCTCCCGCGCCACCTGCAGCGCGCCGCCGAGCCCCGAGAGCAGCGAGCCAAGCGCGAAGACCCCAGTGAACAGCAGTGCCTGGTTGACGCCGAGCGCGCCGAGCATCTCCCGATCCTGGGTGGCAGCGCGGATCAGCCGGCCAAACCGGGTGCGCGTCAGCATCAGATGCAGCGCGATCAGCACCGCGGGTCCGGCCGCGATCAGGAACACATCGTAGCTCGGCAGATGGCGGCCGAGGATTGCGACGGCGCCGCGCAGGCCCGGAGCGCGTGGTCCGAGCACGTCCTCGGGGCCCCAGATCCACAGCGCCGCGTCGTTGATGATGAGCACCAGCGCGAACGTCGCGAGCAGCTGGAACAGCTCCGGCGCGCGATAAATCCGGCGCAGCAATACGATCTCGATCGCCGCGCCGAGAAGCCCGATCAGAATCGCCGTCACCGGAATGCCGCCCCAGAACCCGAGCGCGCCGCCGACGTGGTTGGCGATGCTCGCCGCCACATAGGTGCCGAGCATGTACAGCGAGCCATGGGCGATATTGATGATCCGGGTCACGCCGAAGATCAGCGATAGCCCGGCGGCGACGAAGAACAGCCCCGATGCGGCAGCGAGCCCGCCGAGCGCCTGGAACAGCAGACCGCTCGCGCTCATCGAGGGTTCCCGCGAAACCGCAAAGGCTTCCGCCTGGAGGAGGCGCGCAAGGCGAGCCAGGCGACGAGTCCGCGACGATGCCCGCGTTCAAGCACAAAGCAATCCGAGCACGCTGCCGGTACGGTGCGATCGTGGCCCGCCCGTCCAGGCGATCCGACCAGGTTCGGCATGCGTCTCCCCGCGACGGGGAGGTCGGGGCGCCGAGCGACGCGAGCTCTCAGTTCGAGGCCGATGGGCGCAGCTTCCTGACTTCGGCATCGGAGGGCAGAACCGCGCCCCCGTCGACATATTTGAAATCGACCATGACCGGCTTGCCGTCCTTCAACGCAAGCTTGCCGACATAGGCGCCCATCGTGGCCTGGTGATCGATGGCCCGGTAGAAGAACGCGCCGAACGGGCTATCGACCTTGAGCCCACTGAACGCCGCCATGAGCTTGTCGGGATCGGTGGCGCCGGCCTTGCTGATGCCGGCGGCGAGCGATTTCACCGTGGTGTAGCCGACCACGGACCCGAGCCGCGGATAATCGTTGAAGCGTTTCTGATAGGCGGAGAGAAACGCCTGATGCTCGGGCGTCGTGATGGCGTACCAGGGATAGCCGGTCACGACCCAGCCGACCGGCGCCTCGTCTTTCAGCGGATCGAGATATTCCGGTTCGCCGGACAGCAGGCTGGCGACGAAGCGGTCCTTGAACACGCCGCGCGTGTTGCCCTCGCGCACGAACTTGGCGAGGTCGGGGCCGAACAGCACGTTGAAGATGCCGTCCGGCTTGGCATCGTCGATCGCCTGCACGACGGCGCCGGCGTCCACCTTGCCGAGCGGCGGCGCCTGCTCGGTGACGAATTCCACGTCGGGCTGCTTGGCCTTCAACAGCTCCTTGAACGCTGCCGCGGAGGATTGGCCGTATTCGAAATTCGGATAGACCAGCGCCCAGCGCTTCTTCTTCGCGGCGACGATCTCCGGCATTAGCATCGCGACCTGCATGAAGGTCGAGGAGCGCAGGCGGAACGTGTATGGGTTGCCGTTCTGCCAAGTGATCTTGTCGGTCAGCGGCTCGGCCGCGAGGAAGAACACCTTGTTCTTACCGGCGAATTCGGTGACGGCGAGCCCGACATTGGAGAGGAACGTACCGGCGAGCACGCTGAGGCGTTCGCGCGTCACGAGCTCTTCCGCCACCCGAACCGCATCGCCGGGATTGCCGCCGTCGTCCCGGGAGACGAGCTCGAAGTTCTTGCCGAGCACGCCGCCCGCCGCATTGACCTCCTCGACCGCGAGCTCGAGGCCTTTGCGGTAGGGCTCGAGAAATGCCGGCTGGGCCTTGTAGCTGTTGAGCTCGCCGACCCGGATGCTCTGCTGCGCCGAAGCCGGACCGAACAAGGTCGGCAGCAGTGCGACGCCCGCTGCTGCGGATAGGACGCGGCTGATCTTCATGATCTGACTCCGGTGCTCGATTCGGCTGGATCGGCGGCAGCTTCGCTTCGCAAACGTTTCGCGCCGCGGCACTCGTTGAACGGAAATCATCTTTGCCGTCCAGCGGCTTGTCAAGCGAGCCTGGGGCGGCGTCCGCAATGCGTTCCGATGGGAGCGATTGATTTCTGTTCGATGTTGCACGCTCCGCAACGCCTTCGCTAGTGAAAAGGGTGGTTGCAAGCATGATTGATCGATCGCGCAGCCTCACGTGGGGGACGCGCCTTCTCATTTTGATCATGTCGCACGGCGAGCGCAGCCAAATCGGGACACTTGGCTAAGAAGGGGACCGCGAGCCGCAGGGCTGAGCGGCTCGAAGTTCATTCAGCTCTTCCGAGTCCTAGGTAATTTTTTGCAGGGCATCTGCCGCGCGCAACGCCGTGCCGTCTTCCCAATGTCGCCCGATCAACATCATCCCGACCGGCAAGCTGGCGGACATGCCGACGGGAACCGTGGTGGCGGGATGGCCGGTGACGTCGAACGGGCAAGTGTTGGATATCATCTCGAGCGCCCGCGCCACGTATTCTTCGCGGCTCGCGTCGGGAGCCGGAAGCAAGGTGGCTTTCAGCGGCAGCGTGGGCATGAGCAGAAGGTCGACGCCTTTCAGCGCCTCATCGTAGGCTGCACGGAGGGTACGTGCGAGGTTCTGGGCTTTGGCATAGTACCGACCCTGATAGTTGTCCTGCATGTACTGCCCAAGCAGGATGACGAGCTTGACGGTCTCGGAAAGATCGTTGGCGCGGACCCGCCGGCTACGACCATAGAAATCCAGTAGCGACGTCGTGTAGTGGCCTTTCCAGTTTGTTCCCATGCTGTTGCCGGCCACCATCAGCATGGTGGCACCCTCCACCGCAATGGCGTTCCAGATGTGGACGCCGTCACGATGCAGTGGGATCGATATCTCGTTCACGGTCGCCCCGGCTCGGCCCAAGCGCTGGGCGGCCTGACGCACCATGGCGTCCACATCGGGTTCGGAATTGGGCCAGGCAAACCCCTCGTTCACGATGCCAATTCGCAGGCCGCTCGCATCCCCCGTTAGCCGTTTGCTGTACGCTTCAGAACGAAGTCCCGGCGGCTGTCGCGGGTCGAGCCCGTCCGGACCGGCCAGCACCTCGAGCAGCAGGGCTACATCGGCAGCGCTGCGGCCAATGGGGCCGGTGTGGTCGAGCGTCAGCTCGATCGGAAAGACGCCCGTGTACGGCACCAGTCCGTAGGTCGGCTTGTGGCCGACGGCTCCGCAGTACGAGCTCGGGATTCGGATCGACCCTCCCTGATCGCCCCCGATGGCGAGGTCGCACTCGCCGGCGACGACGAGGGCGGCGCTGCCGCTCGAAGAGCCGCCGGCCGAGCGCTTCGGGTCGTGCGGGTTGAGGACCGGCCCGGTGTCCGAGGTGTGGCTGCCGCCGGAGAAACACAGGTGCTCGCAAACGGCTTTGCCGACGATCTCTCCACCCGCATCCAGAATACGGGTCACGATGGTTGCGTCGACATCCGGCACGTAACCTTCCAAGACATCGGAACCGTTCATCATCGGGATTCCGGCGACGCAGACGTTGTCCTTGATAGCTATCTTTTTGCCGGCAAGCGGCCCGGACGGCGCACCCCTGATCGAACACTTCCAGTACCAGGCATTGAGCCGGTTTTCCGAAGCAGGCGGACGGTAACCCGGATCCCTGCGGTACTTGACCGGCAGGGTCGGCTCCGCAAACTGATCCAGGCGACGATAGGAGGCCAGCACACCGTCCATGAGGTTGCGGAACGATGCGAGGTCGTCCTGGGTCAGCTGCAAACCATAGGATCTTGCGATTCGACCCAATTCGGTCAGCGGCGGCTTGCGCAGGACGCGCGGGGCGGTTGCGGGTGGCGGCGGTGCTTGCACGGGCGATTCAGGCTCTCCCGCAGCAGCTGTTGTCGCGCTCACGACCGTCGCAGCGACGGCAGTGGTGCCGGAATGAAGGAACTGACGACGAGAAAACTTCGAAAAATTTCGCACGACGTGTCCTCCTCTCAACCGAGATTACTCTTCGCGACCTCCCCCGTTCGCAGCGCGCTCCAGCCTGGAGCGGCCCATGGGTACTCAGCCCGCGTTCGATACGGTCCGTTGTCCCGAACTGGCCATGGCGCTGCCTTCCCATTCTACATCAGCTTGGCAGCGTTGAATCGTCGAACGAGCCAAGCGGCGAGCCCGGATCGACATCGATTTGGGCTCGATCGGGAACGCGGCCTTCGCCCGCGGTGAGCGATCGCCACTTATCCGTCAGCCTGAAGCGCTTAGGCCGTCGATCTTCGTTTCACGCGGATCGACCATCCACTCCGAAAAGGGAGGGGAGCGCGCATGCCTTGCCGCAGGGTAATGGAAAATTCGGGGCTCATCGGTCGCGCATGCGGTCCATCAGCGGCTTCTGCTGACCGCCGTCGATCTCGATCATCGTGCCGTTGACGAAATGCATCAGCGGGGAAGCCAGCATGGTCACGAGATTGGCGACCTCGTCGACCTCGGCGATGCGGCCCATCGGGATCGAGGCCGGCGCGAGCTTGTCCGCCTCGTCATGCGACAGCTTCATGTCGCGTGCCATGGCGGCGACGAGCCCGGCCCACCGTTCGGTGCGGACCGGGCCGGGGTTCACCGCGCACAGACTGATATTGTGCTTGCCGTATTGGCTCGCGAGCGACAGCGTCAGGTTCTGGCCGGCCGCGTTGGCCGCGCCCGGCGCGATCTCCCAATAGGAATGCTTGACGCCGTCGTTGCCGATGAGATTGACGACGCGCCCGCCGCCCTGGCGGACCATGATCGGCAGCACGTAACGCAGGCACCGCACGTAGCCCATGAATTTCAGCTGCAGCGCCTGGGCCCAGTCGACCTCTGAAAGGTGCTCGATGATGCCGCCCGGGGCCGAACCCGCGTTGTTGACCAGGATGTCGATCCGTCCGAGCGCTTGATGGGCCTTGTCCACGAAGTTCTTGGCATCCCCATCCTTGGTGAGATCCGCCGGAATCGCGACGATCTTGCGGCCGCTCTCTTTGCCGATCTCGGCCGCGGCAGCCTCGAGCTTGTCCTTGCGCCGCGCGCAGATCGCAAGGTCCACGCCCTCGCGCGCGAGCGCCCGCGCGATGCCTCTGCCGATTCCCTCGCTCGCGCCGGTGACGAATGCGGTCTTTCCCTCGAGCTGAAGGTCCATCTTGTTTCCTCCCGTTCCGATCAGTTCATGGTGGCCTTGGCGGCGGCCCCGAGTGCCTCGATCGGCATGTCGCCGGTTTCGAGAAACGCCAGGATGCGGCAGGGGCAGCTTTCCAGCCCTTCATAGCGCCAAGGGAATGCGCCGATCAGGCAGCGTCGGCCGACCACGAGCTCGATGTCGCCGCCGATGTTTTCTGCATGCAACAGGCCTTCCTGGAACGCCCAATTGTGGAACGGGAACATGTCGGCCGTAACTTTGCGGCCTGACAACTTGTGCGAATATTCGAAGCTGCCGAAGAATTCCTCGGGGGATTTGCCGTGCTGGCGTGTGAACTGCGCCGCGATGTCCGGCCGCATCTTCCGGACCGAGGTGTTCATCGGATGGTCGCACGACCCCGTGTCCATGGCGAACCACTTGATCTTCTTCTTCAGCATCCAGTGCATGGTGTCGAGGTTCGGGCCAGGGTGGAAGCAGAAATAGCGCACCAGATCCTGCTGCGGCTGTCCCTCGTAATAGCGGTGCCAACCGGTGTGCAGGACGAGAATGTCGCCATCCCGGATGTCGGCGCCGCTCGACTCGATCATCCGCGGAGTGATGACCGACCAATCCGCGACTTTGGCGGAAATGTCGACTACGACGCCGTAGTTCATCAGATAATCGAGCGGGAGCGAGGCCATGTCGCCGCGGCGGCCGTCGGTCGCGTGCATCGCGCCGTCGAAATGCGTGCCGACGTGCAGCGCGGTCTCGATGCGCTGGGCCACGATCATCTGCGTCTGCAGATTCTGCGCGTAGTAGAGCTTGTTGCCAGCATAGCCGACCCACCCGGGCGTGTGCACGTTCATTGCGTGAGAAAGGTCGACGATCTTCATGCAGCCCCTCGCGAAATCTGCGGTCAGTCAGGGCGGGACGCACCCCCGGGTCATCCCCGGGAGGCCGGTCCGCGGCATTATGCCGGTCCGCGGGCTCGCCATAGAGCGCGACACCCGGCGTCCCCCCGCTCGGTCGGCATTGGCTTGATCCCGTCAAAGGTTCGGCTTTCCCCGCCGCTCGGCCCCTTTTGCCATTTTGCCCCGCAGCCCACCAGCTCGTCCGAGCCCGCCAGTTTCGCAGCGAAGCCGCAATTCCTCATGCCTGGGGGATTTGCGGGGGCGCCGATGCATGCGGACAGGCGTCGCGCGGCGTCTGTCGCCGGTTTCGCTCGGGAAAGCGCGTTGAAAAATCGTGGGCTGCGGGCGGTCGCTAAACCGCCGCTTGAGCTGGACCTAAATCGTCACCGCAAGAGCCAACACGCCGATCACGGCCACCGCGATCAACCACGTCAGCCATTCCACTCTGTCGAAGCCGAACAATCGGCCGTCGCGCCACATGTGCGCGAACATGACACGCTCCCTGGCCTCCAAACGCTTCACCAGGGTACTCTGGGAAGCACCAACCACGCTCTGGCGCCGCAACACCGGCGCTATCCGCCGCGATACTGCATTACACCAACGGTAGTTAGCGTTCTGTGAGCTAAGTCACACCTTGCGTCGATTCAAGATCGGCACGCTGCCGGGCGGCGCAATGCCAACACAAGGCCGTGATCCCGGCCCGCCTTACCCTCCGGAGCATGCTTTCTCGAGCTCGAGCACGCGGTCGACCATGGGGCCGGCGAGGCCCAGGTAGTTCTTGGGATCGGTGAGCTTCGCGAGCTCGGCCCTCGACAAGTGGCGGGAGATCTCCGGATCTTTGGCGAGGGCGTCGAGCAGCGACTCTCCGCCGGCCGCCACTCGCCGGCAGATATCGTAGACGAGGTCGTGGGCACGCTGGCGGCCGAGTTGCGGCCCCAGTCCCATCATCACCGCCTCGGAGACGATCAGCCCGTTGGTCATCTCCAGGTTGGCGCGCATGCGCGCGGCGTCGATATCGAGCCCATCCAGCAGCCGGCGGGACTGGGACAGCGCGCCCGAAGCGAGCAAAAAAATCTCCGGCAGCGCGATCCACTCGATCTCCCACGGGCCCGTCGAGCGCTCATGGTCCGCGACCGCCGCTTCGAGCAGCGCCGCGGCATTCTGGCGTACCAGGGCGCTCGTCGCGTGAATGTAGAGGCAGGAAACCGGATTGCGCTTCTGCGGCATGGTGCTGCTCGACCCGCGGCCCTCGTGGAACGGCTCGAACACTTCGGCCACCTCGGTCTGCATCAAGAGCTTCACGTCGGTCGCGAGCTTGCCGAGCGTGCCGGTGA
The DNA here is from genome assembly GCA_046727735.1 of Pseudomonadota bacterium. GTDB lineage: Bacteria > Pseudomonadota > Alphaproteobacteria > Rhizobiales > Xanthobacteraceae > AP-16. The sequence goes on along the minus strand of JBKPDF010000008.1, from coordinate 122,419 downwards.
CGAGGGCGAGGAAACAGCCGACCTCCCCGATGCGATCGCGGACCGTGTGCCAGGCGATTTCGGGCTGCCCCAACCCGAGCTCCTTCATCAGCGCGGCCTGCACCTTCAGCCCGTCCGACCCGAGCGAGGCGAGGGTGCCGGCGGCGCCGGCGAACTCGCCGACGAGCACGCGCGGCTGCAATTCGGCGAGCCGCCGGCGATGCCGCTGCATCGCCGCGAGCAGCGATGCCGCCTTGAAGCCGAACGTGATCGGCACCGCTTGCTGCAGATTGCTGCGGCCCGCCATCGGCGTGTCGCGAAAGCGCGCGGCGAGATCCGCGAGCAGCCCCGAGATTGTCGCCATGTCGGCTTTCACAAGCGCAAGCGCGTCGCGGATCTGCAGCACCGTCGCCGTGTCGGTGACGTCCTGCGTCGTCGCGCCCCAGTGGCACCACTCGCCGAGCCCGTCGGCGCACAACGCCACGATCTGCTGCACCACGCCCAGCACCGGGTAGCCAATGCGTTCGGTTTGCGTCTTGAGCTTGGGGAAATCGATGTTCTCGAGCCGGCATTGCCGCTCGATTTCGCGCGCGGCGCGCTCCGGAATGACCCCGAGCCGCGCCTGAACGCGCGCGAGCGCCGCCTCGATCTCCAGGTAATAGCGCGTCCGCGTCTCGTCCGAGAACACGCGGCGCATTTCAGGCGTGCTGAAGATGTCTTGGAAGATCAGGGAATCGAGCGCGGTGGCGGGCATGGCGGCCTCTCCGGAACCATCGGTTGACTCACGCGGCCGCGCCACCCGCCGTTATTGCTTCAGCGGAGCTAGCGCACCAGCTTGAATGATTGCAAGAATCGGTCGACCGCAGCGCGGCGATCGTTCGGCTTGAGCGCAAAGGCCGTCACCAGGATCGACCGCCGGCTGGATACGATCACGATGCCCTTGCCGGAGACCTTGTCGCTCTCATAGCTGAATTCCAGTTCGGGCAGCTTCTCCCCGTTCCCGCCGGTGATCTCGGTGCGCCGCCGCGAGGTCACCGATGCCTTGACCGCATCGGCGAAGTTCAGCGCGTTTGCTTGCAGCTCCTGTTCGACGTCGAGATCGGAATTGTATTCGGCATGCGAGCTGCCGAACACCACGTCGGGCTGGCGAACGATGTAGCTGAAGATCTTGCCCTCGGGCTTGGTCTCCACCGTCTCCCGCGGCTCGGCCGGAAACGAGACCGCATAGCCGCCCTGCGCCGAGTTGAACGGAACCTGCGTGGATCCGTTCCTCGGCAGGAGCAGCGCCGCCGCGACAATCCCAATGGATGCGATTCGCAAGAACCGCCGCATCAAGCTGCAATTCCGCCCATGGGTCGATTCCGGATCAACGAGCTGTCTTCTCGGGTGCCGGCGGCTGCGGGTGCGCGACTTTGATCATGCAATCCGCCATGAAGTGCCAGCTCTTGGGCGCGTGAAGCTTCTGTTCCTTGGCTTGCGATCGGCAATCGGCCCATTTGCTCTTCTCGCGCGCCCATTTCGCTTTCACTTCCTGCCATTTCCATTTCGTCATGGTGGACCCGGTAGTCAGCGTCAGCGTCTTCTTCTCGGTCGGGGCGGGTGCACCGGGAGCCGGTTCGGGGGACGGCGGCGGCGCGGGTGAAGCTTGGGCTGGCGGCGCTTCCGAAGGAGGCTGGGCCTGCCCGAATGCCAGTGTGCAGCTCAAAAGGATGCCGGCAAATGCCGAGAGGCCTAGACGCAAGCCAGTGTGCGGCATGGGTGCGTTCTCCACGGTCGAACTCTTCCACGTAGTTCTGAGTCGCCACCCGTCGGCGGTCCGGTTCGCCAAGCTCAGGGGTCCAGATTCCAGGTGACGCTCGGGTAATCGATCTGCGCCGAGTGGAACCCGCGCATATATTTGCCGCTGCAGATCGTGGTCTTGGTGTGCATCCGCTCGACCTGACCAATCCGGCTGATGCACACCTTCGCATCGTTGCCGGCCCATTCGAACGCGTCGGTGCCGTATTCCGCCGCATAGTAATAGAACCAGCCTTTGGGGAAATTGCCGATCGCCTGGCATTCGCCCGCCGGAACCGTCCACCAGCCGCGAACGACGAAATTCTGGTCGGTCGGCGAGACGTGATGCTCGACGGCGACGCTCGCCGTGCGCCCGGAGCGGTTGCACACCTTGAACTCGAAATAGGCGGGGTCCTGCGTCGGCGACCGGGAGGGCGGGTCGATCCCGACTGCGATCGGCGTGGTCTGGGGCGGCGGCGGAGCCGCCGCGGCCGATGTTGGACAACTGCCCGCGGCGCCCTCTCTCGGCACGCAATGCCCGGTCTTCTCACTGTCGCCGAAGAAATCCTGGCAATTGTCTTCGCAGATCTTGCACGCGCGGTAGAGGCTGTATTCGACCGAGCCGAGCTTGCTGCAGCTCCAGGTCGGCCCGAATTTCTGGTGCAAATTATCGGCCGAAGCTTCGACCGGCGCGAAGCATTCCGGCGCCCCGATCGCGAGCAAGAACAAAGCGGCCCCCACTTTCGCCCGTCGCATGCGTTCTCCTTCGCGGCCGATCGCGCGCTGTCAGCGCTTGCCCGTCCTGAGCTGATTGAACGGCACGTCCTTGTCGACCCGGATATCGGACGGGAGGCCCAAGACCCGTTCGGCAATGATGTTGCGCAAGATCTCGTCGCTGCCGCCGGCAATGCGCATGCCCGGAGCATAGAGCAGCGCCTCCTGGAACCAGGCTTGCATCGGCGCGAGTTCCGGATCCATCACCGAGCCGGACATGCCGAGGAGATCGATGCCGTAGGAGGCTATGTCCTGGAGCTTGCTGGCGCTCACCAGCTTGGCGATCGAGGCCTCCGGGCCCGGCGTCTGTCCGCGCGAGAGCGCCGTCATGGTGCGGAATTTCGTGTACTTGAGGCCTTGGGTCTTCACGTACCAGTCGGCGAGCTTGTCGCGGACGGCCGGGTTGCGGAGCGCCGGCCCCTCGTCGAGCTCGAGCGCGCGCGCCAGCGCGAAGATATCGGCGAAATCCGGCCCCGGCGCGTCACCGACCGCGAGCCGCTCGGTCATCAACGTGGTGATCGAGACCTTCCAGCCTTCCCCGACTTTGCCGAGCCGCTGGCTGTCGGGCACGCGCACGTCGGTAAAGAACACCTCGTTGAAATTCGAGCCGCCGGAAATCTGCTTGATGCGGCGCACCTCGATGCCGGGCGATTTCATGTCCACGAAGAAGAACGTGAGGCCGGCGTGCTTCGGCACATTGGGATCCGTGCGCGTGACCAGAATGCCGAAATCGGAGAAATGCGCGCCGGAGGTCCAGATCTTCTGCCCGTTCACGATCCAGTCGTCGCCGTCGCTGACCGCGCGGGTACGCAGGCCCGCTAGATCCGAGCCGGCGGCAGGCTCCGAGAACAGCTGGCACCAGATTTCTTCGCCGCGCAGGGCGGGGCGCACGTGACGCTCGAGATGCCCGGGCTTGCCGTAGACCATCAGCACCGGGATGCACATGCCGAGCCCGATCTCGAAGACGCCGCGCGGTACGACGTAATTCTGCTCTTCCTGGTCGTAGATCACCTGCTGGATCGGCGTGCCGCCGCGGCCGCCCCATTGCTTGGGCCAGGTGATGCCGGCAAACCCCGCGTCCGCCTTCTTGGCTTGCCAGGCCTTCGCGGCACCGATCGTCTCCGGGATGTTGTGCTCGGGGATGTAGCGGCCGCGATGAAAGCTCTTGGCGTCGGTCTTGCGCTCGGCGTTCTTGTCGAGGAACGCGCGCGCCTCGGCGCGGAACGCGGCTTCTTCCGGGGTGTCTTCGAAATCCATGCGCGGTTCCCTTCAGGGCGCGTTGCGCCGTTCGAGCTCGGAGATCAGCCGGTCCTTCCAGTAAGGCGCGGTGCCGACAGCGGTCGCCAGCAATTTCGAGCGCCGGTAATAGAGGTGGCAATCGGCCTCCCAGGTGAACCCGATCCCGCCATGGGTCTGGATGTTCTCCTTGGATGCGAGATGGAAGGCATCGGTTGCCGATACGCGCGCGGCCGCGGCCGCGACCGGCAGCTCCGCGGCGTCGCTCGCGAGCGCCCACGCGCCGTAATAGGCGTTGGAGCGGGCAAGCTCGGTTGCAACGTAAACGTCGGCGAGCTTGTGCTTGATCGCCTGGAAAGATCCGATGGGGCGGCCGAAGGCATAGCGCTCGGTCGCGTAGCTTCGCGCCATTTCCAGGCACGCCTGCGCACCGCCGACCTGCTCGAATGCGAGCAGCACGGCCGCGCGATCGAACAGCGAACGGATCAGCTCGAGAGCCTGCCCGGCGGAACCGAGCGGCTCGGCCGGAACGTCCTCGAACACGAGCTTCGCCTGGTTGCGGGTCGGGTCGAGGCTCTTGAGCGCAGTCTTGCCCACCCCGGAATGGCGCAGATCGACGAGATAGAGCGATGCCGCGCCCGTGCCGTCGGCCGCGACCACCGCGAAATCGGCGATTCCGCCGTCGGGGACCGGCAGCTTGGTGCCGGTCAGCTTTCCGTTCTGCACGCGCGCGCCGACCCGCACCGCATCGGGATTGCCGGTACCCTCCGCGAATGCCAGCGTGCCGATCCGCTCGCCCGCGGCGAGCTTGGGCAGATAGGCGCGTTTCTGTGCTTCGCTGCCGGCCGCCAGAATCGCTTCGCTGGCGAGATAGATCGAGGAGGAGAACGGGATCGGCGCCAGCGCATGTCCCATTTCCTCGGCCAGCACGCAAAGGCCGTCGTAGCCGAGCCCGGCTCCGCCGTAGTTTTCCGGGATCGCGGCGCCGAGCCAACCCATCTGGGCCACGCCCTTCCACAGCTCCGCGTCGTAGGGCGCGGCGCCCTCGAGAATCTTGCGCACCGATTTGAGCGATGAGCGTTCGCCCAAGAATTTGCGCGCCTGCTCGCGCAAGAGCTTCAGATCGTCGGAGAAATCGAAATTCATGGAAGGATTTTCGAGTCTCGTCACCCTGAGGAGGCCGGCCGTCCTTAGGCTCGGCCCTTCGGGCCTCGCACCTCAGGATGACGGCCGGCCCGCGAAAGACCAGTATTCCCGGTTGCGCCCAGAAAGGCAAAGCAGCCGGTTCTAGGTCGGCCAGGCGGGCGGGCCGGTGCCGAGCGGCACCGAGGGGCGGGACCAATGCGCCGGCGTCTCCGACAGCTTCGCCGCGTGGGAGACAAACGTCAGTCGGCCGAATCCGGAATCCGCTTCGTCCAGGAGATCGCGCACGTCGTCGAATTTCGGATCGGGAGAGGCAAGGCCGTTCTCGACGCGTCCGAGATTGCGCACCCAATAGCCGGTCTGCGCCAGCGAGACGCGCACGTGCCAGCTGCCGCCCTGCCGCATCCGCCGGGCGAGCGCCGTCATGGCGCCGAACGCCATGAAATACCCGGTCGCGTGGTCGAGCACCTGCATCGGCAGCGGATGCGGCTTGTCGCTGCCGGCCGCCTGCGCCTCGGCGTGGTTGAAGCCGCTTGCGGTCTGCACGAGCGAATCGTAGCCGCGCCGCGCGCGCCAAGGCCCTTCGTGGCCGTAGGCCGAGAGCGACACGTAGACGATGCCCGGCCGGATCCGCGCTGCCGCCTGCGGCCCGAAGCCGAGCGCGGCGAGGCCGCCGGGCCGATAGCCCTGGACGAACGCGTCGGCGCTGCGCAGGAGCGAGCCGAGGGTTTCGCGGCCGGCGGCATCGCGCAAATCGATGTGCGTCGATAATTTTCCGCGCCCGGTGTCGATCACGAGCTGCTCGACAAAGGGCAGGTGCGGGGAGGTGACGAGCAACACGTCGGCGCCGTGCGCGGCGAGGGCGCGTCCGCAGACCGGGCCCGCGATGATGCGGGTGAGATCGAGCACCCGGACGCCGGACAGAGGACGCGAGCCAGCCTGCGGCAGCGGCTCGGCCGGCGCATCGCCGATCCGCTCGATCGAAAACACCGGGAGACCGGCCACCGCGCGGCTCTGGGGATGCGCGTCCCATTCGGCGAACGAGCGCATCGCGCTCACGACCAAGCCGTTCTCGGCGGCCGCGGTCTCGAAATCCTCCGCCCGCCAATTCTGCAATGCCCGTCCGACCGCCTCCCGGTCGTAGGCGCAGCCGAGCAATTTCAGCACGCCGTCGCGGTGATGCGGAAAATTCGTGTGCAGCCGCACCCAGCGCCCGTCGCCGCACCGGTAGGTGCCGGCGATCTTGTCCCAGAGATCCGGCGCCTGCCGGCCGGCGACGCGCAGATAGCGCTCGCTGCGGCACTCGATTGCGGCTCCTCGCATGTCGACCGCGACGCGCTGGCGCTGCCCGGTGCGCAGCCGCCACAGCTCGGCCGCCGCGAGCGCTGCCGCCGCGATGCTCGCCTGCGCGGCAGCGCCGACCGCAAACGATGACGGCAGCACGGGATCGGCGCCGGTGAGCTCGATTGCTTCCAGTGCGGCCGGATCGTGTCCGAATTCGCGCCAAAGTTTCGAGAGCGCCCGCGCGGCGAGATTGGGCGCGACCGCGTGCTGCTGCGCGGGCGCGGTCATTCGGCGGCCCGGCGGATCGCAACCGCGCCCGCGATCAGGACGAGGAAGAGCAGTTCCTGCTCGGAATCTTTGAAGCCGAGGTCAGCAAACACATTGCCACTGCTCAGCTCGTAACCCCGATTCTTAGTTTTTTTCATCCTTCTCCTTTGCTCGATGCATCCAATCACAGAGGCCTGCGCGGCGCGCCGGCGCGCTCGGGACGCATGCCGCCCGCCTGCGGCATGCACCGCGGTGCTCAATACGACTTCGGCAATCCGAGCACCTTTTCGGCGATGAAGCATAGGATCAGCTGCGGGCTGACCGGCGCGATGCGCGGGATCAGGATTTCGCGCATGTAGCGCTCGACGTGATATTCCTTGGCGTAGCCGTAGCCGCCGAGTGTCATCACCGCGGTCTCGCAGGTTTTGAACCCGGTTTCGGCGGCGAGATATTTCGCGGCGTTCGCGGCAGGCCCGCAGGGCAGACCCTTGTCGTACTGCCAGGCGGCCGAGAGCACCATCAGTTGCGCGGCTTCGAGCTCGATCCAGCATTCGGCGAGCGGATGTTGGATCGCCTGGTTCTGTCCGATCGGGCGGCCGAACACGATCCGCTCCTTCGCATACGCGGTCGCGCGCCGCAGCGCCGCGCGCCCGAGCCCGACCGCCTCCGCGGCGATCAGGATGCGCTCCGGGTTGAGCCCGTGAAGGATCAACCGGAAGCCCTGGCCCTCCTCGCCGATGCGGTCCTCGGCGGGCACTTCGAGGCCATCGATGAACAGCTGATTGGAATCGACGGCCTTGCGGCCCATCTTCTCGATTTCGCGCACCTCGATGCGGCGTCGGTCGAAATCGGTATAGAACAAGCTCAGGCCTTCGGTCGGCTCTTGCACTTCTTCGAGCAGCGTCGTGCGCGCGAGCAACAGCATCTTGTCGGCTACCTGCGCGGTCGAGATCCACACCTTGGCGCCGTCGACGACGTAGCGCTCGCCGCGCCGCACGGCGCGGGTCTTGAGCTTCGTCGTGTCGAGACCGGTGTTGGGCTCGGTCACCGCGAAGCAGGCCTTCTCCTGGCCGGCGATCAGCGGCGGCAGCATGCGGCGCTTCTGTGCATCGGTGCCGAACACGACCACGGGATTGAGCCCGAAAATGTTCATGTGCACGGCGGAAGCGCCCGCCATGCCGGCGCCGGATTCCGCAATCGTCTGCATCATGAGGGCGGCTTCGGTGATACCGAGCCCCGAGCCGCCGTAGGTTTCCGGCATGGCGATGCCGAGCCAGCCGCCCGCCGCGAGCGCTTGGTGGAAATCGTGGGGGAAGCCGCCTTCGCGGTCGCGCTCGAGCCAATAGTCCTCGTCGAAGCGCGCGCAGATTTTCGCGATCGCCTCGCGCACCGCCTCCTGATCCTGGGAAAGCGCGAAATCGATGGGCATTACTCCGGTGGTTCTGCGCATCTTCCCATAGAGCGGAACAAGCGGAAACGGGCATCGTAAGCCGTCATCCCGGTCGAGCGATCACAGCGAGCGAGAGCCGGGATCCATGAACACGGTCTAGCGAGCTGTCGAGCTGTACAGACGAATGTGTTCATGGGTTCCGGCTCTCGCGCGTCGCGCTCGGCCGGAACGACCGGCCGCGAGGATAACTCATACCGGCTTGAAGGCGCGGTCGAGCATCACCTCGATCAGCATGGGCGCGCCGTCGGCGAGCGCCCGACCGAGGAGATCGGTCGCGTCGGCGACGGTGTGCGCACGTTCGGCCGCAACCCCGAGGGCGCGCGCGAGCGTCACGAAATCGATCGCCGGATCGGTGAGCTCCATGCCGACATAGATATCGCTCTGCGCCGCGTGTCCGCGCAATGCGTGCACGCGCTGCTTGAGGATGCGGTAGGAGCTGTTGTTGAGGATCACGAAAATCGCGCCGATGCGCTCATGCGCCGCGGTCCACAGCGCCTGGCAGGTGTACATGGCGCTGCCGTCGCCGATCAGCCCGACCACCGGCCGATCCGGCAGCGCGAGCTTCACACCGATTGCGGCCGGCAGGCCCCAGCCGATGCCGCCGCCGCGCAAGCCGAAAAAGCTCTGCTCGTCGTCACTGCGGATGAGCTCGCGCATGCCGCGGTTCGACGAGATCGCCTCGTCGATGACGATCGCGTCGCGCGGCAGCATCTCGCCGATCGCATGGAGCAGTGCGGTCGCCTCGACCGGCCGGCGGTCCGATGCATCGCGCGCCTTGGCCCTGAGGTCCTCGCGCGCTACGGCAATCGCTCGCGCGGCCGCATCGAGACGCTCCCGCGCCCGCATCCGCGCGCCGCTCGTCATGCGCTCGCGCACGGCGACACTGATTTCCGGCAGGCTCGCCTTCGGATCGCCGAGGATCGCGACCTCGGCCGGATGGTTCTTGCCGAGCTCCCACGGATCGACGTCGAGATGGACGATCTTGAGCTTCTCCGGCACCGGCTCGACCGGCGAGGGGAGCGACAACGTGAAGAGATCGCCGCCGACCGAGAACAGCACGTCGTGCTCCTCGAGCGCGTTCCGCACCCACGGCGCCATGCGCACCATCGCGCCCTTGAACAGCGGATGCGAGGCCGGAAACGACGCGGTGTTGGCGATGCCCTCGGCGAATACCGGCGCACCGAGGAGCTCCGCCAGCTCGACGAGCTCGGCGTGGGCGCGGCTCTGCGCGACCGCGTCGCCCGCAATGAGCAACGGCCGCTCGGCTTGCGCCAGAAGCACGGCCGCCGCCTCGATCGCCGCGCGGTCGCCGCGCAGCCGCGGCGCGATCCGGGTCGGGGCGGAAAGCTCGAGCTCCGCTTCGGCGTTGAGGATGTCGCCCGGCAGCGACAGAAACACGGGGCCGGTCGGCGGCGCGAGCGCGGTTTTTGCCGCGCGATGCACGATGCGCGGCAGGTCGGGCAGGCGATGCACCTCGGTCGACCATTTGACCAGCGGCCGCGCCAGCCGCGGCAGATCGGCCCACAGGATCGGCTCGGTGACATCGAAGCCCTGATCGTGCTGGCCGGCTGTCACGAGAATCGGCGCGCCCGCCTTCTGGGCGTCGTAGAGCATGCCCATGCCGTTGCCCAAGCCGGGCGCGATGTGCAGGTTGACGACCGTGAGCTTGCCGGAAGCCTGGGCATAGCCGTCGGCCATGGCGACGACCGCCGCCTCCTGGAGCGCGAGCACGTAGCGCAGCTCGTTCTCGGCCGCGAGCGCGTCCATCAGCGGCAGCTCGGTCGTTCCCGGATTGCCGAACAGGATCTCGACGCCCTCCTGTTTCAGCAATTCGAGCAAGGCGCGCTTTCCGGTCATGACGGGCACGTTCGGTCTCCGAATTGGCGGATCGGCGCGAGAGATCGGCTTCGGTACGAGGCGCGCGGACAATCAGCCTTGCTGCAGATCGAGCGCGCGCATGACCGCCGCGACCGCACGATCTTCCTGCTTTGCCGAAGCGGAAAGCCCGGCCAAGGTGCCGGCCCGGTCGGCCTGCGAACGGTTCTGGCTCATCTTCCACTTGCCCTCGAGCCGCTCGACCGCCATGCGCAGGCCGACGATGCCCCGGCTCATCGCCTCGATGAAGTTTCGGGGCGCATCCGAGATCGCCCAAGGCTGCTCGCGGCTGCTCTCGTTCGCGGTGACGAGATCCCCGATATGGGCGAGCAGCCAGTCGCGGTCTTCGACCGGTTCCAGCCGGCCGTGCGCATGCACGACGACGTAGTTCCAGGTCGGGACCACCTTTCCGTGCTGCCGCTTGCTTTCGTACCAGGACGGCGACACGTAAGTCTGCGGGCCCTGGAACACGGCAAGCGACGTCGGTCTCGTTGCGAGCATTTTCCAATGCTCGTTCGGGCGCGCGACGTGGGCTTCGATCGTGAAGCCGCCGTTCGCCTGCTTGAGGACCGTGGGGACGTGCGAGGCGAAATATTCCCCGTCGAGAGCCGTCACCAACAACGCGAACTGGATGTCTCGGATCGCTCGGGCGAGGATTTCGGGCCGCTGCTCGGCGAAATGCTCGGGAATGTACACGGGCTGCCTCCGATGACGCGCGGCGTAGCCCATTTCGGCCGAGCGGTCTACGGCATCCGCTTCCTCCGCGAAAAGCCGGTTATCCCGCAGATTTGCGCAGCAGATATTTGTGCTCGCCCGCGAGTACGAGCGCGGCGCGCTGGTTGTGGATGCGCGCCGCCATGACCACCAATCCGGTCGTGCGCTGGGGCTTGAGCGCGGTGATTTCGAGCTCGGGATAGAGCGTGTCGCCGACATAGACCGGCTCGAGAAATCGGCAGGAGGCCTCGGTGAATGCGATCAGGCAATCACCGATCGCGTGCGGAAAGCTGCCGGCGCCCGCCGCCGTGAACGCCAGCACCTGCAAGCCATGCGCCAGCATGTCGCGGTGACCGTGCGAGCGGCAATATTCGACGTCGTAATGGATCGGATGGTTGTCGCCGGAGAGCAGCTGAAACGCCGCGAAATGCGCCGCCGTCATGGTGCGGCTCGGATTGCGAAAGATTTCCCCGACCCGCAGGTCTTCGAAACTGCGGGGCTCCGACGCCGCGAACCGCGTGAAATCGAATGCATCGTTCATGCCGGCCGTCACCGCGTCGGCGCATCCTTGATCTCGACCAGCGAGACCGCGTTCACCAGGCTGTTCGCCAGCACGAAATTTCCCTCGCTCGTGACCGAGGTGTTGCGCACGATGTTGCCGCCGCCCGGAATGACCCAGCTCTGGAATTTTTCGCTCTTCGGGTCGAACCGCACGACCGTGTTGGGTTTTGTGCCGGACTCGCTGTACCAGATCACATCCTTGATGGCCGAGATGCCGTAGGGCTCGGACTTGGGCCCGCCCGGCGAGAGCCATTCGACGACCTTGCCGGTCGTGGGATCGAGCCGGCCGAGGTAGCCGCGGGCGAAATCGGTGTACCACACGATATCATCGCTCGTGATCGCGATGCGGCGCGGACGCGCCCCGGCGTCCGGCAATGGATATTCGCGGATCTCCAAGGTGTTCGGGTCGATGCTGCCCACCTTGGGGGCGCCGAACTCCACGAAGAACGGAATGCCCTTCGAGTTGACCGCAAGGCCGTAAGGGCGGGCGCGCGGCGTCGGCGGCGTCACGAGTTTGATCTCACCGGTCCGTGGATCGAGTCGCCCGATCTTATTGGCGTTCTGCACCGAGAACCACAGGATCCCGGCAGGATCGAAAATCAGCGTATGCGGGTCGCGCGCCTCCGGGTCCGGCATCGCATATTCGGTGACCTCGCCGGTCTTGGGATCGAGCTTCCCGATCAGGCCCGCGGCATTCGCCGTGTACCAAATATTTCCTTGTTTATCCTCGACGAGACCATGCGGGCCGCTGTGCGCAGTTTTGAGCGGAAACTCCTTGAACGCGCCGGTCTTGGGATCGAGCCTGCCGAGCACGTTGTGCATCTGGCCCGTGTACCAAATCGCGCCGTCCGCGGCGGCAAGCGGATCATGCGGGCGCGATCCCGGTGTTGGAACGGGCCAAATCTTGATCGAGACTTCGACCGGGCCCGCAATGGTGATACCCGGCGGCTTCTGTTTCTCCGGGAAGTTGGCGATCAAGTATTGCGTCACCGCATCGAGTTCGTCGAGCGGCATGGCTATCCCATGATTGACCATCATCCGCATCACGGTGCGCCAGCCTTCCGGCGTGTAGCCGGCGCCGACGCGGCTGAAAAATTCGTGGCAATTGGCACAAGCCGCGGCCACGGTTTCCTTGCCTTTGCCCTCGGGCAGTCGCTGCGTCCAATCCTGCGCCGAAACCGGCAGCGTGAAAGAAACAACAATGCCCGTCGCGATCGCCACGCTCGATTTGCTGAACACGACTGCCTCCCGGAAATCGTTGGTATTTTGGACCGCACGCGCGGCATTAAACCATAAGCATGCTGGCAAGTCTTCGGCCTTGCCCGCGCGCCTGGTATCTTGCGGCAGCAAGTTTCAATGCGAATGCACGTGCGTGCCGGCAGCGGATGCGGCGCGCGGCTGTGCGGGCGTGCGGCGGATCGCGGCGATCTCGCCGGCGAAGACCGCGGGCTCGCGCCAGTCCGGGCGGCGCCCAGGAACCCACATCGCGCGCAACGAGCCGGATGCATCGACCAGGAACTCGGTGCCGTCGAGCGCATCCGTTCCGCGATAGACCGCGAACGCCGCAATCACGTTTGCGTCCCTCGTCTCGCAGAACCGCGAGTTCGGGATTTCCGAGAGCTCAACCACGATCCTGACCTCGCGCGCATCCTCGAGGTCTGCCAATTGCTGCAGCCTCGCAGTCGATGCCGTCCCGGCAAGGACGATGTGCACGATGTTGCCACGCAGGTCCGCGATCGATCGGATGCTGCCGCCCGGGCATTCGACCGAAAACTCGGGCAGCGGGAACGCAAGTCCGGTTGCGTCCGTCTCGGAGAGACGTCGCGCGTCCGCATTGGCGTGCAAAAAATCGATCAGGTTCCAGCGCGCGGTCTCATCGAGGACCGTGCCGAAAGGAGGCATCGCCTCGCCGATGCCTGCGGTGATCCACCAGAACAGATCGCCGTCGGAATGCTCGTAGATGTGCTCGGCGGTGAGATCGTCGGAGGGCGGATCGAGATGGTTGGTCGCGGGACCGTCGCCGTATCCCTGCTCACCGTGACATGAAGCGCAGTGCTCGGCGAACACCGCCCGCCCCGCCGCAATCGACTGCGCGGAATAGCCGGTCGGCGAGACGAAGAAGCTCGTCGGGAACGCCGCGGCGGTCAGCAGGGTCAAGCGCGGCCCGGCCCACGCCAGAAGCGCGGCTGCGGCCGCGATCGCCGGCCATCGCCATGCCCTGCTTCGGACCGCGACGGCAATCGCGAGGACGGCGTTTGCGGTGGCGATCAGCGCGGTGCCGGCGTTGAGGCGAGTCGCGGGGTCGGACCATGCATCGGCATTCAGGCGCAGCGGAAGCGGCCACCACGCTTGCACGTGGGCTGCCGGCGGCAATGTGCCGAGCACCGCGACCATGACGAGGACGACGAGCCCGAGGAAGAGCTCGAAGAAGCCATTGCGCTCGATCCGGGCGAGCGCGGTGCCCGCGGATTTTCCCGGACTGGCGAAGGGCGGCAAATGCCGATAGCGGTTGGCCGCCGCGAAAGCGACCATGATCGCGAACAGCGCGATCTTGGTGAGCAGCAGACGCCCATAATCGGTTCCGATCAGGCCGGGCACGCTGCCGACCAGGAAATAAGTGTTGATGATTCCCGTTGCGAGCAGAATGCCCACGGTGACGAGTGCGAACTGGGAAAATCGCCAAGTCGCCGCCGCAGCCGCGGCAAGCGACTTGTCCGTTCGGCACAGAAAAGCGAGCAGCAACAGCAGCGGCGGCAATCCGCCGATCCAACCCGCGGCGGCAACCAAATGCAGGGCGTCGGCCACGAGCTGCAATCCACCGCTCGTTCCGGAACCCGCGCTGCCGTGTCCCGCCCATGCCAAGCTGCCGGCGAGGAACGCCGCGAGCAGGATCGCGGCGATACGATCGAAGCGCCCGCGCCAGCCGCATTCCGATCGGTAGCGCAGCAATACGATCGCCAGCAGCGCCGCAAGACCTAGCCGAACGAGCGCGTCGGTGCCGAACTGCGTCTGCGTCAGAAGCGTCCACGCAACTGCTTGCGAGAGCAGCGTCTCCCAGGAGCGCCCCGCGATATCGAACGCCAACGCCAGCAGCCAGGCTGCGCCGGAACCCAGCATGAGCGCGAGGCTGATCCAGCCGAGCGCAAGAAAGCGCCTGCGCAAGATCGAGGACCTGCCGGCATCATTGCGCAGAACCGGCTCACCGATCAGGACCAGGAACAGGAACAGGCCGGAAAATGCCGCAGTCGAGGCGAAGTGAATCGCGCGCGCTACGACCAGGGGACCGTTCAAGAAACTCTCCGCAGCGGCCGCTCTCCCCGACCGCGATCATTGTCCGACCTGGAAGCTGAAGCTTCCTTCGGTCGTATGCGTGTCCACCGACAACACGCGCCAATGGACCCTGTAGCTCCCCGGGCGCAGCGGCTTGAGCGAGACGCGCATCAGACTGCGGTTCGCGGGATCGACGCGGGCCCCCTGGTCGACCCGGCCTCCTGCGGAGTCGAGCACCTGGGCACCGCTGAACGCCGGCTCCAAATTCTGGGTGAACCACAGCGAGAGCTGGCGTGGCGGCGAACTCACGGAGCTGCCGACGCGCGGCTCCGCACGATCGAGGTAGGCGTGCGCGTTCGCGGGCGCATGGGCCGATGCGGCCGCAAGAACCAGCAGCGGCAACGAGGTGATGAAGACAAGATTGCGCATGTTGATGCTCACGGGAACGGTTTTTGCGGGGCCGAGGCGGTTCCGAACAACGGCTTGCCGATCGTGGTCGGGAACATGTCGTCCAGATAAAGGTGCAGCTGCGCGATCGCGCCGACCCCGGTGCCGCTTGCGCGGTTGATCGGGATGATGGCTTCCACGCCGATCTGGAAATAGTCGCCGATCCAGATCACGCCGGGATTCACGGTGCCCGTGGTGACCCAACTCTGGCCGAAATTGTTGGCGACCGGCGTCCGGAACTGCGATTCGACGATCGGAATCAGATGATTGATGAAGTCAGGCAGGCCGAGATCGACGACGCTCGATTTCAGATAGGGCATGCTGTACTGCAGCGTCGCGCCATACACCAGGAACTGCGGATTGGGCGTGACCGAGATCTCGCCGGTATCGGGCTCGATCTCCGTCGTCGAGCGGCTGCTGGGAATCGCATAGCCGACCTGCCCGGTGAGCGCCACCGGCCTGATCCATTTGACCGTATCGGGAAGATCGCCGAATCCTTTGCCGAAAAACAGCGTCGGCGTGATCACGCTGAAGCGCTCGGCGCCGACCTGCTCGGCCCCCGTGCGACCCCATTCGACCGAAACGCCGGCGGACATGCCGAGCTCGTGCGTCGCGTCGCGCAGGAACTGATATTTGAAAGTGGTCTCGAGATTCTGGAACCCGCTCGCGGCCGGGCCACCCGGCGGTTTCAGGTTCGTCCAGGTTTCGCCGATCGAGATTCCGAAGTTTTCGGTGATGCGCTTCGAAAGCTCTCCGGAAATGTCGACCTCGCGGGCGGACGGATCGTCGCCGTTCTTGAAGACGGATACGGTCGGGAGCGACAGCTCGTCGGCGACGCAAGGGTCGTCGACATTGAGGGTCGCGGGGAAAAACCGGCCGCCGACGAAGCAGTGAGCGAGGGCGTCGTCGGCGCCGAGCCAAATCATGCAGGCAGCGAACGCGGCGACCTGCAATACGCGGCCGCGCTTGCGGGCCGTCCGCTCTCGTTTTATCCGCGAGCGCATGGCAGGCCTCAACGCATCTTCATGCCGGGCATGTTCTTCATCCCGGGCATGTCGGACTTCTGATCCGAGCTCGAAGATTTCTGGCCGATTGCCTCGACCGTGTATTGCACCTGAACGGAGCCGGCCTTTTCGAATTTTAGGCTTCCGCTCACCTGCTCGCCTTTCTTGAGCGGCTGCTTGAGGCCGCCGAACATCAGGTGGAATCCGTCCGGCTTGAGCTCGACGGTTTCGCCGGGCTTGATCTCGATTCCGCCCGCGACGGGGCGCATCTTCATGATGCCTTGGTCCATGGTCATTTCATGGACCTCGGCCTTCTCGGCGTCGGCAAACGACCCGCCGAGCAGGCGGTCGGGCTCGGATCCGGTGTTCTTGATCCGCACATAACCGGCACCGGTCTTGGCGCCCTTCGGAGTGGCGCGCGACCACGGATGATCGATTTCGATCGCTCCCAGCTTGTATTGCTGGGCGAGCGCGCCGCTCGCGAAGAGACATGCCGCCAGGGCGAAGACGAGGGAAATAGGCTTCATCGATTGCTCCATGCCGAACGCCCGCGCGCCGCGAGGCGCCGCGGGCAAGAATGCGCAGGGCCGCCCGCGAGGCGGGCGTCACGCAGCCGGAGGAGCGCGTGGGATCTGGGGGGTTCGGGCCGTCAACCCGAGACTGGCGGGGCTACCGCAATCCGACAGGTTCGCTGGGAGGGTCACACCGGAAAATGCCGCGACCGCCGGCGGGTCGGATAGGACGCTCCAGCCGCTAAAGCAGGCGGTGGCACACTGACAGAGCCAGGAATCGTGAGAGGGGGCATCGGCAGGATCGGCCGCGTGCTCGCTGCAAATCGGGAAAGCCGCCGCATCGGACGCGACAAGAGTGGCGAGCCCAAATCCCGAGAGCGCCACCTGCAGCGCAACCGCATAGGCGGCGAGACCGGCGGCAAACTTCCGCCAAAACCGGCGCGTTCCCGATCGCTGCATGGCCACCACACCCCCGCGGTGATTACCATTCAGCTCGGAACAACTCAATCCGGTGCGCCCGCCTTGTTCGATGGCGGCCGCTACAAAGCCCCGCCCGGGATCGCCACTCCGGTAAGTGCTATCGCGCTACCGCCAACCTGAAGGACGCGGGGGCTCACTGCAGCGGAGCGCACCACGAGGCCCGATGCGACACCTGCGGTGTGGAGCAGTGCGCACACACGAAGCCGACCCCGTAGGCCAAGCCCGGAGGCGACAATCCGATGCGTGACGACCGCATCCACGCCGGAGTCGATATTTCGCGGCCCATCAATCCATTGCTCGGCAGTATTGCGCCGATTCCTGATCAAACAAACAGATAACGGGAACCGCTGCGGTAAGATTCGGCCGGTGCGAGCCTCACTAATGACATATTGGGCCGATAGCTCCGAGGACCTGCAACGATGAACCAAGTCCGACGAGGACGCGTGGCGTTGAACCGGCGGCCCTTTGTGTGTGTCTGTCCGCTGCCGGTGCATTGAGGGTAAGGCATGTCGGCACGTCGACGGCGGCACGCCCGTTTCGGGCGGCCCCCCGGCCTCGACCCCTTCGGTTCGTCAGCCCATTGCGGGCCCCGATCGCACCAAGCCGATCGGCCCCCGCGCGTTTCCATTAGACATTCGCAAATCCGGCGCCGCCGCTCTGGCCGGGCTCCGATCCAGCCCCAGGCGTTGCCGGCTACATTGGGAGGCGGTCCATGAGTAGTCCGTTGGATCGAGACTTCGGTCCCGATGAGCCTTCGCCCTATGCTCCCAAATGGGTGCGCGACGCCGCCGAGGCGCGGCGCGGCAAGCCCGGCGAGCGACCGGCGACGATGCCGAAATCCGCCCCGGGCCTCGACAGCGACGTCGCGCGGCGACCGGCCCGGGATCTCGACAGCGACATCGTGCGACGATCGCCGGTCCATTCAGCTGCAGCAAGCGATCCCGTCGTGGTCGAGCGCTATCGCCTCCCGCGCTCGCTCGAGCCGACGCTCATGCCAGAGCCCTGGCCGGTTCCGCGCATGCGCTCCGCCCTCGGGCTCCTGGCGCGTTTTACGATCGCGATTGCAATCGCCGCTGTCGTAGCACTGTTCGTGATCGGCAAGTTCCCGACCTCGTGGCTCACCGCGGGAATCGCCCAGAAGCAGGATTCCCCCTCGTTCGGCTCGCGGTTCTCGGGCCAGAATGCTGCGACAGCCCAGCAGCCCAGGGCCGCGACCGCGCAATACGACGTTCCGCAGGAGCGGGGGACCGGTGGCGTCGCGCTGACCCGCACGGTCGAGAATGCACCCGTTGTGCAAGCGCCAGTATCGGCGGCGCCAACCAATGCCGTCGCACAAGCGCCCAGCGCGATCGAGCCGCAGCCGGCCCGCGTCGCGGCGGCGGCTCCGCCCCCGGCGCCCGCCGGTCCGGCGAAGAGCTTTGCGGTCCGCCAGCTGTCGCGCGAGGAAATCGCGGATCTCGTGCGGCGCGGCGAGGCCTTCATGGCGAGCGGCGATCTCGCTTCCGCGCGGCTCGTACTGCAGCGCGCCGCGGAAGGTGGCGATCCTCGCGCGGCGCTGATGCTGGCGGGAACCTACGATCCGATCGCGCTGGAGAAGCTCGGCATCCAGGGGTTCGCCTCGGATATCGCCGCAGCGCGCACTTGGTACGAGCGGGCCAGGGAGTTCGGGTCGGCGGAAGCGATGCGGCGCCTGGAAATGCTGGCGAGCCGCGCGCACTGAAGATTTGCGACGGGGACACCCACCACGAGATCAGGAGAGGATGACGATGGCGAAGCAGTCTTGGCGGCTCGTCGCGGCGGTGCTGGCGCTGCTCGGGTTCGTGACGATCGCGCAGGCACAGACGGAAGTCGACCCCGGCACGGTCAGCGAAGGCCTCAAGGCGATCTTCAAATACGGGTCCGGCACGCGCGAGACCGCCGATCGGCTCAACGCCAATACGGTCACGATCATGACCGGCACCATCGCCGGAACCTACGTGCAGTTCGGCGCCGATCTTTCCTCCGCGCTCGACAGCGGCGAGCAGCTGCGCGTGCTGCCGATCATCGGCCGCGGCTCGGTGCAGGGCGTCGCCGACATTCTGTTCCTCAAGGGCGTCGATCTCGGCATCGTGCGCTCCGACACGCTCGATTACCTGGAGAAGAAGGGTTACGCCAACAACATCAAGAAGCAGTTCACCTTCATCACCAAGCTCTACAACGAAGAAATGCACGTGCTCGCGCCGAAATCGATCACCAGCCTGGCGGAGCTCGAGGGCAAGACCGTCGCGGTCGATCTGCCGAACGGCGGCACGTTCGTGACTTCCATCATCGTGTTCGAACGCCTCGGCATCCACCCGAATTTCGCCTACATCGAGCAGCGGCTGGCCTATGAGAAGCTCAAGAAGGGCGAGATCGACGCGATGATCTGGGTGCAGGGCAAGCCCTCGAAATTCACCACGACGGTGAAGGAGGACAATTTCCACCTGCTCCCGGTCGATTACGCCAAGTCCCTGCAGCCGGATTATCTGCCGGCGCAGCTCACATCGGAGGATTACCCGAACCTGGTGCCGAAGGGCGAGCGCATCGACACCATCGCGGTGCCCGCGGTGCTCGCCGCCTACAACTGGGCGCCCAACACCGAGCGCTACCGGCGCCTCGCGCGCTTCGTCGATGCGTTCTTCAACAAAATCGCAACGCTGCAGCAGCCGCCGTTCCATCCGAAATGGAAAGAGGTCGCACTCAACGCGCCGCTGCCCGGCTGGGCGCGATTCAAGCCGGCGCAGGAATGGCTCGATCGCAACAGCAGCGTCATGGCTTCCGCCGACACCCGCCGCCGCTTCGATCAGTTCCTCAACGAGAGCCAGGGCCGCGGGGGGGCGAAGCCGGAGGAACGCGAGGCGCTGTTCCGGCAATTCCTGGAGTGGCAGAAGAGCCAGTCGGTCGCGCGCTAGCCACGAGTTCTCGTTGCGGGGGCGCGGACACGGGTCCGCGCCCCCTCGTTTTTTCTGGCCGCGGCTTGCGCTCGCTACCCGCTTGCCGGCACGCGCTTCGCATTTGCTTTGTCAGCCTGTGATAATGGCTCGACACGGCGACCGCGTTTTGCGCGCGGAGTCAGGAAGAAATGCGGGACAGCGGAATGCGCATCGCAGTGATGAGCGACATCCATGCCAACCGCGAGGCATTTTCCGCTTGCCTGAAACACGCGGCCGACCTCGGGGTCGACCGCTATGTTTTTCTCGGCGATTACGTCGGCTACGGCGCCGACCCCGGCTGGGCGGCGGATACGGTCATGCATCATCTCGCACGCGGCGCGGTCGCGATCCGAGGCAACCATGACGACGCGATCTCGGCCGAACGGTTGGACATGAACGCCGTCGCGCTCGCCGCGATCGAATGGACCCGAACGCAGCTCGATGCGAGCCAGCGCGCATTTCTGGCCGGCCTTCCGCTCACGATCGAAGAAGCGGACCGGCTCTACGTTCATGCCAGTGCTTGGGCGCCCGCGGACTGGAACTATGTTGTCGACAGCTACGAGGCGCTGCAAAGTCTCGAAGCAACGTCGCGGCGCCTGACGTTCTGCGGCCACGTCCACGTGCCCGTGGTCTATCGTCTGGGCACTGCCGGAAAGATCGAGGCTTTGACGCCGGTTGCGGATGTGGCCATTCCGCTGGATCGCGGACGGCGCTGGCTTGCCGTGATCGGCGCGGTCGGGCAGCCCCGCGACGGGGTGCCGGATGCTTGCTACGCGGTGCTCGATGACGAGGAGAGCACGCTCACGTACCTGCGCGTGCCCTACGATATTGAAGGCGCTGCCGCGAAGATCCGCGCAGCCGGACTGCCGTCGATTCTCGCCGCCCGATTGGCGCAGGGGTATTGATCCGAGTAGGCCGTTCCTTGGGCTGCGGTCGTCCGGACACCGGAACTGACAGAACCCACAGGTATTCCATCACAATTTTCGTAGCTTGTTGCCGCGGGGCAACAGTAAAGCATCCGGTATTGCTGTAGGATCGGCCCGACGCGGGGGAAGATCATGAGGCGCGCCTGGCTGCCGCAGATTTGCGTTGCGCTGCTGCTTTGCGCCACTGCACGTGCCGCTTCGGCCGCCGATCTCACGCTGCCGCCCCCAGCCCCGCCGCCCGCACCTCCACCGGTCCCCGTTGTGGCGCCGCTCTACAATTGGGCCGGGTTTTTTGTCGGCGGACATGTCGGCTACGGATGGAGCAGCGAAGCGGTCGCGTTGGCTGTGCCCGGGCCGTATACGCCGGGAACCATTGTGCCGACGATTGCCGGCGACCCAAGCGGTTTCCTGGGCGGTGTGCAATACGGGACGAACTGGCAGTTCGGCCGAGTCGTGCTCGGCACCGACTCGGATATTTCGTTCACCGACATTCGCGAGTCGCAGATCATCGTGACCAACCATGTATCGAATGTCGGCGAGCAGAAGCTGACCTGGTTCGGCACGACCCGGGTTCGCGCCGGATATGCGGTTCAGGACAACATTTTGATTTATGCCACCGGCGGGCTCGCGAACGGCAGCGCCGAGGCGAGCTTCGTGGCGAGCGGCCCCGGAGTGGGCGCATTCGGGTCGCGCCGGAAAACGTTATGGGGATGGGCGCTGGGCGCCGGGCTCGAATACGGCGTCGGGCCGTGGTCCGGCAAGATCGAATATTTGCATTACGACATCGGCACCCTGACGTTCTACACCATCGACCCGCAGAACCAGGGCGCATTCATCCGGGCTTCTACAAAATTCGCCGGCGACATGGTGCGCGTCGGCGTGAATTATCGCTTCGATTGGACGCCCTGGCAGCTCATCTTCGGGCGGTGACGCGCGCTGATCCGTGACCGGCTCGGCGCCAGCGTGACCAACAAAAAACCGCCCAGTTTCCCAGGCGGCGATTTTTGCCATTGCCCCCCGTTCGCGACCGTTGGGCGACAGGGCTTTTCCCGGCACTTGGCTGTCCCGCTAAGGACCGACGTTTGGGCGTCGGCGGCCTTTGCCCCTTTTTCAAGCATTGGTATTGGGATTCGGCGTTGAACTCAAGCCGAGCAGGTGTCGGCGCGGAACAGCCGCGATCGCGATCGGCACATCCTGCAGACGCTGGTGATCGGATGCGCGAGTGGGCGAGCATACGTGCAGCCACAACCGCAGGTTCAGAACGGTCCCGGTCAACAGCAGGGGGCAACCTGTGGGACCGGGACCGTCCCGGCCGGGCGACTTACTGACCCCCTCCCGACCGAGGCAGGGTAGGCGAGCTTTGTGGCGCGTCCGGGGTCATTTGATGTCAAACCCAGAGCTTGAAAAATCCAAGTTCTTCAATTCGATCAAATCGCTGGTGCGGAATCGGGAGATGAGCTCGCGGCTCGTGAACAACTCGTCGAATGCGCGAACACTCCACCGGAATTGTCTGCCGGAACTGGGCTATTTCAGCGTCGGCGATTCCACGATTGGCACGGAACAGCGCGTCACCGTGACAAATGTGGGCCCGTGCGCGCTCGGCACCGAGACCTCCTCCGATCGGCACCCGGTCCGGTAAGACGGACGATCGCGGAACGATCCCGGCAAGACCGGGTACGGATAGGTCGTTGCGACGTCCGCTGCATCCTCCGTCGGGGCGAAGTATGGATCGTAGAATCCGGTGTCGCCGAAACCGTACGGCAACCCGAAGTCGAAGGACCGGTGACGATGACGATGCCAGAATTGTTGATGGTGATGCGAGAATTTGTGGATATTGGGCCCTGGATGGTGGTGCGGCGGCCGCACGAACGGTTGGATGTGAGGAGCGACCGGGGAATGGAAGGAGCCTCCCGATTTCACTCCGGCGCTCGCGGGCAGTGACAAGAGGCTGATCGCGGTAGCCAGCAGCAGGGCCGTGCGCAGGCGCCTGAACATGACGCAATACTCCTTTGCGGGCCGCTCGCCTCCTCGCAAAAACGGTTCCGCCGCCGTGCGGTTACAGAGCTTGCACCTGCTCGTCGGAATAGCGTGCGCTCGGCATCGTTAATTCCGGCGGGCACCCGCTGCGCCCAGAACGGGCCGCGAACCCCTGCCGGCCATTCATTTGCGGCATGTTTGCTCGAGCGGCGGACCGGACGTTATTGTCGCGGCTTTCTTCGGCGCTTCCTGCGATGTCGCTTGCCGCACCCGTCGCCGCTTTGCTCGACCGCTTCCAGGCGTCGCGCCCGGTCCGTGCCTGGTCGCTGATCATCACGCTTTACGGCGACGCGATCGTTCCGCGCGGCGGCAGCCTGTGGCTCGGCTCGCTCACCGAGATCATGGCGCTGTTGGGGATCGATGCCGGGCATGTGCGCACGGCGACGTCGCGGCTGGTCACGGACGGGTGGCTCGAGCGCGAGCGCATCGGCCGCAACAGCTATTATCGGCTCTCCAGGCGCGAGCAGGCGAGCTTCGCGGCAGCGACGCGGCGCATCTATTTCGGCACCGACCGGAAGTTCGACGGGCGCCTGCGGCTCGCCCTCCTCGGCCCGCAGCTCGATGACCCGCCTGCCGCGCGCCGGCTCTTGGAGGCGGAGGGATTCGCCGCGCTCTCGCCGGCGGTCTATGTCGGCCTCGCCGACGCTTCGCCGGAGATCGCCATACGCAGCGGGATGTTTCTGATCGCGACGGATCCGGGAGCGAGCGGGCCGGGGATCGCGGAGGCGACATTCAGGCTCGCGCCGCTCGCCGCGGCCTACCGCGAGTTCCTCGCCCAATTCTCGCCGCTCGACCGACGGTTCGAGTCCGAGCCGGCGCCCGCCGACGCGCTGGTCGCGCGCCTGCTGCTGATCCATGAATTCCGCCGCATCGTGCTGCGCGATCCGGCGCTGCCGACAGGGCTGTTGCCGCCGGATTGGCCCGGCAAGGATTCCCGCGCGCTTGCGGCGCGCATCTATCGCCGCCTCGTGCCGGCGGCGGAGCTGTTTCTCGACCGCAATGCACGCAACGAGCACGGTCCGCTGCCGCCGCCGGACGCGGGTTTCTTCCGACGGTTCGCCGACCGTTAGATGCGGGTTGCGGCTTGGGCGGATGGCGTCGCCGTAATTGCTCCGACGCGGCGCGGGCAAGTTTGCGCGCTGCTCGAGCATGGTCGCGATCTTGCGCAAATCCCTCCGCAGCTGCTCGGGCGCGACCCGATCGGCGGCCATTACGGCCATCACGATCGGGTCCGCCAACAGCTCGGAAAGGCTTGGCTCAGAACGAGACCAGTGCATGCGCTTCTCCCTCCTCGGCATCTGGCGTCAATGGGATGGATTCGGGCGTGAGCTCGCGCACGAGGTGCGACCGCTTTCTCGGCCGCGTCCGGTCCGAGCGCGGTGCCTTCAACCCCGATCACCCGCACGTCCGTCATGCCGAGGAATGCGAGGAGGTGCAGCAGATACGGCGTCACGTGATCGAGTTCGCGGCGCGGCGCGCCGGAATAGACGCCGCCGGCCGCAGTGACGAGGATCACTCGCTTGCCGGTGAGGAGTCCGCGCGGGCCGCTCTCGCCGTATTGGAACGTGCGCCCGGCGCGGGTGACGTGATCGATCCAAGCTTTGAGCGTCGACGGGATGCCGAAATTGATCATGGCGACGGCGATCACCACGATGTGAGCCGCGATCAGCTCGTCGATCAACTTATCGGAGACCGCAACCCGCTCCAGCTGCTCGGCATGGAGCCGGTCGGCCGGTGCAAAAATCCCGGTGACGAAATCCTCATCGATATGGGGGACCGGATCTGCTGCGAGATCGCGGACGGTCACTTCGGCCGTCGGATCGGCGCGCCGAAGCTCGTCGAGAACATGCTTGGCCACGCGAGTCGAGTGCGAGGCGCCGCCGCGCGGGCTGCTGGTAAGAACCAGAATGTTCGGCATTGGGTTTCTCCTCTTCGGAAAGCAGTGTGGCCGCTTCACCGTCCGGCCGGGCCGGCTACGGGACCGAGGATCGGAACTGGGTGGAATGTGGGGGCGCTGGCTGCCGGGCTAACGGCGCCGGCATCCATCGACGGCGCGATGATTGCGGGCGCAGCTAGGGCGCTCTGGTGCATAAGTGCGGCGCCAAAGGCCGGCGGCGTCGGAAACAGGGCCACCACGACGAGCGCGCGAACCGGAAAGGCTAGCAGTTGGGAAAGCATTTTCTTGCTCCTGATCGGCACAGGGGGTGATTTCGGATGACCCCTTGTGTTACTGACCGGTCATGCCATATACGGTACTGACCGGTAACACCGCTTATATGTTACTTACCGGTAACACCCGTCAAGAGGTGAAAAACAAGAATTTTTGGAGGGTCCCATGGAAGCCGATGTCGCACCTGTTCCGCCTCGCGAGCGCATCCTGAAAGCGGCGGACGACCTGTTTTATCGGCACGGCATTCGGGCGGTCGGAGTCGAGGCAATCGCCGAGGCGGCCGGCACGAACAAAATGACGCTCTACCGGCACTTTCCGTCGAAAGACGCGCTGGTGGCAGAGTACCTTCGGCAGAAAGGCAAGCGCGTCGAGGCGCTGTGGCAGAGCCTCGAGACTGCGCACCCAGGCGATTCCCGGGCACAGCTACGCGCTTGGCTCAGGCACATGGCCGAAGACGTGGTTCGCCGGGGCAATCGGGGCTGCGCGCACGCCAATGCGGCCATCGAACTCGCCGAAAAGGACCATCCGGCCCGCCCGGTCATCGAGGCCTTCAAGCGAAGGCAGCGCGAGCGCTTGACCGAGCTCTGCCGCGGGGCCGGCCTTGCCGATCCCGAACTCCTCTCCGACGAACTGCATCTGGTGCTGGAGGGTGCGCGGGTCAGCCTGCAAAGCGTCGGACCCGAGGACCTCGGCGCCCGGATCGTGCGCATCGGGGAAGCCATTATCGCCAGCCATTCCTGATAGGCGGCCTTCCGGGCAAGAGGCCGGTTACTGCAGTGCAGCATCAAAAATGTTACAGAAACAATTGACCCAACAAATTATTGTAACATAATAGAGCTGTACCCGGCGCAACCTGGCTGCCGAGCCATGTACACCCAGGCCCTCAACACGCGCGAAACCCACAGTCCCGGCGCTGATATCGAGCGCGAGGGGCGCTTTCAGGCGCGCGTCGATGCGGAAGCGCGGATCGAACCCAATGACTGGATGCCGGACGGCTATCGCCGCACGCTGATCCGCCAGATTTCCCAGCACGCCCATTCCGAAATCGTCGGCATGCTCCCGGAGGGCAATTGGATCACGCGCGCGCCGTCGCTCAAGCGCAAGGCAGCGTTGCTGGCGAAAGTTCAGGATGAGGGCGGACACGGACTCTATCTCTATGCCGCCGCCGAGACGCTCGGCATCTCCCGCGAGGAATTGGTCGAGCAGTTGCTCTCCGGGAAGGCGAAATACGCCTCGATCTTCAACTATCCGACGCTCTCCTGGGCGGATATCGGCGTCATCGGCTGGCTCGTCGACGGCGCCGCGATCATGAATCAGATCCCGCTGTGTCGCTGCAGCTACGGCCCCTACGCGCGGGCCATGATCCGCATCTGCAAGGAGGAAAGCTTTCATCAGCGTCAGGGTTACGAGATCATGTTGACGCTCGCCCGCGGCACGCCCGAACAGAAGGCGATGGCGCAGGATGCGCTGAATCGCTGGTGGTGGCCGGTGCTGATGATGTTCGGCCCCTCCGACAAGGACAGCCAGCACACCGATCTCTCGATGCGCTGGAAGATCAAGCGCTTCACCAACGACGAGCTGCGTCAGAAATTCGTCGATGCGACCGTGCCCCAGGCGCATTACCTCGGCCTCACGATTCCCGACCGGCAACTCGAATTCGACGAGGCGAGCGGGCATTGGCGCTTCGGCGAGATCGACTGGGACGAGTTCAAGCGCGTGATAGCCGGGAACGGTCCGTGCAATCGCGAGCGCGTGCGGGTACGGCGCAAGGCCCATGCGGAGGGCGCGTGGGTGCGCGAGGCCGCGCTCGCTTACGCGGAAAAGCGCCGGAGCCGCGAAGCGGCGATGCGGGTCGCCGCGGAATGACGGAGGCCGCAATGAGCGAGAAGAATTGGCCGTTGTGGGAGGTGTTCATCCGCACCCGCAACGGCATGGCACATCGCCACGCCGGCAGCGTGCACGCGGTCGACGCGGCAATGGCACTGCAGAACGCCCGCGACGTCTACACGCGCCGGGGCGAAGGCCTGTCGATCTGGGTGGTGCCTTCGGCGGCGATCACGGCCTCGGATCCGGCCGAGGAGGACATGCTGTTCGAGCCGACCGGCTCGAAGATCTACCGGCACCCGAGTTTTTACGAGGTGCCGGAAGAAGTCGGTCACATGTAACTCTTTTCCCTCCCCGAAGGGGAGGGTGGCGAGGACCGCAGGTCCGAGCCGGGTGGGGAGTCCCCACCCCGCCTCGCTTCGCTCGGCGACCCTCCCCTCCGGGGAGGGAGAAGAAAGAACCTCCCCTCCGACGAGGGAAAACGCCCATGGCTTTGACCGGGTACAGCAACCCGCTCTTCACATATGCGCTGAGGCTTGCCGACGATGCGCTCGTGCTCGGCCACCGTTTGTCGGAATGGTGCGGCCACGCGCCGGTGCTCGAGGAGGATCTCGCGCTCGGCAACATGGCACTCGACCTGATCGGCCAGGCGCGCGCGCTGTACGCCTATGCCGGGGAGGTGGAGGGGAGGGGGCGCGACGAGGACGCGCTCGCCTATCGGCGCGACGCCGGGCAATACCGCAATCTTCTGCTCGTCGAGCAGCCGAACGGCGACTTCGCCGTGACGATCCTGCGCCAATTGCTGTACGCCACCTTTGCGCATCCCTATTTCGAAGCGCTGACGAGCTCGCGGGACGCGACGCTTGCGGCAATCGCGGCCAAAAGCACAAAAGAGCTCGCCTATCACGTGCGCCACGCCGGCGAGTGGACCATCCGGCTCGGCGACGGAACAGAGGAAAGTCACCGCCGTGCACAGGACGCGCTCGACGAGCTTTGGCCGTACACCGGCGAGATGTTCGAGATCGACACGGTCGAGCAGAATTTGATCGGCACCGGCATCGCGGCCGATCGCGCGGGCATCCGGCCGATTTGGGAGCGCACGCTCGCCCCGGTCCTCAGCGAAGCGACTTTGCGGATGCCGAAGAGCGAATGGATGCAGTCCGGCGGCCGCGCGGGGCGTCACAGCGAGCACCTCGGTCATATTTTGGCCGAGCTGCAGTTCCTGCAGCGCGCCTATCCGGACGCGAGATGGTGATGCCGTGGCAACGCTGACGACCGGAACGGATGCCGAGCTGCGCTCCCGCGCCTGGGATGCAGCCGCCGCCGTGGTCGATCCGGAGATCCCGGTCCTGACAGTCGCCGACCTCGGCGTGTTGCGCGACGTGAAGGTGAAGGGTGGAAAGGTCGAAGCGTTCATCACGCCGACCTATTCGGGCTGTCCGGCGATGGACATGATCGCGCTCGAGATCGAGCTTGCATTGGAGAAGGCCGGGTTTCGCTCCCCCAAAGTGACGCGCGTCCTGTCTCCCGCTTGGACCACGGATTGGATGAGCGAAGAGGGCAAGCGCAAGCTCGAACGCTTCGGCATCGCTCCTCCTCACGGCAAAGCCGGACGGCGGGCTTTGTTCGGAGAAGAGCGCGTGCGCTGCCCGCACTGCGGCTCGCAGGAGACCGCGCGTATTTCCGAGTTCGGATCGACGCCGTGCAAGGCGCTCTATCGCTGCAGCGCGTGCGCCGAGCCGTTCGATTATTTCAAGTGCATTTAGCGATGTCGGTTGCGTTCCATCGGCTGAAGATCCGGGATGTCCGACCGGAAACTCCCGACGCGGTGTCGATCGCATTTGCGCTGCCGCCGGAGTTCGCCGAGGCCTATCGGTTCGCTCCCGGCCAGCATCTCACGTTGCGAACCACGCTCGACGGAGCCGAAGTCCGACGCTCCTATTCGATCTGCAGCGCGCCCGATGAGGGCGATCTGCGCATCGTCGTCAAACAACAGGGTGGAGGCCTGTTCTCGAACTGGATCAATCGATTCGCAAAGAGCGGCGAGGAGATCGACGTGATGACGCCGCAAGGCCGGTTCGGCATCCGGCCGGAATCGAACACTTCCCGCAACATCCTGGCGATTGCCGCAGGCTCGGGCATCACGCCGGTGATGTCGATCGTGCGCAGCGTGCTGACGCACGAGCCCGCGAGCCGGGTCGTGCTCCTCTACGGCAACCGCAGCGCGCAGAGCATCATCTTCAAGCGCGAGCTCGAAGCGCTCAAGGACCGCTTTCTCGACCGGCTGAGCGTTGTTCACGTGCTCTCGCGTGAGCGGCAGGAGATCGAGCTCCTGAACGGCAGGATCGATGCCGAGAAAATCTCGGCTGTGCTCAAAACCGCGCTGCCGGCGGCGGCGATCGACCATGTATTCTTGTGCGGACCCGGCGATCTGATCGAGCAAAGCCGGTCGACCCTGTTGCGGCTCGGGGTTCCGGCCGATCGCATCCACGTCGAGCACTTCACGGTCGACGGCGATCCCGTGCCGCCGCCGATCCGGACCGAGCGCGAGGCGCCGAGCAAAGCCGAGGCGACTGTCGAAATCCGCCTCAACGGCCTCGATCACCTCGTCCCGCTGGCGCCCGGCGAGACGATCGTCGAAGCGGGACTGCGCCACGGCCTGGAAATGCCGTATTCCTGCCGCGGCGGCATGTGCTGCACCTGCCGCGCCAAGCTCGTGCGTGGCGAGGTGCGCATGGACCGCAATTTTTCGCTGGAACCTTGGGAGCTCTCCGCCGGCTACGTGTTGACCTGCCAGTCCCACCCGCTCACTCCGCAGGTGGCGGTCGACTACGACCACGTGTGAGGTCGGCGTAGTCGCGCGGCTTAGTCCGCTTGCGCTCTTCGTGCGGCCCGGAGCGGTCAAGCAGAGGAATGAACGCAAATCCCGGCCGCGATGCCGCGCCGCTGGCCGCCCTTCTATTGTTATTGTGCGTTCATCCAGCCGTCCGATCCCGTCACCTTGACGGACACATCCGATAAGAAAACTCGCAACGGCTTGTCGTCCGCCGTGCCGCGGTGATCCGTGGAGATGAGGAGAGGCCCAGCCTTCTTGTGATCCGCCCACGTCACGTTCAAGATCTTGGGCCTTTTTTGCGTGCCTGGTCCGCCCCCGTGGTAGATGATCTCCTCGATCCGATGGTCGGCACCGACATAGAGTTCCCAGGTGTCGCCCGGCGCGTAACCGCCTTCCGAGGGATATTTCATCACGACTCGCTCGGCGGAACCCTTCCCCAGCGACAGTTTCTGCATGCCCTCGTCGGTGACTTTCGCGCCGTCCCAGACAACGTGCAACGGTAACAGCAACCAATATTGATCGTTGATGAAAGCCGGATCGATTTCATTCTTCACGGCATCGGATTGGCTGGCGAGCTGTGAACGCTGGTACGTCAGCTTCACCGGTTTGCCGTCTTTGTCCTTGCCTTCGTAGCTGATCTGGCCGGTCTTGGGTTCCCATTCCCAGATGTTGGCAATCTTCATTCCGGAGATTTCGAGGTTCCATGTGTAGCGGAGTTTCTCGATTTGGCCGAACGAATCGAGTCCATAGGTCTTGGCCATCTGTTCGACTATCGGCGGACGTTCCTGCGCCCCGGCACTTGGTGCAAGGGCCACTGCCGACAACGTGAAAGCCAACAGACCGATCGTGTTGCGACGACGACGATATGAATCTGTCATAGAAGTCGCTCCTCGGTGAATGGAATGGATCATGCCCGAGCGTAGGCGTGAAACTCGAATTGTACAACACCGCCCCTCAGCGATGCGAAAAATGCCGGTCGACCGCAGGAGTCTTATCGCAAGCCCAACAGCGAACGGCGATACCCATTTCGCCGCGCTTCATTGCGGCAAGCGAATACGGCTGTTCTGCCCTGGCCGTACATGCGTTGCCGCGGCAGATAATAGATCCGTTTCTTGAGGTCGAGCCACACCACGATATCATTGGGGCAGTGTTGTTGTGCCTGCCCCTCGATCTGAAACAAGCCAAGCGGCTGACCTTGCGAATCTGCCATAGCCAAGATCGACAGGGTTGCCGTGAGCAGGACCGCGCCAAACATGTTCCTTGCGGCGATGCTCATGATCGTTGCTCCTGACGGTCGGCTCCGAGCGGAAAGCGGAAACCCTGCAAGGCACCGGCCGACCATCGCCCCTTATGCCGAGCCTCGGCAAGAAAGCAATAGTTTGGTTGCTGACGTACTGCTCGGATTGATTGCCGAGATGCAAATGTCTGGCCTCGCAACCCGGCGAAGCCGGCTGGACATCGTCCGGATTAAGTTGCACTGCATCCAGGCTGCGAGCGATCGCGCAATCAGCGGCCGGCTGCGACGCCGAGCGATTTCAGCGCCGCCTCGATGTGCTTGCGCAACGGCTCCTCTGGTTTGAGCTTCAACGCCTTGAGATAATCGGCGATGGCGCGTTCGCGTTCGCCGCGTTGAGAATGCGCCCAGCCGCGATTGTTGAGCGCCGCGGGATAATTCGGGTTCAGGCGCAGCGCTTGATCGTAATCCTGAATGGCGTGCGCGTAATCGCCCTTGGCGGCGTAGGCCGCGCCGCGGTCGCTGAAGAGCTCGGCATCGGTCGCGCTGAGCCGGATCGCCTCGCCGTAGTCCTCGATCGCCCGGTCGTAGTCGCGTTTGCTGAAATGGGCCAATGCGCGGTTGGCGAACAGATCGGAACTGGGCTCGAGGCGGATCGCCTCGCCGAAATCCACGATCGCGCGATCATATTCCGCCTTGTAGAGATACGCGAAGCCCCGGCCGGTGAACGCCTGCGCATAGCGCGGACTGAGGCTCAGCGCCTCGGTGAAGTCCCGGATGGCCAAGTCGTAGGCGCCGGTTTGGAGCCGCCTCTTGCCGAGGCCGAAGAGTTCGGCGGCCGCGTTCTGCAAGTCCGCGGCCTTGGGTTGTGCGGGCGCGGTCGGCGGTGCGGCGTTTGGCGGTGCGGGCGCAGGGGCAGCCGGCGTTGCGGCGGTTTGCGGCGGCTGGCTTGGCGGCGCCTCGACGCGTGGCGGCGCGACCGCAACATCTGGGCGGGGCGGCGTTTGCTTTTCCGGCGCCCTCGGAGCGGGGGGCGGGTTCGGTTGCGCAGGCGTGGAGCTCGCCTGCGGCGGCGGCGTGGCCTCAGGTGCGGGCCGCGATACGTCCGCCTGCACGGATCGGCTCGGCGGCGCGGGCTCGCGGCGAGCGGTGCTTGTCCCGCTGGGGCGCCAAATGAGTACCACGGCGAGAACCGCGACGAGGAACGCCGCACTGCCGGCGAGAATCAAGATCCAAGACCAGGGCACGCCGCCGCGCGCGGCATTCTCCTCGATCGGCGAGCCGCACAACGGGCATTTCTTGTCCCGCCTGCTCACGGCGTGACCGCATTCCTGGCATCGGATCGTGAGCGGCTGGTCGGTCATCACGGAGTCCGTGGGCGAATCGGATTGAGCATCGTTCGGCAGCGTGTTCGCAGAATCCGGTATTGCCGGGGCAGAAACGGCTTGGCGCGAAACATGATCCGGTGCGGCCCTAGCGTTCTGGCTGCCGACGGCGCCACAGCATCATGAGCTTTTCGGCCGCAAGTCGACGACGCGCCGGGCTTTGCCGGCGGAGCGCTCGATCGAGCCCGGGTCGCCGACCCCGATCTCGACCGAAATGCCGATATTGCTGCGGATGTGCGCACCCAGCGCCGCCGCCTGCGCGGCGCGCGAGGCCTCGTCGGCGTGATCGAGCCGCGCCTCGACCAGCAGGCGCAGCACGTCGAGGCGCTGCTCGCGCCGAAGCTCGATCTGGTAATGGGGCGCAAGCCCCGCGCAGCGCAGCAGCTGCTCCTCGATCTGGCTCGGAAAGACGTTCACCCCGCGCACGATCATCATGTCGTCGGAGCGGCCCGTTACCTTCTCCATGCGCCGCATCGTGCGCGCCGTGCCGGGCAGAAGCCGCGTGAGATCGCGGGTGCGGTAGCGCACGACCGGCATGCCTTCCTTGGTGAGCGAGGTGAACACCAGCTCGCCGCGCTCCCCGTCGGGCAGCACCTTGCCGCTCGCGGGATCGATGATCTCCGGATAGAAATGATCCTCCCAGACGTGCAGGCCGTCCTTGGTCTCGACGCACTCGTTGGCGACGCCCGGCCCCATCACTTCCGAGAGCCCGTAGATGTCGACCGCGTCCATGCCGAACGCATCCTCGATCTCCGTCCGCATGGAGTTGGTCCACGGCTCGGCGCCGAAAATCCCGATTTCGAGCGAGCATCGCTTCGCGTCGATGTCCTTGGCGCGGAACTCGTCGAGGATCGCCAGCATGTAGGACGGCGTCACCATGATGATGTCGGGCTCGAAATCGAGGATGAGCTGCACCTGGCGCTCGGTCATGCCGCCGGACACCGGGATCACGCTGCAGCCGAGCCGCTCCGCGCCGTAGTGCGCGCCGAGCCCGCCGGTGAACAGCCCGTAGCCGTAAGCGACGTGCACCTTCATGCCGGGCCGGCCGCCCGAGGCGCGGATCGAGCGCGCCATCAGATCCGACCAGGTGTCGATGTCGCGCCGCGTATAGCCGACGACCGTCGGTTTCCCCGTGGTGCCGGACGAAGCGTGGATGCGCACGATCCGTTCGCGCGGAACGGCGAACATGCCGAACGGATAATTCTCACGCAGATCCTGCTTGGTGGTGAACGGGAATTTGGCGAGGTCCTCGAGCCGGCGCAGATCGTCGGGATGCACGCCGGCTGCATCGAATTTCTTGCGGTAGGCGGCGACGTTGTCGTAGGTGTGGCGCAGCGACCGGCGCAGACGATCGAGCTGCAGCGATGAAATCTCGTCGCGCGAGGCCTGCTCGATCGGCTCGAGCCCGAACGGGACATAGGACGCGTCGATCATCGGCGCTGCGCAGCTCTCATGCGTAACGGCTGGCTCTCATCACCTCTCCCCGCATGGCGGGAGAGGTCGGTCCTCGCGCAGCGAGGACTGGGTGAGGGGCTGTTTCATGTCCCTCGCCCCTCACCCCAACCCTCTCCCCGCAAGCGGGGAGAGGGAGTCGTTTGCGGCTCGATCGGAGCCAAATGCGACGGTCCACGCCTCATGCTTTCGCGCCGGCGAGGCCGGGGACGCGCGCTTTCAGCCCCGGCACGATCTCGCCTTCGATCGTGCGGGAATGACCGCGGAATTCCGCGATCACGAATCCCTCCTCGCGCGTGACGGTCACGTCATAGATGCCGGAGCGTCCCGCGCGCATGCGCTCGGTTGCCCGCGCGACCAGCCGGTCGCCGCGTTGCGCTGCGGCGACGAACGCGATCGAGCAGTGCTGGGCAACGGTGCGCTGGTTGTAGGTGTTGCACGCGAACGCGAAGGCGGAATCCGCGAGCGCGAAGATGTACCCGCCGTGGCAGAGATCGTGGCCGTTGACCATCTGCTCGGTCACGTTCATCGCCAGCACGGCGTGACCCGGCTCGACGGCGATCAGCTCCATGCCGAGTGCGCGGCTCGCCCGATCATCGGCCCACAGCGCCTCGGCGCAGGCGCGTGCGATTGCGAGCGCGTCCATCACGACCTCCTGCCGGTGAATGCCGGCGCGCGCTTCTCGAGGAACGCGCGCACGCCTTCGGCGAAATCCGGCGTGGTGCCCGCCTCGCGCTGCAGGTCGCGCTCGAAGTCGAGCTGCGCGGAAAGATCGTTGCTCTCCGCCGCATCGAGCGCGCGTTTCGTCAGCGCCAAACCGATGGTCGGGCCGCGCGCGAAATTTCCGCACAGCTTCTCGGCTTCCGCCATCAAGGCTGCGTCCTCGCAGGCTTTCCAGATCAGGCCCCAGCGCTCGGCCTGCTCGGCCGAAACCGGCTCGGCGGTAAGCGCCAGCGCCCGCGCGCGCGCGACGCCGACGAGCCGCGGCAGAAACCAGGTGCCGCCGGAATCCGGCACGAGCCCGATCCGCGCGAACGCCTGCACGAAGCTCGCGGAGCGCGCGGCGAGCACGATGTCGCAGGCGAGCGCCACATTGGCGCCGGCCCCCGCGGCAACGCCGTTCACCGCGGCAACGACCGGGAACGGCAGGGCGCGCAGCTTGCGCACCAGCGGATTGTAGAATTTGTCGAGGGCGCCGCCGAGCTGCGGCGTTTCGCCGGCGGCGAGCCGATCCGTGAGGTCCTGGCCGGCACAAAACGCGCGGCCCGCGCCGGTGAGCAGCAGCGCGCGGCAAGAGGCGGCCTCCGCTTCGGCGAGCGCCGCCGCCAGCGCGACGTGCATGGCTTCGTTGAAGGCATTGAGGCGCTGCGGCCGGTTGAGCGTGACGACCCGATAGCCTTCGCGCACATCGACGAGGACGGGCTTCTCGTCCATGAACGATCCTCCCAATGTCCTTGAATCGCAATCTGTAGGGTGGGTTGAGCGCCGCAGGTGCGAAACCCACCGAATCGCGCGGCGGGTTTCGCTGCGCTCAACCCACCCTACGGGCCGGCAGCTAAGGGCAGCGCAAATTCGCTGTCAACGCGCCGCGCTGGCCGCCCGCAACGCGTTTCCCTCTCCCCGTCTGCGGGGAGAGTGGCGAAGACCGCAGGTCTGAGCCGCGTGAGGGCGCTTGCCGAATTCCGAATGCCCCTCACCCGGCGCCTTCGGCGCCGATCTCCCCACCTGCGGGGAGAGGTGATCGGAGCCGGCAGCGAAGCCGGTGCGGGAGCCTTCCCTTCCGTCGCGCGCCGATCTCGCCTATGTGTGGGCGAGCCGCGCTTTTCGGCGCGAAATCCTGCCAAGAGGTCGACATGTACACGCAGCTCGGAATGTATATCGACGGCGAGTGGCTCAACGGCGACGGCCGTGCCGGCGAGGACGTGATCAATCCGGCGAACGAGAAGGTGCTGGGCCGGCTGCCGCACGCGAGCAAATCCGACCTCGACCGCGCGCTCGCCGCCGCCGTGAAGGGCTTCGCGGTATGGCGGGACAAGTCGGCCCACGAGCGCGGGCGCATCCTGCGCAAGGCGGCGGATCTGCTGCGCGAACGCGCCGAGCAGGTTTCGCGCGTGCTCACCCAGGAGCAGGGAAAGATCCTCGCCGAGGCGCGCATGGAGGTGCTCACCACCGCCGACATTATCGAGTGGTACGCGGAGGAGGGCAAACGCGCCTACGGTCGCATCGTGCCGGGCCGCGTCAAGGGTACGCGGCAGCTCGTGATCCAGGAGCCGGTCGGGGTCGTGACCGCGTTCACGCCGTGGAATTTCCCGACGCTGACGCCCGCGCGCAAGATCGGCGGCGCGCTCGCGGCCGGATGCTCGATCATCATCAAGGCTTCCGAGGAGACGCCCGGCAGCTGTGTCGAGCTCGTGCGCTGCTTCATCGACGCGGGCGTCCCGCCCGGCGTGCTCAACCTCGTGTTCGGTGTGCCGGCGCAAGTCTCCGAGCACCTGCTGCGCAAGGAGGAAGTGCGCAAAGTCTCCTTCACCGGATCGGTGCCGGTCGGCAAGCATCTTGCCAAGCTCGCGGCCGACGGCATGAAGCGCGCCACCATGGAGCTCGGCGGCCATTCGCCCGTCGTCGTGTTCGGCGACGTCGATCCGGAGAAGACCGCGGACGTCGCGGCGGCAGGCAAATTCCGTAACGCCGGCCAGGTCTGCATCTCGCCGACGCGGTTCTTCGTCCAGGAGCCGGTGTTCAAGCGCTTCCTCTCGCGCTTCACGGACAACGCGAAGGCGATCAAGCTCGGCGACGGGCTCGAGCCGGACACCAAGATGGGACCGCTCGCCATTCCGCGCCGCCTCGACGCGATGGAAAATCTCGTCGCCGACGCGCGCGCGCACGGTGCAAAGATCGAGGCCGGCGGCAAGCGCCATGGCAATCAGGGCTTCTTTTTCGAGCCGACGGTGGTCACCGACATCGGCGACGACACCAAGCTGATGACGGTCGAGCCGTTCGGGCCGGTCGCGCCGATCGTGCCGTTCAAGAGCTTCGAGGAGGTGGTCGAGCGCGCGAATCGCCTTCCCTACGGACTCGCGGCCTATGCCTTCACCAGCTCGACCCAGACTGCGACCGCGATCGGCGACGCGCTGCAGTCCGGCATGGTCGGCGTGAACAGCCTCGCGATCTCGACCCCGGAAACGCCGTTCGGCGGCGTCAAAGACAGCGGCTACGGCCACGAGGGCGGCATCGAGGGCCTCGAAGCCTACACCAACAAGAAATTCATCTCGCAGGGGTAGATCTCTGCCTCGTGTCCCGGGCGCAGCGCAGCGCAGCGCGAAGCGGTGCGCTGCCGAACCGGGACCCAGCTTGTGCAGCTGGACCCCGGATCTGCGGCGCAACGCTGTGCATTGCGCCGCGTCCGGGGAACGCAGCCACCTCCTCACACCCACATCGCGAGCGCCTGCGCGCTTGCCGCGCCGAGGATCACGACGAGCCACGGCGGCACCTTCCAGAACGCCAGCAGTAGGAACGCCGCAAGGCCGAGAGCGAAATCGGCCGGCCGCAAAATCGCGCTCGTCCACACCGGCGTGTAGAGCGCGGCGAGCAGCAGGCCCACCACCGCGGCATTTACTCCCATGAGCGCAGATTTCACCGCGGCGCGCCGGCGCAGGTCGTTCCAGAACGGCAGGGTGCCGACCAGCAGCAGGAACGACGGCAAATAGATAGCGACCAAACACAGCAGGCCGCCGAGAACCCCGTTCGGCTGCGGGCCCATGACCGCGCCCAGATAGGCCGCGAACGTGAACAGCGGCCCCGGCACTGCCTGCGCGGCGCCGTAGCCGGCCA
This sequence comes from Pseudomonadota bacterium, assembly GCA_046727735.1. Classification (GTDB taxonomy): domain Bacteria; phylum Pseudomonadota; class Alphaproteobacteria; order Rhizobiales; family Xanthobacteraceae; genus AP-16. The sequence goes on along the minus strand of JBKPDF010000008.1, from coordinate 85,001 downwards.
GAAACGTGTCGTTGTCGACCCAGCCGGGCGGCACCACCTGCTGCTGCAACAGCGGGAGCACCACGTGTCCGCCGCCGAACACCAGCGAGCCCGAGCGGTAGAAGCTATCGATCAGCTCGATCGTATGATTTTCCGTCGCGCCGGCCAGGAGCGGCAATCCGATCAAGAGGACGGCGAAAGCAGCGAGCGCCGCGAAAGCGACGGCGCGGCCAAGCGGGACGGCAAGCGGCGCGCGATCCTCGTTCGTTTCTTGCGGCGCCGGCAGCAGAAGCCATCCCGACATTCCGCCGAGCACGATCACGGCGATTTGGCCGATCGCCGACGGCAGCGCCAGCGTCAGTACCGCGGCGCCGATCGCGAGTGTCGCGCGCGCGCGGTCCGGCGCAAGCGCGCGGGCCATGTTCCACACGGCCTGCGCGACCACCGCGACCGCGACGATTTTCAACCCGTGCAGCCAGGCGCCGCGGCCGGCCTCGGCCCAGTTCGCGGCGCCGTACGCGAAGGCGATCATTGCCAGCGCCGAAGGGGTGGTGAATCCGACCCAGGCGGCGAGCGCGCCCTTCCATCCCGCGCGCAGCATGCCGATCGAAATGCCGGTCTGGCTGCTCGCAGGCCCCGGCAGAAACTGGCAGAGCGCAACCAAATCCGCGTACGTCTCCTCGTCGAGCCACTTGCGGCGGCCGACGAACTCGTCGCGGAAATAGCCGAGATGCGCGACCGGCCCGCCGAAGCTCGTCAGCCCGAGTTTGAGGAAGGCCAGCAGCACCGATATGGCGCCGCCGCGTCCGTTCGCCCTGTCTTGCATGCGGCCTCACCGGAGCAGCAATCGATACGTCCGAACTTCACGATATCGTTTTGCGTTGAAAAGCCTCGTGTCGCCCCTGACTCGGCTCAGTTCATTTCATTGCGAGCACGATGCTCGCCCACAACCGGCCGCTCTTGCCTCAATCGATCGATCCTCGATCGGCGCGGGAAATCGACCAGAAGCGGGGCCTGCCCAAAGCCCGAGCGTCAGCCCATAAATTGTGCAGGGGCGCCTGCCCGTTTTCTGTGCAGTCCTCCGTTCGACCGCAGAACACGTAAAGACTTCAATCCGTTATTGGGAGGCTGCCGGCTGGCACATCCCTTGCGAACGCATCAGCCAAGCGCGCGCGTCCGCTCCCGGCCGCGCGCGTGAGAGAGGCGCAAACGAGGGATTTCTTCATGCTCACGATCGAAGCGGTCGCGCAGCGACCGGTCGCCCGCCGTTGGCTCGCCGCCACGGCCGGGCTCGCGATGGCTTTGGCAGCGCTGCCCGCCAAGGCCCAGGACACCATCAAGGTCGGCATCATGCATTCGCTCTCCGGCACCATGGCCATCAGCGAAACCACGCTGAAAGACGTGATGCTGATGCTCATCGAGGAGCAGAACAAGAAGGGCGGCCTGCTCGGCAAGAAGCTCGAGGCCGTGGTCGTCGACCCCGCCTCCAACTGGCCGCTGTTCGCCGAGAAGGCGCGCGAGCTCATCACCAAGGACAAGGTCGCGGCGGTGTTCGGCTGCTGGACCTCGGTATCGCGCAAGTCGGTGCTCCCGGTGTTCAAGGAGCTCAACAACCTGTTGTTCTATCCGGTGCAGTACGAGGGCGAAGAGAGCGAGCGCAACGTGTTCTATACCGGCGCCGCGCCCAACCAGCAGGCGATCCCGGCGGTCGATTACCTGATGAAGGAAGAGAAGGTGCAGCGCTGGGTGCTCGCCGGCACCGACTACGTCTATCCGCGCACCACCAACAAGATCCTCGAGGCGTATCTGAAGCAGAAAGGCGTCAAGCCCGAGGACATCATGATCAACTACACGCCGTTCGGCCATTCCGACTGGCAAACGATCGTGGCCGACATCAAGAAGTTCGGCTCGGCCGGCAAGAAGACCGCGGTGGTGTCGACCATCAACGGCGACGCCAACGTGCCGTTCTACAAGGAGCTCGGCAACCAGGGCGTCAAGGCGACCGACATCCCCTCGGTGGCGTTCTCGGTCGGTGAGGAGGAACTCGCGGGGATCGACACCAAGCCGCTGCTCGGGCATCTCGCCGCCTGGAACTATTTCGAGTCGATCGACACGCCGGCCAACAAGGAGTTCATTGAGAAGTGGCACGCCTTCACCAAGAATCCGAAGCGCGTGAGCAATGACCCGATGGAAGCCCACGTGATCGGCTTCGCCATGTGGATCGACGCGGTGAAGAAGGCGGGCTCGACCGACCCCGACAAGGTGATCGACGCGATCGTCGGCATCAAGGCGCCGAATCTCACCGGCGGCATGTCGGAAATGCTGCCCAATCACCACATCACCAAGCCGGTCTACATCGGCGAGGTTCGCGCGGACGGCCAGTTCGACGTGGTGTGGAACACCGACGGCCTCGTCCCCGGCGATGCCTGGTCGAAATATCTCGAAGGGTCGAAGGACCTGATCGGCGACTGGAAGACGCAGAAATGCGGAAATTACAATACTGTCACCAAGAAATGCGGCGGCGGGGTCTGACGGAAAGCCGAGACTCGTGACAGGATGGGAGGCGGCGCCCGTGCGCGGGGCTGCCTCCCGCTCTCTTCGATGCCGGGAATGCCGCAAGATGCACGTCTTTCGCGACCGCGTGATCGCGCTCGTCCTCGCCGTCGGCATGCTCGTCGCGGCAGCCTCGATCGTACGGGCGCAAGGCTTCGATGCGGCGATCGCCGGCTTTGCGGCCGACTCCTATAGCGACACCGAAAAGGCGATCGAGGCGACGGCCGCGAGCGGCAATCCTCGGGCCGCGATCGTCATCTCAGCGCTGCAGGAGGGGCGGCTGCTGTTCAATCCGGGAACCAAGAAAGTCTACGTCAAGAGCGAATCCGGCGTTCTGCTCGATGCAACAACCGGCGAGCCGGCGGCGGGCGAGAACGCGGCCGACTTGAAGCCCGTACGCATCAACAACCGGCTGCGGCGTGCGATCGAGGCCGCGCTCGGCGGACTGACTCTGCTTGCGCCCGACCCAGGAAAGCGCTTCGAGGCCGCGCAGGCGGTTTTTCGCTCGCGCGAGGCGGCGGCGCTGCCGACCCTCGACGCGGCGCTCGCCAAGGAGACCGATCCGGGCGTGAAGCGCGCCTTGCAAGAGGCGCGCGCCGCGGTGATCCTCAACCTGAGCGCCGCCAACGAGGCGGACCAGATCGAGGCGGTCGCGACCATCCGCCCCCGCGCCGATCAGGAAGCTCTCGCGCTGCTCTCGGGATTGCCGGTCTCCACGAACCCTGCGGTCGCGCACGCCGCCAGAGAGGCGATCGCCGCGATCCAGAGCAAGCTCGCATTGTGGGACGCCGCGCAGAACGCCTGGTACGGCCTCTCGCTCGGCTCGGTGCTGCTGCTCGCCGCGATCGGGCTTGCCATCACGTTCGGCGTGATGGGCGTCATCAACATGGCGCACGGCGAGATGGTGATGCTCGGCGCCTATACGACCTTCGTCGTGCAGGAGCTCATCCGCGGCAACAATCCGGCGCTGTTCGGCTATTCGCTGGCGATCGCGCTGCCGCTGGCATTCCTGGTCACCGGCGCGATCGGCGTCCTGATCGAGCGCACCGTCATCCGCTTCCTCTACGGCCGGCCGCTCGAAACCCTGCTCGCCACCTGGGGCCTTTCCTTGATCCTGCAGCAAGCGGTGCGCACCGGCTTCGGGCCGACCAACCGCGAGGTCGGGGCGCCGTCCTGGATGAGCGGCGCGTTCGAAGTCGGCCACATCACCGTGACCTACAACCGGCTGTGGATCATCTGCTTCTCGCTGGTGGTGTTCGTGGCGCTGCTCGGCCTGTTGCGCTTCACCCGGCTGGGCCTCGAAATGCGCGCGGTCACCCAGAACCGGGCGATGGCGGCCGCGATGGGCATCCGCACCAGCCGCATCGACGCACTCACCTTCGGGCTCGGCTCCGGCATTGCCGGCATCGCCGGGGTCGCGCTCTCGCAGATCGACAATGTCAGCCCCAATCTCGGCCAGGGCTACATCATCGATTCGTTCATGGTCGTGGTGTTCGGCGGCGTCGGCAATCTGTGGGGGACGCTGGTCGGCGCGCTCTCGCTCGGGATCGCCAACAAGTTTCTCGAGCCCTACGCGGGCGCCGTGCTCGGCAAGATCGCGATCCTGGTGCTGATCATTCTGTTCATCCAGAAGCGCCCGCGCGGGCTGTTCGCGCTGCGCGGCCGGGCGGTCGAGGCATGACCGGCTCACCGCTCATCCGTGCGCTCGATCGCGTGACGATCCCGTTCCTGCTCTTGCTGGCGGCGGTCGCCGTTGCGGTCCCGGCGCTCAACCTCGCGGTCTCGCCGCTGTCGGCCTGGTACGTGCCGACCTACCTCGTCTCGCTGTTCGGCAAATATGTCTGCTACGCGCTGCTAGCGCTCTCGATCGATCTGATCTGGGGCTATTGCGGCATCCTCTCGCTCGGCCATGGCGCGTTCTTCGCGCTCGGCGGCTACGCCATGGGCATGTACCTGATGCGCCAGATCGGCACGCGCGGGGTTTATGCGCATCCGATCCTGCCGGACTTCATGGTGTTTCTGAATTGGCCCGAGCTGCCGGTCTATTGGTACGGCTTTCAGCATTTCGCCTATGCGGCCCTGATGGTCGTGCTGGTGCCGGGCCTGCTCGCCTTCGTGTTCGGCTGGTTCGCGTTCCGCAGCCGCGTCACCGGCGTGTATCTCTCCATCATCACCCAGGCGATGACGTTCGCGCTGATGCTCGGTTTCTTCCGCAACAATTTCGGGTTCGGCGGCAACAACGGGCTGACCGACTTCAAGGACATCCTGGGCTTCAACGTGCAGTCCGACGCGACGCGCGCCGCGCTGTTCGCTGCCTCGGTGGCGGCGCTCGCGATCGGCTTTTATCTGTGCCGCGTCATCGTGTGCTCGAAATTCGGCAAGGTGCTGATTGCGATCCGCGATGCGGAGGCGCGCACCCGGTTTCTTGGCTACCGCGTCGAGTCCTACAAGCTGCTGGTGTTCACGTTGTCGGCCTGCATGGCCGGCGTCGCCGGCGCGCTCTACGTGCCGCAGGTCGGCATCATCAATCCGAGCGAGTTCGCACCGGCGAATTCCATCGAGGCGGTGATCTGGGTCGCGGTCGGCGGGCGCGGCACCCTCGTCGGGGCGGTGCTCGGCGCGATCCTGGTCAACTACGCCAAGACGACGTTCACAACCGGCGCGCTCGCGCCCTATTGGCTGTTCGTGCTCGGCGGATTGTTCGTCGCCGTGACGTTGCTGCTGCCGCGCGGCATCGTCGGCACGCTTGCGCATTGGTGGCAGCAGCGGCCGCGCTTCCTCGGCGGCAACGGCGCGGCCGTGCACGATGCCGGCGTCCCGCAGCCGCGGCCGGCGGAGTGAAACCATGGAACCCCGCACCACCTCCGCGCTGCTCTACCTCGACGGCGTCGCCGTCTCGTTCGACGGCTTCCGCGCGCTCGATAATCTCTCGCTCGCGATCGAGTCCGGCGAGATGCGCGCCATCATCGGTCCGAACGGAGCCGGCAAGACGACCATGATGGACGTCGTCACCGGCAAGACGCGGCCCGACGCCGGCGAGGTGTATTTCGACGGCAGCTTCGATCTCACCAGGCTCGACGAGACCGAAATCGCCCAGCTCGGAATCGGACGCAAGTTCCAGAAGCCGACCGTATTCGACAGCCATAGCGTCGAGGACAATCTGCGGCTTGCACTCAAATCCGACCGCCGCGCCCGCAAGGCGTTGGCTTGGCGCGAGAGCGGGGACGAGCGGCGGCGCATCGATGCGCTGCTGGAGACGACGCGGCTCACCGCCGTGCGCGACGCGATCGCCGGCGGGCTTGCCCACGGCCAAAAGCAGTGGCTCGAAATCGGCATGCTGCTGGCGCAGGATCCCAAGCTGTTGCTGGTCGACGAACCGGTGGCCGGCATGACCGACGCCGAGACCCAGCAAACGGTCGCGTTGCTCAAAGAAATCAACCGCGACCGCACGGTCGTCGTGGTCGAGCACGACATGGCTTTCGTGCGCGAGCTCGACGTCAAGGTCACGGTACTGCACGAGGGCGCGGTGATCGCCGAAGGCTCGATCGATCAGGTGTCGGCGAACGACCGCGTGATCGAAGTCTATCTCGGACGGTGAGGCGCATGCTCGAAGTCGAGGGAATCGATCTGCATTACGGCGCCGCGCAGGCGCTGCGCGCGGTGTCGCTGCGCGCGCAGCCCGGCAAGGTGACCTGCGTGCTCGGCCGCAACGGCGTCGGCAAGACCAGCCTGCTGCGCGCGCTCGTCGGCCAGCACGCGGTGAGCCGCGGCTCGATCCGCTGGGAAGGCGCCGAGATCAGCCGGCTCAAGCCCGACGAGCGGGCGCGGCGCGGCATCGGCTACGTGCCGCAAGGCCGCGAGATCTTTCCGCTGCTCACGGTCCAGGAGAATCTCGAGACCGGCTTTGCTCCACTCAAACGCGACGAGCGGACAATTCCCGACGACGTGTTCTCGCTGTTTCCGGTGCTGCAGACCATGCTGCGCCGGCGCGGCGGCGATCTCTCCGGCGGGCAGCAGCAGCAGCTCGCGATCGGCCGCGCGATGGTGATGCAGCCGCGCCTGTTGCTGCTCGACGAGCCGACCGAAGGCATCCAGCCGTCGATCATCAAGGACATCGGGCGCGCCATCGGCTATCTGCGCAACCTCGGCTGCATCGCCATCGTGCTGGTCGAGCAGTATCTCGACTTCGCCCGCGAGCTCGGCGATCATTTCGCCGTCATGGAGCGGGGCGCGATCGTCTACCGCTGCGAGCGCGATGACATGGACGAGGCGGCGCTACGCCGCGCGCTGGCGCTGTGAATTTTCTTGAACACCTCCTCCTTTGTGGGATTGTTGCGAAACCGAGCGGCAAACGCGCTTTCCCTCTCCCCTTGTGGGAGAGGGTGGCTCGTTGCGAGCGTGAGCGAGCGACGAGCCGGGTGAGGGGTAACTTGCAAACGCATCAGAGCAAAACCCCTCACCCGGTCCTCGCCTTCGGCTCGGACCACCCTCTCCCACATTGGGGAGAGGGGAAGCGCCTCCGCTGGTCCGCTTTGGCAACAATCTTAGAGGATCCGGAGTGACGGCCGCCATTCAAGCACAGGATCGCGTGTTTGCCGCGAATCGCGCATCGAGCCGCGTCGCGGTCGAGGTCGAGGCGGGCGAAGGCCCGAGCCGGCCGGCGCGCGTGCGCGAAGAGGGCTCCCTGCGCGTGCGCTTCCCGCGCGCCGACGCCACCGAGCTCGAAGCGGTGCTCGTCAACACCGCCGGCGGGATTGCCGGGGGCGACGAGCTCGACATCGCGGTCGCGGCCCGCGCGGCCGCGCGGGTGGTCGTGACCGGGGCGGCAGCCGAGAAGATCTATCGCTCGCTCGGTCCCGACGCCTGCCTGCGCGTCAGGCTCGCGGTGGCCAATAAAGCGGAGTTTGCTTGGCTGCCGCAGGAAACCATCGTGTTCGACGGCGCGTGCATGGCGCGCTCGATCGATGTCGAGCTCGAGGGCGATGCGCGGCTGTTGCTCGCCGAGGCGATGGTGTTCGGGCGCGCCGGCATGGGCGAAATCCTGCGCACCGGGCGCGTTCTCGACCGCTGGCGCGTGCGGCGTGACGGCCGGCTGCTGTTCGCCGATGCGATGCGGTTGGAAGGAGCCGTGGCCGAGACGCTGGCAAAGCCCGCTTGTGCGGCCGGCGGGGCCGCGGTCGCGAGCGTGTTGGTCGTCCCCGGCGATGATGCCCTGGTGAATTCCGTGCGCGCGCACGCCTATTGCGGGGAGGTCGGCATCTCGGCGTGGAACGGGTTCGCGCTCGCGCGGCTCGTCGCACAAACCGGCGAAATGCTGCGCCGGGATCTCCTGGCGCTGCTGATGCTGCTGCGCGGCGGCCGCTTGCCGCGGCTCTGGCTCAACTGACGGGAATTCGTGATGAATCTCACGCCGCGCGAAAAGGACAAGCTTCTGATCGCCATGGCCGCGGTGGTCGCGCGGCGCAGGCTCGAGCGCGGCGTCAAGCTCAACCATCCGGAGGCGGTGGCGCTGATCACGGACTTCATCCTGGAAGGTGCGCGCGACGGCAACAGCGTCGCCGAGCTGATGGCAGCCGGAGCCGGCGTGCTCACCCGCGCCCAGGTGATGGACGGCATTGCGGAAATGATCCACGACATCCAGGTCGAAGCCACGTTCCCGGACGGGACCAAGCTCGTGACCGTTCACCACCCGATCCGATGATTCTCCTAACTTTCCTCACTCGTCATTCCGGCCGAGCGAAGCGAGTGCCGGAATCCATGTGCACGGGCCGTGAGCATGGGTTCCGGGCTCGCCGCTGCGCGGCGCCCCGGAACGACGACTTCGAGCTGACGGAGCCCCCATGATCCCCGGCGAAATCATCACGAAGGACGGCGACATCACACTCAATGCCGGCCGCGCCGGCGTGAAGCTCTCCGTCACCAACACCGGCGATCGGCCGATCCAGGTCGGCTCGCACTATCATTTCTTCGAGACCAATCCGGCGCTCGCGTTCGACCGTGCAAAGGCGCGCGGCATGCGCCTCGACATCGCAGCCGGCACCGCGGTGCGGTTCGAGCCCGGGCAAACCCGGGAGGTGGCGCTAGTCGCTTTCGCGGGGGAACGGAAGATCTACGGATTCCGCCAGCAAATCATGGGCAGCCTTTGATCCGCCGCTCCGGCTGACCTTGCCCCAAAAACACCGATCGGGAGGAACCAATGCAGCAAAGCTATACCGGCGGTTGCCAATGCGGCAAAGTTCGCTATCAGCTCACCGCTGAAATCGGCGAAGTCGTATCGTGCAATTGTTCTCGCTGCCAGAGACTCGGCTTGCTGCTTACGTTCGCGCCCGTGGAAAATTTCCGGATGCTAGCGGGTGAAGACGCGACGAGCGATTATCAGTTCAACAAGCACATTGTCCATCATCGCTTCTGTTCCACATGCGGCGTCCAATCATTCGCCAGCGGCAAAGGTCCGGATGGCCGCGAGATGGTGGCAGTCAATGTGCGCTGTCTGGACGATATCGATTTGGCTAGCCTGAAGATCAAGCGAGTAGACGGCCGCAGCCGCTGAGACGAGAACCGCAATGGCCAAGCTGATCGCAAGACGCGTCTATGCCGACATGTTCGGGCCCACCACCGGCGACAAGGTGCGGCTCGCCGACACCGTCCTCGTCATCGAGGTCGAGCAGGATTTCACCACCTACGGCGAGGAGGTGAAATTCGGCGGCGGCAAGGTGGTCCGCGACGGCATGGGACAGAGCCAGGTCGCGAACGCCGCAGGCGCGGTCGACACCGTGATCACCAATGCGCTGATCCTCGACCATTGGGGCATCGTCAAAGCTGACGTCGGGCTAGCCGACGGCCGCATCGCCGCGATCGGCAAGGCCGGCAATCCCGACGTACAGCCCGATGTTTCGATCGTGATCGGACCCGGTACCGAGGCGATCGCCGGCGAAGGCAAGATCCTCACGGCAGGCGGCTTCGATTCGCACATCCATTTCATCTGCCCGCAGCAGATCGAGGAGGCGCTGATGGCCGGCATCACCTCGGTGCTCGGCGGCGGCACCGGCCCGGCAGAGGGCACCAAGGCGACGACCTGCACGGCGGGCCCGTGGCACATCGGCCGGATGATCCAGGCCGCCGATGCGTTCCCGATCAACCTCGGCTTTTCCGGCAAGGGCAACGCTTCCCTGCCCGCAGCGCTCGAAGAGATGATCGAGGCCGGCGCCTGCTCGCTGAAGCTGCACGAAGACTGGGGAACCACGCCGGCCGCCATCGACTGCTGCCTCTCGGTCGCGGACCGCTACGACATCCAGGTGATGATCCACACCGATACGCTCAACGAATCCGGCTTCGTCGAGGACACGATCGCCGCGTTCAAGGGTCGCACCATCCACGCCTTCCACACCGAAGGCGCAGGCGGCGGGCACGCGCCGGACATCATCAAGGTCGCCGGGCTTGCGAACGTGCTGCCGTCCTCGACCAACCCGACCCGACCGTTCACGCGCAACACCATCGACGAGCATCTCGACATGCTCATGGTGTGCCATCACCTCGATCCGGCGATCGCCGAGGATCTGGCATTCGCCGAAAGCCGCATCCGCAAGGAGACCATTGCGGCCGAGGACATTCTGCACGATCTCGGCGCGCTCTCGATGATGTCTTCCGACAGCCAGGCGATGGGCCGCATCGGCGAAGTGATCCTCCGCACCTGGCAGACCGCCGACAAGATGAAGCGCCAGCGCGGGCGGCTGAAGGAAGAGAAGGGCGATAACGACAACACGCGGGTCAAGCGCTATCTCGCCAAATACACCATCAATCCCGCGATCGCGCAGGGCGTGGCGAAGCACATCGGCTCGGTCGAGAAAGGAAAGCTCGCGGATCTCGTGCTGTGGTCGCCGGCGTTCTTCGGAGTGAAGCCCGATCTAGTCATCAAGGGCGGCACGATCGCTGCGGCCCTGATGGGCGATCCGAACGCCTCGATCCCGACCCCGCAGCCGGTGCATTATCGGCCGATGTTCGGCGCGTACGGCAAGGCGGCGACCGCAAGCTCGCTGATCTTCGTCTCGCAGGCTGCGCTCGACCGCGACGTCGGCCAAAAACTCGGCATCGAGAAGAAGCTCGTTGCGGTCGCGAACACGCGCAAGCTCGGCAAGAAACATATGGTGCACAATGCGGCGACGCCGGCGATCGAAGTCGACCCGGAGACCTACGAGGTCAGGGCCGATGGCGAGCTTCTGACCTGCGCGCCCGCCGAGGTGCTGCCGATGGCGCAGCGCTACTTTTTGTTTTGAGCGGAACGCCGGTCGAAGCAGCCTGGTCGTCCCCGCGCAAGCGGGGACCCATGACCACGGTCGCATCGATGGATGAGATCATGGGTCCCGGCTCGCGCTCGCTTCGCTCGCTTGGCCGGGACGACGACGTGAGAGCAGCGTTTCGCGAATGAGGTGATCGGCATGCGGCGAGCAACGAAGGTCCTGCCCGCGAGAAGTTTCGACGCGAGCGGTGCGGTCGACCGCGTCGTGCTCGACGCGGACGAGCGGCATCGCCGCCGCATCGTGCTCACCGGCGAGCGCGGCACGCAATTTCTACTCGACCTCGACCGCGCGGTGGCGCTCAAAGACGGCGACGGTCTCGTGCTCGACGACGGCGCGATCGTGAGCGTCGCTGGAAAGCCCGAGCCGTTGGTCGAGATCGAGGCCAAAACGCCGCCCGATCTCGCGCGGCTCGCCTGGCATCTCGGCAATCGCCATACTCAGGTGCAGATTCTTTCCGGCAAGCTGCGGATCCGCCGCGATCCCGTGCTCGAGCAAATGGTCGCGGGGCTCGGCGCAAAACTCACGGCGATCGAAGCGCCGTTCGATCCGGAATCCGGCGCCCACGCCCATGCGCCGGCCGCGCATGCTCACGACCACGATCACGCACATGAACACGGCCATACTCATGCCGATCAAGAAGACGGTGCCCACGCTCACGCGGATCACGAACATGAGCCGTGAAAGCAAACGCCGGCGTGCGGTTGGTTTCGATGCGTCTGCCGCAGGCGCGCTTCCCCTCTCCCCGCCGGGGAGAGAGAATGCCGCTGAATCGCCCGAGTATGCGGAGGGAGAGCCCGCTGCTTCGCAGGAGCATGCAGGGCCGGGAGTCGCGCCGGCCGCGCTTTATCGGCTGATGGCCTGGCTCTCGCCGGCCTATCCGGTCGGTGCTTTCTCCTATTCGAGCGGGCTCGAATGGGCAGTCGAGGCCGGCGACGTGAGAAATGCCGACGCGCTCGCCGCCTGGCTCGCGGTCGTGATCGGCGAGGGCGGCGCCTTTTGCGACGCGGTGTTGTTCGCGCATGCGCATCGCGCCGCAACGGCAGGCGACCACGAGGGTCTGCGCGCCGTCGCCGAGCTTGCCGCCGCATTCGCGCCCGCGAAGGAACGGCACTTGGAGACAATCGGGCAAGGCGGCGCATTCCTGGAAGTGACGCGTGCCGCCTGGCCGTGCGCGGCGCTCGATCGGCTCACGGAAATTTGGCCGGGCCCTTACGCCTATCCGGTCGCGGTCGCGGCCGCGGCGGCGGGCCACGGCATCCCGCTCGAGCCGGCGCTCGCCGGCTATTTGCAGGCGCTCGCGGCGAATTTCGTCTCGGCCGGCGTGCGGCTCATTCCGCTGGGGCAGACCGAGGGGCAGCGCGTCATCGCGTCGCTCGAGCCGCTGCTCGCGGCGGCCGCGACTCGCGCGCTGATGACTTCGTTGGACGAGATGGGCGCAGCCTCCTTCCGTGCCGACCTCGCCAGCCAGCATCACGAAACCCAGTACACGCGCCTGTTCCGCAGCTGAGCCATGGCTGTGTACCCCGGATGGAGCGCCTGCCTTGGCAGGCGCATAATCCGGGACCGAGGTTGCTGATCGAGGTCCCCGCGTTCGCGGGGACGATAGCCTTCGGCCATCGGATTGCGCGGCGCGGCGCGCCGCTCCATCCGGGCTACGGAAAGGATCCTGCCCATGACCCATCCGAACGGACCGCTGCGGGTCGGCGTCGGCGGCCCGGTCGGATCGGGCAAGACCGCGCTGATGGATTGCTTGTGCAAGCGCCTGCGCGAGCGCTACGAGATCGCCGCGATCACCAACGACATCTACACCAAATGGGATGCCGAATATCTGGTGCGCTCCGGCGCGCTGCCGGCCGAACGCATCGCCGGGGTCGAGACCGGCGGCTGTCCGCATACCGCGATCCGCGAGGATGCCTCGATCAATCTCGCGGCGATCGCCGAGATGCGGCAAAAATTTCCCGAGCTCGATCTGGTCTTGATCGAGTCGGGCGGCGACAATCTCGCCGCGACGTTCTCGCCCGAGCTAGCCGACTTGACCATTTACGTGATCGACGTCGCGGCGGGCGACAAGATTCCCCAGAAAGGCGGCCCGGGCATCACCCGATCGGATCTCCTCGTCATCAACAAGATCGATCTCGCGCCCTATGTCGGCGCCTCGCTCGAAGTGATGGAGCGCGACGCCAAGCGCATGCGCGGCGCGCGGCCTTTCGTGTTCACGGATCTGAAGGCTGGCCGCGGCATCGACGCGATCGCACGGTTCATCCAGGAAAGGGGCGGGCTCGGCGTCTCGTGAGCCCGGCCAACAGGGCAGCAGCATGAGCGCATCCGGCGCATCGCGGCCGCGCGCATCGGACCGTGTCGCGGCGAACAAGTCGGGCCCTGCCGCGATCGAGCAGTGCGGGGCCCGTGAGCGCTTGGAGGCGGCGCTCGCCCGCGTCGCGGACCCCGCAGGCGAGGGCGCGCGTGCCTGTCTCACCGTCTATGCGCAACCCGCGCGCGTTGCGGCCGACGCCGCCGACGCGCGCGCAAGCGCCGGGCTCGCACTCGGGCCGCTCGACGGCGCGATCGTGAGCATCAAGGATCTGTTCGACGTTGCGGGCGAGCCGACCCGCGCGGGCTCGACGTTTCTGGCGCAGGCGCCGCCGGCCGAGCGCGATGCGCCGGTGATCCGGCGGCTGCGGGCGGCCGGCGCCGTGATCCTCGCCAAGACCAACATGACCGAGTTCGCGTTCTCGGGCGTCGGCCTCAATCCGCATTACGGCACGCCCGGCAATCCGGCCGACCGCAGCCGCATTCCGGGCGGCTCCTCGTCGGGTGCTGCGGTCGCGGTCGCGGACGGCATGTGCGAAATCGCGATCGGTACCGATACGGGAGGCTCGACCCGGATTCCGGCCGCGCTGTGCGGCATCGTCGGTTTCAAACCGAGCCAACGCCGGGTGCCGACCGACGGCGCGTTTCCGCTGTCTTTCACGCTGGATTCCATAGGACCAATAGCGCGCAGCGTCGCCGATTGCGCGCTCGTCGATGCGGTCATGGCCGCCGAGGAGCCGCAGGTGTCGGAATGCGTCGCGCTCACAGGCTTGCGGCTCGGCGTCGCGCAGGGCCTGCCGCTGCAGGATCTCGACGCCGATGTCGGCCGGGAATTTTCCGCGGCGACCGCGCGGCTCGACGAAGCCGGCGTGCGGCTAACGGACGAGGTTTTCCCGCAATTCGCCGCGATGCTGGCGATCAATGCCAAAGGCGGATTCGCGCCCGCGGAGGCTTTCGCGATCCACCGCCAACTGCTTGCAAACCATGCGTCCGAGTACGATCCGAACGTGCGGGCCAGAATCGAGCGCGGCCAAGATCTCTCGGCCGCCGACTACATCCACATGGCGCGCGAGCGCGCGCGGCTCATCCGGGAAATGGACGAGCGGCTCGCCGATGTCGACGCCCTCGTTATGCCGGCGACCGCGATCGTCGCGCCCAAGATGTCCGACGTCGCCAGCCGCGAAGGTTTTGCGCACAACAATATGCTGCTGCTGCGCAATACCTCGATCGCGAACTTCTTCGATCTGTGCGCGATCTCGCTGCCGCTGCCGGTCCGAGGCCTACCGGTCGGCCTGATGCTCTTCGCGCGCAACGGGCACGATCATCGCCTGTTTCGCATCGCCGCCGCGGTCGAGCGACTCTGGACGTCCTGATCTCAAGTTCCGGAATGGAGAGCACCATGTGGCCGGACCGGCGTTTGCTGGATCTCTTGCAAATCGAGCACCCGATCGTGCAGGCGCCGATGGCGGGTGCCCAGGATTGGGAACTCGTCGCTGCCGTCTCGGAGGCGGGCGGGCTCGGCTCGCTGCCGTGTGCGATGCTCAAGCCCGAGCAGATCCGTGAGCAGGTCGAAAAAATCCGCACCCGCACGCAGCGGCCGATCAACGTCAATTTCTTCTGTCACCGGCCGCCCCGCGCGGACAACGCGCGCGAAGCGGCATGGCGCGACCGTCTCGCCCGCTATTACCGCGAGCTCGGCCTCGATCCCAACGCGCCCGTGAGCGCGCCGGCCCGCGCGCCGTTCAACGCCGAGACCTGCGAGGTTCTCGTCGAGCTCAAGCCGAAGGTGGCGAGCTTCCATTTCGGCCTGCCGGAAGCGCCGCTCATCGAGCGCGTGAAGCGGGCGGGCTGCCTGATTTTCAGCTCGGCAACGACGGTGGCCGAGGCGCGCTGGCTCGCCGAGCGCGGCGCCGACGTGATCATCGCCCAGGGCAACGAGGCGGGCGGACATCGCGGCATGTTTTTGACCGAAGATCTCGCCGCGCAGGCCGGGACGTTCGCGCTCGTGCCGCAGGTCGTTGATGCCGTCCACGTGCCGGTGATCGCCGCGGGCGGCATCACCGACGCGCGCGGGATCGCCGCGGCGTTCGCGCTCGGCGCTTGCGGCGTGCAGATGGGAACCGCATTCCTGTTCTGCCCGGAGGCGAAAATCTCGGCGCTGCATCGCGCGGCGTTCAAGACGGCGCGCGATGATGGAACCGTGTTGACCAACGTGCTGACCGGCCGGTCGGCGCGCGGCTTGTACAATCGCTTGATGCGCGAGCACGGGCCGATCTCCGAAATCGCGCCGGAATTTCCGCTCGCGGCCGCCGCGGTCGCGCCGCTGCGCGCGAAAGCGGAGGCGCAAGGCTCGGCGGATTTCTCACCGCTGTGGTCCGGACAGGCCGCAGCACTCGGCCGCGAGCTGCCGGCGGGCGAGCTCGTCGTGAAACTTTCTGCCGAGGCACAAAAACATTTCGAATGGCTCGGCGCCGCGGCGAGCTGAACGCGGGCGGTGGGGGAAGGGAGGGCGCCGCAAGCGCGCTTCCCTCTCCCCTTGTGGGAGAGGGTGGTCCGAGCCGAAGGCGAGGACCGGGTGAGGGGTTTTGCTCGCATCCGTTTGCAAGCTACCCCTCACCCGGCTCGTCGCTCGCTCGTGCTCGCAACGAGCCACCCTCTCCCACAAGGGGAGAGGGGAAGCGAGTATGCCGCTCGGTTTCGCAACAATCCCGCAAGGGGAGAGGGGAAGCGCGTTTGCTGCGCGTGCATCGTGAAACATTCGCGCCGACGAAGCGATCTTGAGGTGACAAGATGGGCGAGCTAAGGGAGACCGAACGCCGCTCGTCATAAGAACAGCCAAGGGAGGACGCCATGTCGGATGCAACGGGCCGCACATGCCGCACATTGAGCCGGCGTCACGTGCTCGCCGGTACCGCGGCCGGAACTGCGCTTCTCGCCGCACCCGCGCTCGTGCGCGCGCAGGCCCAGGCGCTCAAAATCGCGGTGCTGCTGCCGCGGTCCGGTTATCTCGCGCCCGCCGGCCAGAGCTGCCACCGCGGCGCGCTGCTCGCGCCCAAAGTGCTCGCCGACTACGGCTACCGGGTCGAGCTCGTGCACGTCGACGTCGAGAGCAACCCGGATCTTGCGCGCACCCGGGCCGAGCGCGTCATCAACGAAGGCGCGCATTGCATCGTCGGCGCTTTCGATTCCGCCTGCACGCTGGCGATCGCTCAGGTCTGCGAGCAGCGCCAGGTGCCGCTCGTCGTCCACATCGGCGCCGCGCCGCAATTGACCGAGCAGGGCTACAAATTCCTGGTCCGCAATTTCCCGAACGGCGGCATGCTGCTTGGCAACGGGCTGGCGCTGATCAAGGATCTGCTCGCGGTCACCAAGGCCGAGCCGAAAACCGCGGTCTTTCTGCACGCCAACGACAATTTCGGCACCGCGCAGCGCCAGGCGATGGACCGCATGTTCCCGGCCTCGAACCTGCCGTTCAGGCTCGTCGAATCCATCGCCTACGACCCCAAGGCCCAGGACCTCTCGGTCGAGGTGACCAAGGTGCGCGCCGTCAATCCCGATCTGCTGTTGGTGGTGACGCGCGCGGCCGATGCCATCAAGCTCGTCCGCGACATGGTGCGCCAGCATTTCCAGCCGATGGCGATGATCTCGCCGGGCTCGCCGGGCCTCTACGACCAGGAATTCTTCCAGGCGCTCGGGCCGCTCGCCGATTATCACATCTACAACATCCCCTGGGCCAATCCGCGATCGAAGATGACGCAGGCGCTCGCCGCGGCGTTCCAAACCGAGCAGCCCAACCTGCGGTTCGAGCTCGAGTGCTTCAACGTCGGCTTCACGTTCGAGGGCCTGCTCGTCGCCTGCGACGGTTTCAAGCGCGCGGGCACGACCCACGGGCCGGAGTTCATGAAGGCGCTGCGCGAAACCAACATCGCCGATCATGCGATGATCGGCGGCCCGATCCGGTTCAACGAGAAGGGGCAGAACACCTCCATTCCCTCGGCCTGCCTGCAGAACCGCGATCGCACGCCGACCGTCACCTTGCCGGCCGAGGTCGCGGTCATGGGGCCGGTGCTGCCGATGCCGCCCTGGCAGGGCCGCACCTGAGCCGCTTTCCCTCCCCACCGCTTCGTGGGGAGAGGGAAGGAGCGTGCCGCCGTCGCCGAGGCGCGACGCGCGCGGGCGATCGCCCAGCCCAACCCGCAATTTCCCCCGCGCTCCACCGCCACACACCTTCCAGACGAGCCGTGATTTTGGCTAAGCTCGCCCGGGGGTCGCGGCGATGATAACGGTTCTCAGGCGCTGGTTCGTGCCGTCGGACAAGCTTGCCGAGTTCGCGGAGACGTGGCGGCGGGAGCTGATGCCGGACATCGCCCGCCAGCCGGGCTGCGTCCGGGTCGAAATCTACGAATCCAGCATTCGGGAGCACTGGGTCACCGCGGTCACCTGGGAGGATGCGGAGGCGCGATCGAGAGCGCTGCAAGCGCTCGCCGGGCACTACTCGGCGTTTGCTCAGTACGAACGCTTCGAACCGGAAATCCTCGTCCTGCGTTCTCACATGCCCTGAAGCGCCCGCAGCGCCCACGTTGCGGGCTCCTCGGGTTCGCCCTCAGGTTTCCACTTCGTTGTAGCGGCCGCATTCCCGGCACCGCACCACGAGCCCATGGACCTGGTCGTCATCGGCGATGACGAGCAGCGTGCCGCATTGGCCGCAAACGTAGCGATTGGTTTCCGCAGTCACGGTGATCGGCGGCGGTGCCGAGGTGACATAGCCGACGCTCGGCGGCCGGATGACCCGCAGCTTGAGAGTGCGCCATTCCACGGCGACGCCCCGCGGCCCGTCCCAAACCCAACGACCGGACGCGGAGGTAAGTTCCGCAACGGGCTGAAAGCCGGCCCGGGAAAATCATGCGGGCTTCGCCCCCGAGGCGGGACGCAGCACCGCGATCTTGATTGAACGGACCCCTCATCCGGTTTCTGCCCCCGGATCAAGTCCGGGGTCGGAACCACCCTCGTGCAAGGGGAGAAAGGAAGCCGCCGTGTTGGCAGACAGGAGAGGAGTTATTTGTTCAGCGGCGCCATGTACGCGCTTTCCCTCTCCCCTTGCGGGAGAGGGTGCCGAGCGGACGAAGTCCGCGAGGCGGGTGAGGGGTTGCGGCCTCATTTTCTGCGACACGAGTATTCGGGGGGAGGTCAAAGATTTGCTTGGATCATCGACAGACCCCGCTGGATTGCGGCAGCTCTTGCCGTATAGATGCAGACGGGTGCGCCGCCGCGGGGCTGGGGACGAATGTCGTCGATCACCTTGAATGTCGTCGTCCAGGGCGTCCTCACCGGCCTGGTCTACGGCCTCATGGCGCTCGGCCTCTCGGTGATTTTCGGCGTGGTGCGCGTCGTCAATTTCGCCCATGGCGAGCTCACCGTCCTCGCCATGTATGCGGCGTTCGTGCTGTTCCAGACGCTTCGTCTGGATCCACTCGTGGCAACGATCCCGATCGCCGCGACATTCTTCGCGCTCGGCTATCTGTTGCAACGGCTTCTGATCAATCCGTTCGTCGGAAGGCCCGAGCACGAGCAGTTCATTCTCCTGGTCGGCCTCGCCATCATTGTCGTGAACGCCGTGCTGATGATCTTCGGGCCCGACGCGCGCCCGGTGAGCCTCGGATACGGGTTCGACAGCTACCTCGTCGGCACGCTGATCCTCGACAAGGTGCGGGTGTTCGCCGCGGTCGCGGCGCTCGCGTTCGCCTGCGGCCTGTTCGCCTTCTTCCGGTTCACCCGCACCGGCACCGCGATCCGGGCCTGTGCCGACAATCTCGTCGGCGCGGCGGTCGTCGGGCTCAACGTCAAGCGGCTCTATGCGCTCACCTTCGGCATCGGGCTCGCCTGCGTCGGCGCCGCCGGCGCGCTGATGGTGACGATCGCCGATGCGGCACCGAGCCTCGCCTCCGCCTACACGCTGCTCGCGTTCACGATCGTCATCATCGGCGGGCTCGGCTCGATGGCCGGCGCGCTGCTCGGCGGGGTGCTGATCGGCGTCTCCGAGGCGCTCGCCGGGTTCTACGCCGAGCCGTCGATGAAGAGCATGTTCTCCTTCGCGCTGCTGATCGCGGTGCTCGTGCTGCGGCCGCAGGGGTTGGTGGGGCGGCGCGCATGAGCGCGCTGTGGCGAGACGCCCCGCCGCACGGCCGCGTGCTCGCCGGGCTGCTGCTCGCCGCGTTCCTCGCCGCTCCGCTCTTCGCCGACCGCTATCTCATCAGCGTGCTGATCCTGGTGCTGTATTTCGCCTATGTCGGCCAGGCCTGGAATCTGCTGATGGGCTTCGCCGGGCAATTGTCGCTCGGACACGCGCTTTATCTCGGGCTGGGCGCCTATGTGGCGGCGGCGCTGTGGATCCATTTCGGCATCGGGCCGTGGCTCGGGGTGTTTGCCGCCATTCCGGTCGCGGCGCTCGGCGGGGCGCTGATCGGCTGGCTCGGCTGGCGCTTCAGCATCGAGGGCGTGTATTTCGCGCTGCTCACGATCGCGTTCGCAGAGTTCACCCGGATCGGCTTCGACCATTGGGCGTTCACCGGGGCGTCCGCCGGATTTTTCCTGCCCGTGCGCGGCGAGGCGGCGGCGCAATGGTGGAATCTCGGCGGGGGGCCGCTGCTGTTCTATTACGTCGCGCTCGCGCTCGCGGTCGGGGCGGCGGTTCTCGTCGCCGTGCTGCGGCGCTCCGCGCTCGGCTATCGCTGGCTCGCCGTGCGCGAGGACGCGGAAGCGGCGCGCGCGCTCGGCGTCGATGTGTTCCGCGCGCGAATGGCCGCGATGCTGATCTCCGCCGGCATGACGGCAATCGCCGGCGTGTTCTACGCGTTCTACTACCGCAATCTGTTTCCCGCCCAGGTGTTCGACATCGGCCGCTCGATCGAGCTGATCCTCGCGCCGATCATCGGCGGGCTCGGCACGATCTTCGGCCCGATCGTCGGCGCGTTGATCCTCACGCCGCTCGGCGAGGCGCTGATCGCGGCGACCGAACGCCTCGGTCTCAACGCGCCGGGCACGAAAGCGCTGTTCTACGGCGTGACCCTGATGGTCATCATCTGGCTGCGGCCGAACGGCGTGTGGCCCTGGCTCGCGCGCGTGCTCCGCCTCCGGGGCAAGGGATCATGACGGCGCTCCTCGCCATCGACGCCGTTAGCAAGCGCTTCCGCGGCTTGCGCGCCGTCGATCGCGTCAGCTGCGAGATTTCGCCCGGAGAACTGTTCGCCGTGATCGGTCCCAACGGGGCCGGCAAGACCACGCTGTTCAACATGGTCGCCGGCGTGCTGCGTCCCGACGAGGGCACGATCACGTTCGCCGGCGAGCGGATCGACGGCCGTCGCCCCGACGAGATCGCACGGCGCGGTATCGGCCGCACCTTCCAGAACGTGCGGCCGTTCGCGGCGCTGTCCGTCGAGGACAACGTGCTGATCGGCGCACTGCTGCACGCGAAAGACATGGGGGAAGCGCTGGAGACCGCACACCGGGTGATCTGGCAGCTTGAGCTGTTCGACAAGCTCCACCAGTCGGCGTCCGCGCTCGCGTTGCCGGACCGCAAGCGCCTCGAGCTTGCCCGCGCGCTCGCGACCAAACCGAAATTGCTGCTGCTCGATGAGGTGATGGCCGGGCTGCGGCCGACCGAGACCGACCAGATGGTCGCGCTGCTGCGCGAGCTCAACCGCACGACCGGGATGACCATCCTGCTGATCGAGCACGTCATGCGCGCGGTGATGGCGCTTGCCTCGCGCATCCTCGTGCTGCATCACGGCGCCGCGATCGCGACAGGCACGCCCGAAGAGGTCGTGCGCAACCCGATCGAATCCTATCTCGGCGCGGAGGCGCTCTAGATGCTGGTCGTCGAGGATCTCGATGTCTTCTACGGCGACGCCCAGGCGCTCGACCGCGTGTCGCTCGCCGTCGACCAGGGCTCGATCGTGGCGATCGTCGGAGCGAACGGCGCCGGCAAGACTTCGCTGATCCAGACCATTGCCGGCATGCGCCGTCCGGCGCGCGGCAGCATCCGGCTGCGCGGCACCGAGATCGGCGGCCTGCCGAGCCATCGGGTGTGCAATCTCGGCATCGGCCAGGTCGCCGAGGGCAGGCAGATTTTTGCAAGGCTCAGCGTCGAGGAGAATCTCGAGGTCGGCGCCATGCTGCCGCGCGCGCGGGCGCTGCGCGCGCGCAATCGCGAGCGGGTGTTCGCGCTGTTCCCGAAGCTCGCCGAGCGCAAGCGGCAATCGGCCGGCACGCTGTCCGGCGGCGAGCAGCGGATGCTCGCGATCGGCCGTTGCCTGATGGGCGCGCCGGAGCTCGTGATGTTCGACGAGCCCTCGCTCGGGCTCGCGCCCAATATCGTGCACGACGTGCTCAGGACCATCCGCGAACTCAATATCGAGGGGCTCACCTGCGTGCTGGTCGAGCAGAACGTCGCCGTTTCGCTGAAACTCGCGAGCCGCGCCTACGTGCTCGAAACCGGGCGCGTCACGCGCTCCGGCACCGGCTCGGCGCTGCTCTCCGACGACCGGGTGCGGCAAGCCTATCTGGGACTATAGCTGGGCTGCCCGGTTTATCAGCTCAACGCGCCGTCCCGCATGAGACCCTGGGTGACCCGCGCACCCATGCGGCCTCACGGCAGGTGAGTTCCGCGCTGCCGACCTCCGGCGCGCCCCTAACTCGTCATGCGCGGGCTTGACCCGCGCACCCATGCGGCCTCTCGTCGAAACGGAGCGCTGAACAATTGTACGCGTTCCGAGGGCTATGCCCATCTGGCGATTCCATCATAGAGATCGTACCAGTCGGGATTCATGGAGAGGATCAAGTCGATTCCATGCGCGAGGCCAATGTTTGATGTTCTTCTCCCGTTGGATGGCCGCAAGCGCGGTCACGTGCTGCTCGTAATAGACCAGCAATTTCACGCCGTATCGTTTCGTGAATCCTGGAACGAGACTTTCGCGGTGCAGATAGATTCGTCGCACGAGATCGTTGGTCATGCCGACGTATAGCGTCCCTCTTGGGCGGCTCGCCAGAATGTAGACCCAGTACGCCCTGTCCATGCCGTGACCTGCTGTCGTCCGGCCGGCGGCCATGGAGAGGCCGCATGGGTGCGCGGGTCAAGCCCGCGCATGACGAGCGGGGGGGGGACGCCCGCAGGTCAGCGGCAACAATGTCACATCCCGTGAGGCCGCATGGGTGCGCGTGTCACCCCAGATCTTATGCGGATACGGCGCGTCGGGTTGATAACCCCGGGGCGCGGAACGCTAGCGCCGGACGAGGGCTGCAAGTCCCACGAGCCGCAGCGCGAGCGGGGAATCGGGAAACAGTTTCCGCAGCAGCTTCGAGGTTTCCGCCTTCGCCTGCGGGGCGGCGGCAGACGGACGCGCCAGCTTGCGCGCCAATTGCGCCTCCGAGACGCCGGTAAGCCCATAGGGCGCGAGCGGCACCTCGCCGAGCACTTCCTCGTCGGGAGCGAGAACCTGAATGGACGGAGCGCGCAACGCAAACCTCCTCTGCCGGCAGCCGCCACACACGACCGGAACTGCCAACGCTCGAACCCCTCCGAAGTTCCGCGCCGTGGGCAAAATTTTTCAGCCGGAGAAGGAGTTGACTTGCCGCATCAACTCAGCTTGGCGAGCAGCTCGCACAGCCGGCCGGCATCCGCACGGGACAGCCGAGTGCCCAAATGGCGCTCGATCGAGGCCGCATAGGCCTCCCACATTCGTCTCTGCAGCGCGCGGCCCTCTGGTGTGATCGCGATGAACTGACCGCGCCGGTCCATCGGGCAGACTAAGCGAACGATCAGGCCTGCCCGGGTCAGCCGCTCGATGAGCCGCGACGTGCTGTATTGCGGGAGCAGCATCGCCTTTTCGAGCTCGACGGGGCGCATCCGGCCGTTTGCGGCCCGCGATAGCTCGAGCAGCGCGTCGTACCACGCGAGCGGCGGGAAGCCCGCGGCCTTCAAGTCCGCCTCGACGGCCATCAATAGATTGTGCTGGACGCGCAGCAGGCGTGCCCAGGCGGTGACGGTCTCGGATGCGGGCGAACGTTCCATGACCCAAATCTAGCGAGTCCATGCAAATGCATCAATCTTGACAACCGGCGCGCATCCGATGAAGATGCAGTTGCATGATCTTCCCCGATCCACCAAGAGGAGATTTCAGCCATGAAGCTCTATTTCTCGCCGGGAGCCTGTTCCTTGTCGCCGCACATCGTGCTGCGCGAAAGCGGACTTCCTTTCGAGCTCGAACAGGTCGATCTCCGCGCCAAGAAGACCAAGGCCGGAGGCGACTTCCTGCAGATCAACCCGAAGGGCCAGGTCCCCGTGCTGGCGCTCGACGACGGCGATCGCCTGACCGAAGGGCCGGCCATCGTCCAATACATCGCCGACAAGGTGCCCGGCTCGGGTCTGGCTCCGCCCGCCGGAACCAAGGAGCGCTATCACGTCCAGGAGTGGTTGAATTTCGTCACCTCGGAGCTGCACAAGAATTTCAGTCCGCTGTTCCGGCCGAACACGCCCGATGCCTACAAGCCGGTCGCGAAGGAGAACCTCGCCGGCCGCTTCGCCTATCTCGATCGGCACTTCGCCGGGCGCAAGTATCTGATGGGGGACCAGTTCACGGTCGCCGATGCGTATCTTTTCACCATCGTCAACTGGACCAAGCCCCAGTCGATCGACCTCGGGCAATGGCCGAATCTGAAGGCCTATTGGGAACGCGTGGGCGCGCGCCCGACGGTCCAGGACGCCATGAAGGCGGAAGGCCTGCTGAAGGCCGCCTAACGGTCCGCCGTTGCGATATTCTCCGGCGCGCGGCTTTGTCCGCGCGCCGGCCATTTTGAAACCCGCCGGTCAGGGCGGAGTTATTGCCGGGCGCAGCGCAGCGATGCGACGACCTGCCGCTCGGCGTTTCGGCTCGATGCCGTAGCACGTCGGCGACGGTGCTCCGCTATGCGGTGCGCCCACGATGGTGTATACCGTTACACTCATTCAAAACGCCGATCAGGCGGATCTCCGGGAGGAAATCGATGGCAAAATCGAAGCTTACGCGCCGTACCGTATTGAAGTCCGCGGCGCTCGCCGGCGCGTCCATGCTGGCCGCCCCCTATGTCAGGACCAGCTACGCGGCCGGCAAGCTCACGCTCGGCTGCTGGGATCACTGGGTCCCCGGCGCGAACAATACGCTGACGAAATTGTGCAGCGAGTGGGGCGCCAAGAACAGCGTCGACGTTCACATCGACTACATCACGTCCCAGGGCGACAAGGACCTGCTGACCGCGAGCGCCGAAGCCCAGGCTCGAACCGGGCACGATATCATGTCGCACCGCGCCTGGCAGATCGCCGTGCACCGCCGCGTGCTCGAGCCGCTCGACGAGGTCGTCAACGCGCTGATCCAGAAATACGGCCCGATCAGCCAGGTCTCCGAATATCTCGCCAAGCACGACGGCGTGTGGCGCGGCATCCCGACCACGGTCGGCAGCCAGGTCAAGCCGTGCTGCTCGCGCATCGACCTTTACAAGCAACATTGCGGGGTCGATCTCACCCAGATCTTCCCGACCACCGACAACCGCGACCAGAAGCTGGTCGACAGCTGGAATTGGGACCTCTACCTGAAGACCGCCGAGCAATTGCACAAGGCGGGCTTTCCGGTCGGCCTGCCGATGGGCCAGACCAGCGACGCGATCGACTGGGTCGGCGCCCTGTTCCGCTCCTACGGCTCGATGATGATCGACGAAAAGGACAACATCAAAGTCAATTCCGACGAGACCCGGGCGGCGCTCGAGTACATGAAGAAGCTGATGCCGCTCAATCCGCCGGAGGTCTACGCCTGGGACGACGCCGGCAACAACCGCTGGCTCATTTCCGGCAAGGGGTCGAGCATCATGAACCCGCCGAGCGCGTGGAGCGTCGCCAAGCGCGACAATCCCAAGGTGGCGGAGAACTGCTGGACCCACGACATGCCGCGCGGGCCGAAGGGCCGCTTCGTCGGGCAGCTGCCGTTCTTCTACGGGCTGTGGAGTTTCTCGCCCAACAAGTCGGCCGCCAAGGACCTGCTGCGCTACATTTCCGAGAAGGAGTCCGCACAGCAACTCGTCGCGGCGTCGAACGGCTACGACCTGCCGTCGTTCAGAAGCTTCTACGATTTCGACACGTGGAAGACGGTCGAGCCCCCGGTCGGCACCGTCTACAATTACCCGCCGCGCGGCGACGAGCAGACCAGCATCACCGGCTTCCCGGCGCGACCGGACGTCGCCTCGCAGATCTACAACCAGGCGGTCCAAACCGTCATGGTATCGAAGGTCACGCAGGGCAACGAGCCGATCGACAAAGTCGTCAAATGGGCGGAAAGCGAGCTGGAGGGCCTCCTGCGCGCCTGACCGCGCGATCCTGCCTTCGAGCCGGCCGGGGAGTTGCGCGAACCCATCGTAGCGGGTGTGCGTTGCTCTCCGGTCGTATGGAATCGATCCAATAGGGAATGCATCCGCCGTCGCGGCGGAATCATCGGGAGTCGATGCCAATGGCCGACGTGGCCCGACAATCCGTGAGTTTCCGAGAGGCGACGGCGCACGCCGCCGGCAAGACCACGCTGCACCGGGTGTTGCGGCAGCGCACAACGACCGCGGTGCTGATGTGCCTGCCGCTCATCGCGATCGTCGGCTGCCTGATCGTCTACCCGGCGTTCTACTCGATGTATCTCTCCATGCTGAACAAGGCCCAGACCCGGTTCATCGGGCTCGGCAATTTCACGTTCCTGCTCGGCCGTGACGTGTTCTGGATGGTGGTGCAGCAGTCGGTGATCTTCGCGCTCACCGCCGTGTTCTTCAAGGCGCTGATCGGGCTGATCACCGCGCATCTCGTCAACAATCTGCCGACCAAGGGCCAGCGCAAGTGGCGCGGCATGCTGCTCGTGCCATGGGTCATCCCGCTGGCGCTCTCGACGCTGAGCTGGTGGTGGCTGTTCGACCCGACCCACAGCGCCTTCAACTGGGTGATCGAGCAGTTCGGCGGCGAGCCGATCCCGTGGCTCAGCGATCCTTACTGGGCGCGATTCTCGGTGATCCTGGTCAATGTCTGGTACGGCGCGCCGTTTTTCCTGATCATGTATCTCGCCGCGCTCAAATCCGTGCCGGGCGAGCTCTACGAGGCCGCCGAGATCGACGGCGCGAGCGCGTGGCAGCGCTTCCTGCACATCACCCTGCCGATGATGCGCAACATCATCGCCATCACCGTGCTGTTCTCGCTGATCGTCACGTTCGCGAATTTCGACATCGTGCAGATCATGACCGCGGGCGGTCCGCGCAACATGACCCACGTGTTCGCGACCTACGCGTTCCTGCTCGGCATCCGGTCCGGCGACATCCCGCTCGGCGCGTCGGTGTCGCTGTTCATGTTCCCGATCCTGGCGATCTCCGCGGTGTTCATCCTGCGCGGCGTGCGCAAGCGGGGGAGGGAAATCGGATGACCGCGACCACCGCCCACGGCACGGTCCCGGCGGTCGCCCGCCGGCCGGCGAGTCTGAAGCGCAGCCGGCGCTGGGCGCTGATCACGTCGTACGTGTTCCTGGTCATCTTCGCGATCTTCTTTCTGATCCCGCCGTACTACATGATCGTGACCTCGCTCAAATCCAATGCCGAGGTCGCGCATCTGTCGACCAGCCCCTGGTGGATCGCGAAGGGCGTGACGTTCGAGCATTTCCGCGTGCTGCTCCGGGACACCGACTTCCTGATCTATTTCAAGAACACCGCGATCGTCACGGTGTGCGTCGTCGTGATCACCATGGTGGTCAGCGTGCTGGCCGCCTATTCGCTCGGGCGGATGAAATTCTGGGGTTCGGGCGTGCTCGCGACCGGAATCTTTCTCACCTATCTCGTGCCGGATTCGCTGCTGTTCATCCCGTTGTTCCAGATCGTGCGCGGGCTCGATCTTCTGAACTCCTACTGGGGCATGGTGCTGGTCTACCCGACGCTCACCGTGCCGTTCTGCACCTGGATCATGATCGGGTATTTCGCCTCGATCCCCAAGGAGCTCGACGAGGCGGCGATGATCGACGGCGCCAACCACCTGCAGATGCTCACCCGCATCTTCATTCCGGTGGCGCTGCCCGGCATCATCGCGGCGACGATCTTCGCGTTCACGGTCTCCTGGGCGGCGTTCGTCTATCCGCTGGCATTCCTCTACAGCTCGGACCAGCAGGTGCTCACCGTCGGCACCGTGACCAGCCTGATCCGCGCCGACGTCTACCAATGGGGCATGCTGATGGCCGGCGCGCTGCTCGCCGCGGCGCCGCCGCTGCTCATCTACGCTTTTCTGATGGACTACTACATCGCCGGCCTGACCGCCGGCGCAACCAAGGGATAATCGCGGCCGCAAACGGGTCGCCACAATCGCCGGAGGGGTGGAGTCGAACATGGCCGAGGTCGCGCTGCGCAACGTCTCGAAGAAATACGACGAGGTCGAAGCGGTACGGAACGTCAATCTCGAGATCCCCGACAAGGAGTTCCTGGTGCTGGTCGGGCCGTCCGGCTGCGGCAAGAGCACGACGCTGCGCATGATCGCCGGGCTCGAAGAGGCCTCGGGCGGCGACATCTTCATCGGCACCGAGAAGGTCAATGACGTGCCGCCCAAGGACCGCGACATCGCCATGGTGTTCCAGAACTACGCGCTCTACCCGCACATGACGGTGTTCGAGAACATGTCGTTCGGGCTGCGGCTGCGCCGCGTACCCAAGCGCGAGATCCGCGAGCGGGTGGAGCACGCGGCCAAGATCCTCGACATCACCGATCTGTTGCAGCGCCGTCCCAAGCAGCTCTCGGGCGGCCAGCGCCAGCGCGTCGCCATGGGCCGCGCCATCGTGCGCAATCCCAAGGTATTCCTGTTCGACGAGCCGCTTTCGAACCTCGACGCGAAGCTCAGGGTGCAGATGCGCACCGAGATCAAGCGCGTGCACCAGAAAGTCAAGACCACGACCGTTTACGTTACCCACGACCAGGTCGAGGCGATGACGCTCGCCGACCGCGTGGTGGTCATGAACGGCGGGCGCGTCGAGCAGATCGACACGCCGAACGAGCTCTATCACAAGCCGAAGACGCGGTTCGTCGCGGGTTTCATCGGCTCGCCGACCATGAATTTCGTTCCGTGCGGCGTGCAGCAGAACGGGGCCGGGCTGAACCTGCACGTCTCCGACAAGCTGTCGTTCCCGGTCCCGCAGAACCGCGTGTCGCGCTATCAGGGGCTGGCCGGCAAGGAGCTGGTGCTCGGCCTGCGTCCCGAGCACATCACCGAGCCGCGCGGCGAGCAGCGCGAGCCGGGCTCGGAATTCACCGTGCCGCTCGATGTCGTCGAGCCGATGGGCATGGAGACCATGGTGTTCTTCACCGTGAAGGGGGTCGAAGTCTGCGGACGGGTCGATCCTGCGAGCGCCAAGGGTCCGGGCGAGCCGATGCGGCTCTATGCCAACCTCAACCACATGCACCTGATCGATCCGGCGACCGACCAGGTCTTGTGATCCCGTCATGCCCGGCCTTGTGCCGGGCATCCACGATTTCATCCGTGACGTGCGCGTGGATGGCCGGGACAAGCCCGGCCATGACGAGATCCGTCAAACCGGTACTTCCGCCGACACCCACTCCGTCTCCGTCCGCCACGGCAGGCGCTTGAGCACCGAGTTCTTCAGCCGGCTGAAATGCCGCATCCGGATCGAGCGATAGAAGATCCACTGGCGCGCTTGGCGTCCTTCGGTCTTGCAATGCAGCAGCGCGTAATCGCGGCTGTGGGGAAACCGGTAGCCGCGGCGCACGCCGGCCAAATATTCGTTGAACCGCATCGTCCAGCGCAGGTGCGGCAGGTTGCGCATCAGCCGGAACTGATCTTCCCACAAGATCCGCAAGGCCGGGTCAGCGAGATCGATGGCGCGCGGGTCGACGCTTCGATCGCCCGGGGTCCACACGTTGAGCCGCGGCAATTGGCAGGCGTCGATGTCGAGCGCCTCCATCATCTCGAGGATCTTCGGCAGGCCGTGCAGCACGCGCGCGGTCGGCAGCTCGTCCGGATCGAGGAAGAAAATCAGCCGGCCTCGGCATAGCGATTTCATGTAGTTGCGCTGCGCGGCGAAATTCTTGTTGAGCGCGCGCTGGTGGAAGCGCAGCGGCAGCGCAGCCTCGAACCCGCGAACCGCCGCGACGAAATCGGGGCCTGAGAAATCGTCGACGATGACGATCTCGTCGATCACCTCGCGCGCCGGCAGCAACGTCTCCATCAGCCACCGGAACTCGGCGGTCTCCTCGTGGGTCAGCATAGCGACGCTGATCCGTGCCATGCCGCTTACGCCCTCCGTGCGGACGGGGTCCGAGTCGCCTGACGCTCCCTCCACCTCTCCGCGTCGGGGACTGGCGCGAAACCGAGCGGCAAACGCGCTTCCCCTCTCCCCGCCTGCGGGGAAAGGGTGGTGAGGACCGCAGGTCCGAACCGGGTGAGGGGCGCTTGCATGTGGGTTCGATCAGATTCGATAGACCTGCAGATTGCCCCTCACCCGCCTCGCCGACTGAGTCGGCTCGGCACGCTCTCCCTGCTGTGCGGGGAGAGGGGAAACGCGTCCGTTGGTCCGCTTTCGTAACGCTCGCATCGAGGCGAGGGGACCTGGCCTCTCGGCTCGACCTGAATCCGATAGCATGCGTTCCGATCCGGGATCGAGCATTGCCTTTAACCCTTGCGCGCGGCGAGGCCGGTCGCGATCACATGATCGACGAGGGCGCGCGGGGTGTGCCAGCGCAGCACGTGCTCGCGTGCGGCGCGTGCCATGCGTTCGAGCTTGGTCTTGTCGGCCAGCGCGGTTTCGACCGCGTGCACGAGGCCGCCGGGCTCGGGCGCGTAATAGATCACATGATGGCCGTCGATGAGCGGTCGATGGAGCTCGACCGTCGGATAGTTGAGCACCGGGACTGCCAGGCATTGCGCGGCCTCGGAAGTGCGGAAGCACTCCCAGCTGAAGCCCGAGGGCGACCATGCGAGCCACGCGCGTGCGAGGCGGCGGCGGAATTCTTCCGGCGGCAGGCGCTTGGACGCAACGTCGAGCTTGATGCCGCGCCGTGCCAGTTCCTCGAGCTCCGCCATGCCGGTGCGGCGCAGCCAGGAATTTTCCGCAACGTTGCCGCTGAAGAAGAGATCCACGGTCTTGTCCGGAAATGTCCCGCCGTCTCCCGGCAAGCCGGTGTCGATCGCCGGTGAGGGCAGGGCGATCGGCCGGATCTTTGCGAGCCGTGCCTGCCAGCGCGGCTGCCGGCGGATGCGCCGCGTCGGCAGCATCGGGTGCGCCGAATGGCACAGGATGTGCCAGCGATCGGCCGGCAGCTCGCGCTTGAAGACGACGTCGGCTTTGTCGAGCAGAAAGAAATTGTGCCGGCCGAGGATGAAGGCGTCGTTCATGTCGAGCGCGACGAGCGGCACCGCGATCGGTACGAGGCGCAGCCAGTCGACCCCGAATACGCGGGTGAGCGCGGCGTGCGGCCGGCCCGGCTCGGCGGACAACGCGCGCCACCAATTGCGCGGATGCCAAGGAGCGCGCAATCCCATGTAGACCATGACGAGATCGTAGCGCCCGGCCCGCAGATCGGCGGCGGCACGCGCGAACCGCCCGGGGGTGCAATCGAAATATTCGGATTTGCCCACGAGCGGTGGGCGCCCTCCGGTCCACAGCAGCGTGGTGCGATCCGGGTATTGCTCCTTCACATAATGGAAATCGCCGATCTCGAGGATCTGCGCCGATGCCGGCGTGATTTCGCTCACCGGACCGGCGGGACCGCGCCGAGAACTCATCGGGCTTTGGCGCTCGGGAGCGGCGGCGCGATCCTCACCGCGAGCCGGCCGACGCCGTCGATTTCGGCTTCGAGCTCATCGCCCGCAACCGTCGCGCCCACGCCCGAGGGCGTGCCGGTGAAAATCACGTCGCCGGCCGCGAGCGCCACTTGCTGCGAGAGCTTGGCGATGATCTCCGGCACGCTCCAGATCATTTGCTCGAGATCGCCGTCCTGGCGCGCGACGCCGTTGACCGAGAGCCGGATACGCCCCTTGCCCGGATGCCCGATCTCGGCCGCGGGCCGCAGGGCGCTCGACGGCGCCGATGCATCGAAGGCTTTGCCGATCTCCCACGGGCGCTTGACCTCGCGTGCGGCGATCTGCAGGTCGCGGCGCGTCAGATCGATGCCGACCGCGTAGCCGTAGACGAGGTCGCGCGCGCGCTCGGGCGCGACTTCGCGTCCGCCGGCCTTGAGCGCGACCACGAGCTCGACTTCGAAATGCAGATCCTTGGTCAGCGCCGGATACGGAATGCTCGATCCGTCCGGCGCCAGCGCGTCGGGCGGCTTGGCGAAGAAGAACGGCGGCGCGCGCTCGTCTTGCCCCATCTCGCGGATGTGCTCGACGTAATTGCGCCCGACGCACCATACGCGCCGGACCGGATAGAGCCGGTCGGACCCTGCGACCGCGAGGGCCGGCCGCGGCGGCGGGTCGATCACGTAACGTGGCTCGGCGCTCATCAGGCTCACTTCACGTCCGGTCGCGATCGAACCAGGCAGCCGGAGGCTCGGGACGGAATGCGGTTTTGCGATGTCATTGCGGGGTTGAGCTCGAGATCATTCCGCCGGGGCGGCGCCGGCCGCGATCGCCTCGCGCGGGGGCGCCGCCGCCTGATCCTTGAGCTGCAGCCGATAAAACGAGGCGTAACGGCCGCCTTTGCGCAGCAATTCCTCGTGACGACCGGATTCGACCACGTTGCCCTTCTCGATCACCAGAATGCGGTCGGCATGCATGATGGTCGCCAGGCGGTGCGCGACGACCAGCGTGGTGCGCCCCTGGCACAGCCGGCTCATCGCTTCCTGGATTTGGTGCTCGGATTCGCTGTCGAGCGACGCCGTCGCCTCGTCGAGCAGAATGATCGGCGCGTCCTTGATCAAGGCGCGGGCGATCGCGATGCGCTGGCGCTGACCGCCGGAAAGCTGCAGGCCATGCTCGCCGACCGGGGTGTCGTAGCCTTGCGGAAAACTCACGATGAAGTCGTGGGCGTGGGCGGCCTCGGCGGCCGCGACGATCGCTGCCTCGGGCGCGCCGAGCCGGCCGAGTGCGATATTGTCGCGGATCGACCCGCGGAACAGATGCACGTGCTGGCCGACGTAGCCGATCTGCCGGCGCAGCGAGCGCCGGGACACTGCCAGGATGTCCTGGCCGTCGATCGCGATGCTGCCGGCCTGCGGCTCGTAGAAGCGCAGCAGCAGCGCGAGCACGGTGCTCTTGCCGCCGCCCGAAGGGCCGACGAGCGCCGTGACCTTGCCGGGCTCGGCGACGAAGCTCATGCCGCGGAGCACCGGCTCGTCGGCCCGGTAGGCGAAGCGCGCCTCGGCGAACTCGATGCGCGCCCGATCGAGGCGCAGCAGCGGCTTGGCGTCGTCGATCGGCTCGCTCGGCGGGCCGTCGATCAGCTCGAACAGGATCTTCACGCCGAACAGGTTGCTGTGCAGATCGAGATTGAGCCGGGCAAGGCGTTTCGCCGGCTCGTAGGCGAGCAGGAACGCGGCGATGAACGAGAAGAACTCGCCTGGCGTGGCGCCCGTCACGACGACGCGGTAGCCGCTGTAGACCATGGCGAACGCCACCGCGATGCCGCCGAGCGTCTCCATCAGCGGCGTCGAGCGGTTCTGAATCCGCGTCATCAAGTTGGATTCGTGCTCGACGGCATCGACCGCACGGTCGAGCCGCCGCAGCATCGCCTCTTCGAGCGTGAACGCCTTGACGATGCGGATGCCTTGAATCGCCTCCTGCATGGCTTCGAGCATCTGCGCGCTGCCGGTGTAGCGGTTGCGGGCGACGCTGTGGATGCGGCGGATCAGCTTGCGCAGCACCAGCATCGCCGGCGGCACGACGATGAAGGCCGTGACCGACATCACCGGATCCTGAACGACCATCACGATGACGAGGCCGACGAGCGACAACAAATCTCGGCCGGCCGCCGTGATCAGCATATTGAGCACGGCGCTGGCGGAGCCGGCTCCGGTGGAGATGCGCGCAATGAACTCGGAGGAATGCCGCGCGGTGATGAAGCCGATGCTCTCGTTGAGCAGCTTGTCGAACACCTTGCGCTGGTTTTCGGCGACGATGCGGTTGCTGATTCGCGAGAGCACCAGGATGTTGCCGTAGCTGCTTACGCCCTTGACGGCGAACAGCACCACGGTGAGCAAGCCGAGCGCGACGATGCCGGGAAAGTTCCGCTGGACGTATGCCTCGTTGACGAGCCGTCCGATGAGATAGGCCGAGAGCGAAGTCGAGCCGGCGACGAGCCCCATAAGCACGAAGGAAACCACGTAACGCCGCCAATGCTGCAGCCCCTGTTCGGTCAAGAGCCGCCATATCAAGGCGGGCGCCCCGTACGGGTCGGCAAACAAGGACGCGAGCTTCGACTTGAACATCCCGTCTTCCACCGCGGCCGAAGGTGTCCGAATCGCGAACACCGGGCCGGCCCCGCCGCGCCCCGTTCCTTGCCCCCCGGGGACGCATTTTTCAAGGGAAAATCAGCCGGCGTGGGCTTGGCCGCCACCGAGCGCCATGCGCTTGCGCTCCCAGGCCAGCGCATGCGCCACGATCGTCGCGAGGTCGGCAAACCGCGGCTGCCAGCCGAGCACCGCCTGCGCGCGCTCGGCCGCGGCGACGATGCGGGCCGGGTCGCCGGGCCGGCGCGCGGCGAATTCGACCCGGAAATCGACGCCCGCGGCGCGCTTGACCGCCTCGACGACTTCGAGGACGGAAAAACCGCGGCCGTAGCCGCAATTCAGCGTCTGCGATTGTCCGCCGCCGCGCAGGTAAGCAGCGCATCGGAATGCGCGGCCGCGAGATCGGCGACGTGGAGGTAATCGCGGATGCAGGTACCGTCCGCAGTCGGGTAATCGGTGCCGTAGACGTCGAGCTTCGGACGCAGGCCGAGCGCGGTCTCCGCCGCGACCTTGATGAGATGCGTCGCTCCACGGGTCGATTGCCCGGTGCGCAGCTGCGGATCGGCGCCCGCGACGTTGAAATACCGCAAGATCATATAGCGCAGGCCGTGGGCTCGCGCGGCATCGCGCAGCATGATTTCCGACATCAGCTTCGAGGAACCGTAGGGCGACATCGGGCGCGTCGGCGCATCTTCGCCGACCGGTAGCTGCTCGGGCTCGCCGTAGACGGCCGCCGTCGAGGAAAAGATGAAATGCTCGACCCCGCCGCGCACCGCGGCCTCGATCAGCGAGCGGGCGTTCACGGTGTTGTTGCGATAATAACCCAGCGGGGCGGCGACCGATTCCGGGACCACGACCGAGGCGGCGAAATGCAGGATCGCGGAAACGCCGTGCTCGGCGATCAGCGTATCGACGAGGCGCGCGTCGCCGACGTCGCCGACCATCGCCGGCACGCCGGGCGGGATCGCCCAGTCGAAACCGGTGGAAAGATTGTCGAGCACGACGACGCGCTCGCCGGCATCGGCGAGCTGGTACACCGCCTGGCTTCCCACATAGCCGGCGCCGCCGGTGACGAGAATGGTCATCCGCCCGAACTGCGTTGCGACAGTTTAGGCATACTCGCTTCCCCTCTCCCCTTGTGGATGCGCTGTACACGGCCACGGCGTAAGCGTCAGTCGCGCGGGTCGAATCTGTGCCATCTCCCGCGGGAGGGACGGCCAAACTCCCGCCACAAGCCCCAATAGGAAACCCCGCGCTCTGGTCGCCGACTTTATCAACGGCATCGACCCAACTCGGACATTGGCGCAGTCCCAGCCAACTACCGTCGATTCACGCTCCTCGTCAACGCGGCCGATGATGACTTCCATGATGCGCTGTTGAGCAGGTCTCGATCCGCGCGCCGCGACGGTGCTTATGCTGCCGACCTGCCTGATCGGGATGGGCGAACGAACGAGCATCCGGCCGCGGACGATCGCCCACGCCTTCTCAGCTCGGGCTTTTCATGATCTTGTTGTCTACGTGGCACGGGCGGTCCGGCCGAGCCGGAGTGCAGAGGGCTCTGTGACCTGGTCGATCATCGTCCGCGACCGGAGCCGCGGGCAATTCGGGATCGCGGTGGCGACGCGATTCTTCGCGGTCGGCGCGCTCGTTCCGCACGCCGCTGCGGGCGTCGGCGCTTTGGCGACCCAGGCGCTGATCAATCCGTCATACGGTTCGCACGGCCTCGATCTGCTGCGGGCGGGCAAATCCGCCGCGGAAACCATGGCCATGCTTGTCGCCGCCGACATAGGCCGCGATCACCGCCAGTTGCACGTCATGGATGCACAAGGTCGCGTCGCGGCGCACACCGGCGCGGCCTGCGTGGAATGGTGCGGCCATTGCGCCGGCGAGGGCTTCTCGGTCGCCGGCAACATGCTCGTCGGCGCGGGCGTCATCGAGGCGACCGCCGCCGCCTATCGCGACGAACGGTCACTGCCATTGCCGCAGCGCCTGATCGCTGCGCTTCAAGCCGGCGAGGCCGCTGGCGGTGACAAGCGCGGCCGCCAATCGGCCGCCCTGCTCGTCCAGGGCGAGGAGGACTGGCCCGATCTCGATTTGCGGGTCGATGATCATCCCGAGCCGCTCGCCGAGCTGGAACGGCTCGAGCGGGTCAGCCGCGAACGCTACGTGCATTTCTTGAAGTTTTTGCCGAGCCGGCGCGATCCCGCGGGTATCACCGACCGCGGTGTCATCGAGCGCGAAATCGCCAAGGCGGTCGTGGCCGCAGGTGCGCAATGAGCGCCGAGCAACCGCTCGTCCAGATCACCGATCTGAGAGTGGTCTTTCACGGCGATCGCGGCCGTACGACGCACGCGGTCGACGCCGTCGATCTTGACCTCGAGCGCGGCGCGAAGCTCGGCATCGTCGGCGAGTCCGGTTGCGGCAAGAGCGTGACCTCGTTGGCCGTCATGGGGCTGTTGCCCAAGGTCACGGCGGAAATCTCCGGCAGCGTCCGACTCGACGGCGTCGATCTCCTCGAGCTTCCCGAGGAGGCGCTGTGTGACCTGCGCGGCAGCCGGCTCGCCATGATTTTCCAGGAGCCGATGACGTCGCTCAATCCGAGCTACACCATCGGCGAGCAGATCGTCGAGGCGATCGTTCGCCATCGCGGATGGAGTCGCCGCCGCGCCCGCGAACGCGCCATCGAGATGCTCCGACGGGTGCATATGCCGTCGCCGGAAAAACGCATTGACGAATATCCGCACCGGCTCTCCGGCGGCATGCGCCAGCGCGCCATGATCGCCATGGCGCTCGCCTGCGATCCGGTGCTGCTGATCGCGGACGAGCCCACGACCGCGCTCGACGTGACCATTCAGGCGCAGATTCTCGACCTAATCCGGGAATTCAGCGGCTCAAGCCGCACTGCGATCATTCTCATCAGCCACGATCTCGGCGTGGTCGCCGACATCTGCGACGAAGTCGCAGTCATGTATGCGGGCGAGATTGTCGAGCGCGCGCCGACGACGGCGCTGTTCGAGCAGCCGGAGCATCCTTATACGGTCGGTCTGCTCGGCTCGATCCCGCGGCTCGACCGTCGCGCCGACGAGCTTGCTGCGATCGAAGGCGTGGTGCCGGACATGACGGCACCGCCTTCCGGCTGCCGCTTCGCGCCGCGCTGCCCGTTCGCGGATGCTCGTTGCCATAACGAGCGTCCGCCGATCGTGCAGCTGGCGGCGAATCGCTGGTCGCGGTGCTTCTACGCGCCGCTCGAGAACGTCGCGGCATGACCACGCCCCTGCTGCAAACCGAAGATCTGGCGAAACATTTCGTCGCGCGGCGATCACCGCTCGGCCGGCCGACCGCGATTGTCAAAGCGGTCGACGGCGTGAGTCTCACGCTCCACGCGGGGAAAACGCTGGCGCTGGTCGGGGAATCCGGATGCGGCAAGTCGACGCTCGGCCGCCTGGTGCTGCGCCTAATCCAGCCGACCGCCGGGCGCGTCTGCTTCGAGGGCCGCGACGTCACTACGCTTGGGGAGCGCGATCTGCGCCCGCTGCGCAGACATGCGCAACTCGTGTTCCAGGATCCCTACTCCTCGCTCAATCCGCGTATGACCGTCGGCCAGATGTTGTCCGAGCCGCTGGCGCTGCACGATATTGTGCCGGCGAGCCGCCGGCGCGAGCGCGTTGCCGAGCTGCTGGGGCTCGTCGGCCTCGACCCGCGGTTGTCCAGCCGCTATCCCCACGAATTTTCCGGCGGCCAGCGCCAGCGCGTCGCCATCGCCCGCGCGCTCTCGCTCGAGCCCAAACTGATCGTGTGTGACGAGCCGGTTTCTGCGCTCGACGTTTCGATTCGCTCGCAGATCCTCAACCTGCTGCGCGACCTGCAGCGCCGGCTTTCGCTGGCCTATATCTTCATCTCTCACGATCTCGCCGTGGTCAAACACATCGCCGATGACGTCGCGGTGATGAATTTCGGCAAGATCGTCGAGATCGCGCCGGCCGAATCCCTGTTCGCTTCTCCGCGCCATCCTTATACGCGCGCATTGTTGTCGGCCATCCCGACGCTGACACCGCGCAGCAACCGCGAGCGCATCATCCTCGAAGCCGACGTGCCCGGCGGGCTCGAGCGGCCGGATGGCTGCCGCTTCCACCCGCGCTGCCCGCATGCGGTCGAGCGGTGCCGGATCGAGCGGCCAGCGCTGATCACCGACGCGGCCGGCCACGCCACGGCCTGCCACCGCGTCGCAGAGCTTCCGGTCGCAACCGCGGCGAGTGCCGGAGAGTTTTCGCCGGCCCTCGAACGGCTGATCGCCGCGTTCACCCAGGCCAGCAGCCGAATGCGCGCGGATCGCGCGATGCCAGGTTGATGTTAAGAGGATGCCCAACGAGGAGGGGAGTGCGATGAAGATGTTACGTATAGCGGCGATGGCCGCGATTCTCGGTGTCGTAGGTGGCCCGGCGTTCGCCGAAACGACGCTGCGCATCGGACTTGCTGAAGATCCCGACATTCTCGATCCGACGCTCGCCCGCACTTACGTGGGCCGCATCGTGTTCGCCGGTTTTTGCGACAAGCTGTTCGACATCGACGAAAAGCTCAACGTCGTGCCGCAGCTCGCGCTTGAGCACGAGACGTCCGAGGACGGCAAGGTCGTCACCATCAAGCTGCGCCCAGGCGTCAAATTTCACGACGGCGATCCGTTCGACGCGGGTGCCGCCAAATATTCGCTAGAGCGGCACCTCAACATGTCGGGATCATTCCGCAAACCGGAGCTTGCCGCACTCGATCACGTCGAGATCGTCGATGCGCTGACGATCCGGCTGGTGCTGAAGACGCCATTCGCGCCGCTGATCGCCCAGCTCACCGACCGCGCTGGCATGATGGTCTCGCCCAAGGCGGCAAAGGCGGAGGGTGATAAATTCGGCCTGCATCCGGTCTGCGCCGGGCCTTACAAATTCGTCGAGCGCGTGCAGCAGGACCGCATCGTGTTCGAGCGATTCACGGACTATTGGGACAAGGATCGCGTCCACATCGACCGCCTGGTGTATCTGCCAATCGTCGATTCGACCGTCAGGCTCGCTAATCTGAAATCGGGCGGGCTCGACATGATCGAACGCCTGCTCGCGACCGACATCAACGATGTGCGCGGCGATGCTCGGCTCAAACTATCGGCGGCGCTTGAGCTGGGCTACCAGGGGTTGGACATCAACGTCGGCAAGGGTGACGCCGCCAAGAATCCGCTCGGGCAATCCGCCAAGATGCGCCAGGCGCTCAATTACGCCATCGATCGCGAGGCGCTCACACAGGTGGTGTTCAACGGCGAGTTCGTCCCAGGAAATCAATGGGTCAATCCGGAGCACCCGTATTTTCACAAAACTTTCCCGGTGCCGAAGCGCGACGTAGAGAAGGCGAAGGCGCTGCTCAAAGAAGCCGGCGTCGAGGGGCGGATCGCGGTCGACTTCATGGTGCCGAAGGGGCCGGAAGCCCAGGCTGTCGCCGAGGTACTGCAGGCGATGGCGGGCGAGATCGGTATCGACCTGAAGATCCGCGTCACCGAGTTCGCAACCTCGCTGAAACAGGCCGAGAGCGGCGAATACCAAGCCTATCTGCTGGCCTGGAGCGGGCGCACCGATCCGGACGGCAACGCCTACTCCTTCCACAAATGCAATGCGCCGCTGAACTACACCGGTTACTGCAATCCGCAGGCCGACAAGCTGCTCGACGAAGCCCGGGTGCCTTCCGCAACGAACGAGCGCAAGGCGTTCTACGAGAAGCTCACCAACGTGATCCTCGAAGACGACCCGATCCTTTATCTCTACCATCGCCGCGTTCTGATCGCGTACACGGCGCGGCTCGACGGCTATCGCGCCATTCCGGACGGTCTCATCCGCGTGGTGGGATTGAAGTTGAGGTGAGGAGCGCTGGCGTATGCTTGCGAACTCGCTCCGATCATCTCTCCCCGTTGGGGAGAGGTCGCCGCGCGAAGCGCGGCGGGTGAGGGGGGCACGATCGCGGTTGATCTCAACAACGGCCCCGTCCCCCTCACCCCATCCCTCTCCCCTGCGGGGAGAGGGGGGAGACTGCGGCTCGCCTTCGGCCCAATCTGACCCGCGTTTCGTTCGGGTTGGGCAGAGGTCATAAGGCCGTGCTGACGTTCATCGCCAGGCGGCTGGTGCAGCTCGTGCCGACGCTGTTGTTCGTGTCGCTGATGATTTTTTCCCTGCAGCAATTGCTGCCCGGCGATCCGGCGCTGGTGATGGCCGGCGAGGAGCGCGATCCGGCGGTAATCGAGCAGATCCGTCGCCAATACCGGCTCGACCAGCCGCTGCCGGTGCAATATCTCTACTGGGTCAAGGGCGTGCTCACCGGCAATCTCGGCGAGTCGATGCGGATCAAGCAAAAGGTACTCGATCTCATCCTCGAAAAGCTGCCCGTGACGGTTCAGCTCGCCTCGATGGCGATCGTGATCGCGCTGATGATCGGGATCGGCGCCGGCATCCTGTCCGCCGTGAAGAAGGACACTCTCTGGGATTACGGCGCCAACGCCTTCGCGCTGTGGGGCATATCGACGCCGAATTTTTGGCTCGGCATCATGCTGATCTTTCTGTTCTCGGTGAAGCTCGGCTGGCTGCCGGCGTCGGGCTACGTGCGGCTCGCCGATGATTGGCGCGCGAGTCTCGGCTCGACCATCATGCCCGCGTTCGTGCTGGGCAACGCCATTGCCGCGATCCTGATGCGCCATACCCGCAGCGCCATGCTGCAGGTGCTGGAAAGCGATTACGTCCGCACCGCCCGCGCGAAGGGGCTGCGGGAGCGCACCGTCATCTTCAAGCACGCAATGCGCAACGCGCTGACCCCGGTGATCACCCTTGGCGCGCTCGAGTTCGGAACGCTGTTGTCCGGCGCGGTGCTGACCGAACAGATCTTCAGCATTCCTGGATTCGGCAAGCTGATCGTCGACGCCGTGTTCAATCGCGACTACGCGGTGGTGCAGGGCGTCGTGCTGGTGACGGCCACGACCTACATCGCCCTCAACCTGATGGCGGACGTCGCCTACATCCTGGTGAATCCGCGGTTGCGGAGCTGAGCCATGGCGGAAGCCGCCTTATCCGCATCGTCGCCGAGCGAGCCGGCGGATGCCGGCGAAAGCCCGGCCGCGCGCGCGCTGCGCCGCCTGCTCCGCCGCAAGGGGGCGGTCGTCGGCTTGATCGTGCTCGCGCTGTTCATTGCGGCGGCGTTGCTCGCGCCGCTGATCGCGCCGTACGATCCCAACGCGCAGACCTGGACCGCGGTGCGGCGGGCACCCTCGGCGGCGCATTGGTTCGGCACCGACGACGTCGGCCGCGACGTTCTCGCCCGCGTGATCTACGGCGCCCGCGCCTCGCTGGCCGCCGGCCTGGTTTCGGTCGGCATTGCGCTCGCTATCGGGGTGCCGCTCGGCATCGTCGCCGGCTATCTCGGCGGCTTCGTCGATGCGCTGCTCGGCCGCATGACCGACGCGATGCTCGCCTGCCCGTTTCTGATCCTGGCGATCGCCCTCGCCGCCTTCCTGGGACCGAGCCTGCGCAACGCCATGATCGCCATCGGCATCACTACGACGCCGATCCTGCTGCGGCTCACCCGCGGCCAGGTCATGGCCGTGAAGGTTGAGGACTACGTCGAGGCGGCGCGCGTCTTGGGCAATCCGCGCTGGCGCATCGCGATCTTCCACATCCTGCCGAACATTCTGCCCGCGCTGCTGGTGCAGGCGACACTCTCGATCGCCGCCGCCATCATCGCCGAGGCGGCCCTATCGTTCCTCGGGCTCGGCCAGCAGCCGCCGGCGCCGTCGTGGGGCAGCATGCTCAATTCGGCGCAGCGATTCCTCGTCAATGCGCCGTGGATGGCGATCTGGCCGGGGCTCGCGATCTTTCTCACCGTGCTGTCGCTGAATCTGTTGGGCGATGGCTTGCGCGATGCGCTCGATCCGCACCGACGCTGATCGTGAAACAGACCCATCAACGCGCGTGCACCAATCGGAGGTCCGTTTTCGGGACCCAAACTGGAGGCATTTGCGCCCGCCGTGGCCTGCGTCACGATAGGCGGCGAAATACGGCGTCATTGAGCGGTGCCGGCAACGCCTCATTCCCGTTCAACAGTAGCCCTTAGGCCCGAAAGCAGCTCCTTATCGCCTAGAAATTTCTCCTCGGTCTCGAGGATGGAATGCAATGCCATCTTTTTGATCGCCTTGATATCGCTGGGACTCAGAGCGGCATTGGTGCTGGCAGCATCACAGACAATGTCTATCAGGCGTTCGGCGCCATCGAGACGTCCCCAAAGGTAGTCGTTTTCCCGCAGTGGCCGGCTCAAGAATCCCGCAAAATGTCTCAACTCTGCGCCCTTCAGGGTCCGACTTGCGCTTCCGGCCCGGAGCGAGACCGCATCCTCCGGACTGATGCGATCGATCCGGATTTCATCGTGCTCGCCGATGTCGCGCCACTCCGGCAGCGTGAACGTCAGAACGTCCCAGAAAGCGAAGCCGACGTAGTGCAACACTATCTCATGACGGAACGCCTGCGGCAGCGATTTCGTGAGGAAAGATCCGACGATGTCGTCGAGCTCTTGATCGACATTCTTGAGATTGAGCTCATCTGAAAGTTGACTCATGATGTCATCGATTCTGCCTGGCAGGTTCTTGCCGGTGAGCGTATTTCGCTCCTCTGGGCGATTGGTCGATCCATCGAGGTCGGCAGCGAGGGCAACTAGGCGGGCTCTGATAGTTGGATACGCAAATTCCCCAGATGCGAGCATTCTCAATCGGCTGAGCGGACGTTGAAACCGCTGCTTGAGATCGTCGATTTGTCGAGGGTCCAGGCCTCGAAACGCAGGCTCTCCGAGACGTGAATAGAGCTGATTGATAGCGCGGACCACAAAGGACAGCCTTCGGCGACGAAAGTCGACGTCAAAGTGAAGTAGGAAATCGATCCATGATGCGGGGTGTGATCCATCATGAATGGAACCCGCCATTGGTAGAACCCCTTGCGGCGGCATCACGCCTTGGCGATGTCCCCAGCTCTGGAGGGCGGCGGCGAGCAGTGGGCGTCGCGGCGAATCCGCGTCGAGTTCGGCAAGTTCGCAGGCCAATCCAATGAGATGTTCAAGCACTGAGCCGGCTTTGAGCCGGGCGTAGACCTGATAGGCATAGTGCGCCTGCTTTGCCGAGAGTGCGTTCGCCGCTTCCCGCCAGCGCTGGACTGCGCGCGCACCGTCCATTCGGGTACCGGTGTCGCCGATGACCTCGGAGACCAGCGAGTCGATCTGCGGCCGAGCCGCCTCCAACACACCCCGCATTTCACGGATCGATGCATTGAACCCGGCGATCCTGGCCAGCTCGCCATAGATTGGCTCATGCGATGGGATATCGGACAGCGCGGCCTTCCTGCAGGAAACCAGGCGCGCGACCGTCGGGTGGCGGCGGAGAACGCTCGGGGTCGGGATCGATGTAGACAATCCGCCGATCGACTTCCCGAAAGGCTGCGTGTTCTCGTATCACCTTGATCGCAGCCGAAAATGGTTTGTCGTTGACAATGCTCCCGTCCAGGAACGACGTCTTGCCCGGATCCATACCGGCGCGCTCATACTCCCTAAAGTTCGCTCTCATGAAACTCGCCCGGTGTGGCCAGTTCAACTTTCGCTGCTCGAGCATGCGATCGACGTCGCGCAGTTGTGCAGGAGGAAACACACCGGGGAAGGAGGACGTAGCACGTGCCGCCAATGCCAATCCGGGCAGATTGGTATCGTCGAGATCCGAGGCCACGCTTCCGTCCCGCCAATGGCAAAAACTGAACGACCAGAGAAGACTCTGCTCGCGTTCATGAATTTCCGTCGGGGTGTTGATTTCGAGGCGGCGCGGATATCCAAAGATGTCAGTGACTGTGACCGAGAGGTCCAGCGCGTGACCCGGCGGCAGAAGCGAGGAAGGCTTGGCTCCCGGGCGCCGCATCGCGCGCATTCCGTCGAACAGCAGCGACAAAAATCTGTTTCCATCGAAGGGCGGCTCGAACCAGCGAGATCGGAAGACGGCCGATAGTTTGCGCCGGATCTCGCGGTCTGTAACCAGACCTAGAATGCGCAGGCGAAAGAGGATCCAGAGAATTGGATAGAGCAACCATTTGCTCCACGGGCGCGCCCGCTGCTTGGGCGCAAGCAGACGCAAAACATCCGCCTCCTCGAACCACATATTGCGCAAGTGATCAATCGATAGATCATGTGCGAGCGCGCGTGCGAGAATGATGCCGCTGATGCCGCCGGCCGACGCTCCCGCCACACTGTCGACAATGACGCGCAGGTCCAGCTTGCGACCAATGGCTTTCAGAAGCGAGAAATAGACTTCCTCGGTATCACGCTCTCGGTCGTCAGGCCCGTTCAGCGACCCGAACGTCTCGGCTTGTCGACGTTCTTGATCGGCGATCGAATGATACACTTTCGAGGCGCGCGTGAGCTTCAAGAGCTCCTTGATGACCCCA
This sequence comes from Pseudomonadota bacterium, assembly GCA_046727735.1. Classification (GTDB taxonomy): domain Bacteria; phylum Pseudomonadota; class Alphaproteobacteria; order Rhizobiales; family Xanthobacteraceae; genus AP-16. The sequence continues at coordinate 40,894 of JBKPDF010000008.1, read as the reverse complement.
TGCATATAGAGCACAAGCGACACGCCGCCGTAGCAAACGAGCGCCAGCCGTAGTTCCTTTTCCTTCATTGGGCAAGGTTCCTAAAGGTCAAGCACTTCCGGCCGGCGCGGTGCGGTTTCTTCGGCGAAATCTCCAACCATAGGGCATGCCGATCAACGTCATCGAGATCAAATTTGACGCGCGTAGTCTATCTAGATTCGCTCTGCCGGGTTCCGGTTTTCCAGCTTCTGGTAAAACGGCGTTGCTGCTGATTTCCGCTCCGGGTCATCAGCGGTCATCTGGAGTACCGAGACCCCAAGTCTGCTTTGCCCTCAGCGCGGACCTGGACTAGCCAGGGGAAATCGACTGCCGATCCGGGAATGTTGCAGCAGTGCCAGAACGGAAAATCAAGCCGCAGGCAACCTGACTGCTCTCGAGGCCCTCTTATCAGTTCTTGGGCGCGAGCCCACTCCGTGAGGGGATTCAACCCTTCGCCCGTTCGATCCCTTCCATAATGATCCGTTGCGCCTCAGCCGGACCCTCCCAGCGTATGATCTTCACCCATTTCCCGGGCTCCAGATCCTTGTAATGCTCGAAGAAGTGCTGGATCTGCTTCAGGGTGATCTCAGGCAAATCGCTATAGGATTGAATTCGATCGTAGCGAGCCGTGATATGCCGCGACGGCACGGCGACGATTTTCTCGTCCTCGCCCGCATTGTCCTCCATCAGCAAAACACCGACCGGGCGCACGCTCATCACCGCGCCCGGAACGATCGCCCGGGTGTTCGCGATGAGGACATCACACGGATCGGCGTCGCCGGACAGTGTGTGCGGAATGAAGCCGTAGTTCCCCGGATAGCGCATCGCCGTGTAGAGGAAGCGGTCGACCACAAGCGTGCCCGCGGCCTTGTCCATTTCGTATTTGATCGGCTCGCCCCCGATCGGCACCTCGATGACCACATTGACGTCGTGGGGCGGGTTCCTGCCGATGGGGATTGCTTCGATGCGCATGGGGTCGCTCGGTGGTGGGTTCGCCCGCTGGCTTATCACCCCGGCACCGGCGGGGCGAGAACTACCTGGTCGCTGTGAAAACTCCAGATGTCTAGGCGGTTGAAAAGTTGGCCCATAGCGGTCGGGGCCACTGTTGCAATGAATTCTTGGATTGAGCTCTGATGTCCGATATCGGTCATTACCGGTTGTTCCGTTCCCTCGAGCTCCAAGCTGACCTGAACGGCTCCCCGCGTCTGGGCCGCTTCGTGCCACAACCGGCGACTCCAGATGCTTTCACCGGCGATCTATCGCCCAGCGCGCGCGGTTCTCCGACCGGGCATGACGATCCCGGATCGGGCAAGAAGCCCGGCGGGAGCGTCGAATCATTCACCGCAGGCCGAGCCGACCGGGGAGCCACAGCGAGAATTCCGGGACGAAGATCAGAGCCAACAGCCCGAGCAGGAGAACGCCGAGGTATTTCACGATCGGCCCGGCCACATTGTGAATCCGCGTACCGGTGATCGCGCAAGTGGCGAACAGGCCGAGCCCGACCGGCGGTGCGAACAGGCCCAAGCCCATGGCAATCACCATCACGGTGCCGAAATGCAGCGGATGGACGCCGAGCTGCGCCGCAATCGGGGTCAACAGAGGGCCCCAAATGATGAGTGCCGGTGCGCCTTCGAGCACCGAGCCGAACCCGATCATCAACACGGTGGCGACGACGATGAAGAGGTTCTGGCCGTGCGCATGCCCGAAGCTGGTCAACCCGTCCGAGAGATATTGCGGGATCTGTTCGACCGTGAGTGCAAACGAAAATCCGGTCGCGGCGGCCACAATGAACAGAATGCTGCCTGCCATGGAGGCGGAGTCGACGAAGAGGCGGATCAGCGACCGCGCGGTGAGCTCGCGGAAGGCGACGCCGCCGACCACGAGCGCGTAGACCGCGGCAAACGCCGAGACCTCGGTCGAAGTGGCGACGCCCGAGGTGACGCCGCGACCGATCATGAGGATCATCACCACGGCGACCAGCGCGCCGCCGAGCAGACGGATCATAGGCGTGCGTTTGTCGAAGGCCCGGGCTGGGTCGATCCGCTCGCCGACGGTCATTGCGACCACCGCCAAGGCGAGTGCAAGAACGATTGCCGGCACGACGCCGGCAATGAACAGCCCGCCGATCGATACGTTGGCGACGAAGCCGAATATGATCATGTTCACGCAAGGAGGGATCGTCTCGGCCATGACGGCCGACGCGGCCAGAAGCGCGGCGGCATCGTCGGCGTTTTGCCGCGTCCTGCGCACGGCCGGCATGATGATGCCGCCGACCGCGGCGATGTCGGCCAGCTTCGAACCGGAGATGCCGGAGAAGAATGCAGTCGCGACGATGATGATCAGACCGAGGCCGCCGCGCACCCGCCCCATGAGCCGCAGCAGCAGCTCGATCAGGCGCGAGGACATGCCGTTCGCCTCCATGGCGAGGCCGGCCAGAACGAAGAACGGCACCGCGAGGAGCACGTAATGATCGGAGCCGGCCATCAGCTGCTGCGCGTAAACTTCCATCGGCAGCGACGGATCGGCGACGAAATACAGCAGGGCCGCGAAGCCGAGCGCGAACGCGATCGGCAGGCCGATCACGAGCCCGCCGGCAAAGCTGAAGATCAGGAGACCCAAAGGTGTGATCTGGGCCGTGGAGAACGCGAGATTCCAGGCACAGACACCGACGGCGAGACCGGCGCTTACCGCGAGCGTCACCCACACGGTTCCGCGCGGACCCGACAGCGCCTGGGCGGTCCCGAACGCGGTCATCAGCAAGCTGCCGACGACCACCGGATCGATGAAGATCCATTGCGGCAATCCGAATGGGGTCGTCTGCTCCCAGGAATCGCGCAGGAGCGCGATCGAGGTGACGAACAAGGCCAAGGAGACTACGACGGCGATCCAGGACGAAAGTTGAGCCAGGAACGGGCGCCACAGCGCCGGGAACAGCCCGCGTAGTGCATCGACCCCGGCATGACGCCCGCGCCCCAACGCGGTCGCGGCGCCGAGAAAGACCTGCATCACCATCAGGGCGCGGGCGACCTCTTCCGCCCAGTGCAGTGGATCGTGCAGGAAGTAGCGGTAGATGACCGAGACGAAGACCACCCCGACATCGATGGCGAGGAGCAGCGCGGCGACATACTCGGTTGCCGCAAGCAGAAGCAGGAGCCAGCGGGCGGCTTGGCCCAGCGCGCCGAACAGAGGCATCGGCGGAGTTACGAGAGTGGTCTCCGTCAGGTCGGACGCTCCCGGTGCGGCGGGGCAAGCGTAGGGTTATCAGGTGCGCGCGGCCGCGATGGCGGCAAAAATCGTCTTGGTTGCTGGATACTTTTCGGCGAACGGAGCATAGAGGCGCGTTGCCATCTCATTCTGCATCGCCCGACGTTCCTGCGTCGGCATCGGCGTATAGGTGATACCGAGCCGCTCGAGCTCCTGCATCGACGACTTGGTCTTTGCGGCAGCGATGCCGCGCTCCCAGATGGTCGCGTCGGCCGCCGCCCGGAGGAATCCCGGCCGCGCATCGGCCGGGATCTTGTCGAGACCGCGCTTGCCGAGGAAGACGCACATCGGGCTGAACAGGTGCTCGGTGAGGAATCCATATTTGACCACCTCGTAGAGCTTCATCGAGATCGTGGTCCCCGGGTCATGCTCGTATCCATCCACCACACCGGTCTGCAAGGCAGTGTACAACTCGTTGACCGGAATCGGGGTCGGGATGGCTCCCATCACCTTGAAGGTCTCGATGAACGCCGGCGCCGGTAGAACGCGCAACTTCACGCCCTTGAGATCGGCGAGCTGCTTGACCGGCAACTTGGTGTAGACGCTGCGGGCGCCGAAATGAAATCCCCAGGCGATGATCGAGACGCCGGTGCGGTCGCGCAGGATCTTCGCGAGATCCCGGTCGACGCCATTGTCGATCGCCTTGGACGCATGATCGTAGCTGTCGAACATGTAACCCAGATCGAGCATCCCGAGCTCGGGCGCCACCGTCGCCCAAATGGACGAGCCGGTGATCATCAGGTCCGTGGACCCGATCTTTACCTGCTCGACGATATCCGCCTCTTTGCCGAGCTGACTGTTGGGGAAGTAGTCGAATTTCACCCTGTCGCCCAAAGCGTCTTTCACGTTCGCGGCGAATTTCTGAAACCAGAGGTGATGCGCGGAATTTTCGTCGACCGCGGCCGACGTCGATACCCGTAGGACGACCGGCGACTGGGCGCGGGCGGAGCGCGACCGGCCGGCGGCGGCCACATTGATGCCTGCCGCGCAAGCCGCAACGAGCCATTCACGACGCGAGATCGGCATTCGGGTCTTCCTCCTGCCTGGCAAGCCTAGACGAGGTGGCTGCCGCGCGCAATTTTGTTCAGCTGCCCGCTCTGGGAAGGAAGCAAGGGATGAGCAACCGCGCACCAGCACCACGGCATGACCGAGCGCGTTGGTTTTCGGATCGATCAGCGAGCAATCGGCACGCTGCGTGCCGGCCAAGATGAGGAATTGTGCCTTTGCCACTAAGACGCGTACTCATGAATTGTCTGCCCGAGACAGGTCATATGCTGCTCGCGACCGCTGCTCGGCTTGCCAAAGCGCGGGAAACACGCAAAAATTCGTGCCGGTTCGCAGTTCATTCGGAGAATCTCGGCTATGTTTATTTTCTCTATTAGAACTGTTGTCCTCGCCGTCGCAGTGTCTGCTTCGTCTCTTTCTAGTGCAGCTACTTTATCCGAGCAGTCAGAATTGTTGTGCAGCCCGGAAGGCTTGATGCGTTTGATCCCTCAGTTCAATGTAAAAGGGCAATTCACAATTCCTGATCCAACTACCGACCTGCAGATATTCCTTTCAGCGCAACAAGGTCTTTCAAATGCTATTGATATGATCTTGGTCCGAGAAAACATAAGCCAAAATCCGTCGAATGTCGGAAGCCTTCCATCTCGGCCGTTGATATTTCCAAGCAACTGGCTGTCTAGCGAAGTAGGAATACAGACAGATGGAACAAATTTAAGTTCTCCCGAGTCAGGAGGAAAATTTGGCGGTTATCGCGTTCGATCGTTTCTAACTGGACTTACTCCTGTGCCTTTATCGCAAGGAAGTATGTATGTAATCAAGCAATCAAATCCAAGTTATCCGGCGCTGGTTTACCCGATGCCAACGACCCACCCTTGCGTGAACAGGCTTGTTCTGGCCGCCAACGATACTGCTGGCTCTTGGCCGGCTCCGACATATGCTCTCGGTAGATATCAGTTGGATAGCAATGGTGTCCCAATGCGCGACAAACCATTGATTACCTACCTGATCGTCAACATTTGTCTCGATCTCGGCAAGTCAGCGGTTATTGATCAACAATCGGTTTTACGCCCAAATGCGATGATCTTTCTGGCGCTTCATTGGCCATGTGAGGGCTCAGGATGCGCTCATAATGGAATTGGCCATCAACATTGACTATTCGTAAATAATAGAGAGATTATCTCCGATCACATACCCAGTTGTTGAGGTGGACTACCGGGTCACCCCTCGGCGACCATGGCACTTAGGTGCCGGTGGAGGAGCCGTCCACAGCATCCGAAGCGGACAATCCGATCCCTGCGGGCCGCGTCTTCTCATCACCCTTTTTTCTCGCGCTTCCACCATTTCGGCTGCCACCACATCTCCTTCGGGGGCGCTTTCCATTCCTGTCCGTAGTCGCGATATAACTGAGCAAACTCCTGGGCTAGTTCGTAACACAGGAGAACCTTGTGATCGGGCGGCAGGAACTGAGCGCCGGAATCCCCGCACGTCGCCGTCTCCAACCCCAATGGACGGGGCCAGGCGTATGCTTCTGCGGCATGATTGGCGACCGTCTCCAGGATTCGGACAGCGCGAAACACCTGTTCGTAGACAGCGAGATCGTCCTTGCCCGGGGAGTAAGTTACTTCGATCTGCTGCCTGGGTTGTCCTACGCCTCTAAGGTAAGGTTGTAGCGCTTTCTGCCAGGAGAACGAGGCAACCGGGTAGTCGTACAATTTGCAAGTCTCTCGACGCTCCTCGGGAAGGTTCGTCATATCGGCTAAGTCTTTGAATTGTTCGGGGTTAGACCCCACCATCAAGCACACGATGTTGTAGGCGCGCTGATCATCCATGCCGTGCGCGTCCCAGGCGTCCGGCTGAGTGCCTTCTCGCCGATCGCGTTTGTCCGTCAAGAACCAAGCTTTCGCTGCCTCGACCAGCACTTGGTGTGATAATGACGTCCCCACCTTGAGCGCGGTAAGGACTGCGAATGTATCGGCTGCGTCTTCTTCCCTTCCTAGGACTGGCAATTCCATTTCATGCACGAGCGCGTGAGCCATCTCGTGGGTGAAGACAAACATCACATTCCCCACGACGAATTCAGCAAGTTGCTGCCGCTTTTGGTCGGGGACGTTCTTGAGCTTTGGGTAGCTGGCGAGCGCGTGGGCGGCTTCGTCAAGTCGAGCCTGAAATGATCCGGGTTCAGAGGGAGCCGGTTGTGCGAGAACCGGCTCCCGGCCGAACAGCAGACAGGCCAGCGCTAGCGGCAAGAAACGTTGCCAACGCACCTCGGCCCCCTGCGGGGTGTCACTGATTGCCTTTTGCTTGGCCCGTCGTGCCGGTCTTCTTAGAGGTTTTTGATTTCTTGGACTTGTAGCCCAGCCCGATAATTCCGCTCGAACGGTCCCTCGGATTATATAAATTCCGATCCCATTGCGCATACTGGGCATAAGACCCCTGCGCCGCGCGAGCGTGGGTGTCGCCCGAGACAGTCGGAGACGCTGCTGCCGGGAAGCTTATCGCAACGGCTGCGATCCCCGAAACTAGGATACCGCGGACATAGGTCATATTTTCCTCCCTGTCTGATGGCCTCCCGTCAAAACATTGCTACTTACCATGCAGGCGGTCAACTCAAAGGTTTGTGTGAGGATCTGCTAACGCGCGATCAAGACAGCCCAAGAGGGGTTCGCCCTGGGCGGCCGGTCGCTGCCGTTGGCCGTCATTTTTCCCGATCCACTTGTGGGAGAGGGTGGCGAGGCGTCAAAGCCGCCGAGCCGGGTGAGGGGTCATGCATGGCCTTGAAGTCATCCCTCACCCGGCTCGTTGCTCGCTTGCGCTCCCAACGAGCCACCCTCTCCCACAACAAGAGGAGAGGGGAAAACGCGTATGCGGCTCGATTGTACGTCCAGATGCTGCGATCCAATGGCGCCGCACCAGCCCATAACGCATCGCGGTGAAGATCTCCTTAGGGGCCGGCGGCCGCGGGCAGCGGGGTGCGATCCGTTGCGGCGAGCGCCGCTTCGATGTGGGCGATCACGGCCGCGCTCGAGATTTGCCGCATGCACGCATGGTCGTGGGGACAGCGGGAGAGCTCGCGCAAATAGCAGGGCGAGCACGGCACGCCGGCGCTGATGACAGCCTCGGGCCGGCGGTACGGGCCGATCCACAGCGGATCGGAAGGGCCGAACAGGGTCACGACCGGCCGGCCGAGCGCGACTGCGAGATGCATGGGGCCGGAATCGTTGGCGAGACAAATCGCGCAGCCGCGCATGAGCGCCGCGAGCTCGCTCACCCCGGTCCGGCCGGCGAGGTTCAGGATGCCGGGCGCGCGTGCCGCGATCGCCTCACAGGCCGCGCGCTCGTCCGCCGAGCCGATCAGCAGCACGGTGCGGCCCTGCGCCAGAAAATGCCGGGCGACTGCGGCGAAGCCTTCGCCGCTCCATTGCTTGGTTTCCCAGCGCGTGCCCGGCGCGAGCACGATCGGGCCCGAGGAATCGCGCGGTCCGTGGAAATTCCGGTCCGGCAGCAGCGCCTCGGCGCGCGCGACCGCGCCGGTCGAGATGGGAAACGAAAAATCCGGGGCCTGCGGATCGAGCTCCAGCATCGGGCCGAGCAGAAGGTAGCGATCGACCGCGTGCAGATCGAGGGTCGGCAGCACGATGTGGTGCGTATAAGCGAGCCACGCGCCCTCGCGCGCGCCTTTCCAGCAATGTTTCCAGGCTTCGGCCGTCAGCGCGCGCGACAGCGCAAGCCGAAGCTGCGGCCGCGGGCGGTCGAAGCCGATGCGCACCGGAGCGCCGGTCGCGCGCGCGATCAGCGCGCTGCGCAACTGGCCCTGCAGGTCGATGACGAGGTCGTAACGGCGCGAGCGCAACCGAGAGAGGAGCTGCGCGAGGCCGGCGAAGAGCGGCCCCGCGTGCCTCGAGGGCCGCGCCCAGCGCCGGCGCGGGAACGCGATGGTGCCGGTCAGCGCCGGATGCGCCGCGACGAGATCGAGGAAAGCGGGGCGCAGCAGCCAATCGATTTCGGCTTCCGGATAGCGGCGGCGCAATTTGTTCAGCACCGGAATCGTGTGCACCACGTCGCCGAGCGCCGAAAACTTGATCAGCAGGATCTTGCGGAACTCGGCGGTGGGCAGCGCTGCAGGGCTCGAGACGGACATCGGCGTCAGCTGCCCGGCGCGCCGAACAATTCGCGCTCGACGACTTCGCAAATCGCATGCGCAGCCAGCAAATGAATCTGTTGAATGATCGGCGTCTTGTCGCCGGGCGCGGCGAGGACGTGATCGCAATAGGCCCGCATCTCGTTTGCGCCCGATCCGGTGAAGCCGACGGTGATGAGCCCGATCTCGCGCGCCGCACGCAACGCCGCGAGCACGTTCTCGGAACGCCCGGAGGTCGACATCGCGAGAAACACGTCGCCGCGCCGGCCGAGCCCGCGCACCTGGCGTTCGAACACGCGGGCAAAGCCGTAGTCGTTGCCGACCGCGGTCAATACCGAGGTGTCGGTCGTGAGCGCGATCGCCGGCAGCGGCTCCCGGTCGATGAAATAGCGCGACAGGAACTCGCCGGCGATGTGCTGGGCGTCGCCGGCGCTGCCGCCGTTGCCGGCAATGAGCAGCTTGCCGCCGCCGCGATAGGCATCGGCGATCGCGCCCGCGATCGTCGCGACGCTGCGGAGAAAATCGCGGTCCCCGGCGGCGCGCTCCAATGCCTCGCGCGAATGCCGGAAATGCGCGGCGATCTCGCGCTCGCGAGCCGCGCCGCTTCCGAGCGCCGCTGTCAGACCCCGAGCCACGACCTCAGTCGGCTCCAGATGCTGGTTGCGCCGCTCCCCGTCGCCGGCACGCTGCGTGCCGGCGCGCCCGCCCCCGGCGCGGCTTGCAGCATCTCGGCCGCGAAATAATTGTGGCACTCGTTGTTCGCGCCCCACACGCACGTCACCCATTCGTTGCCGCCGGAGATCGTCGTGTTCTCGACCTTCATGCGCGGGCCGCCGCCGTATCTCAGTTGCACAATGTCCCCGACCCGAAATGCCATCCTTCCCTCCCGCCGTTGAGTGGCGCCGCCGTACCGGACTGAAAGCACCCACGCGGCCATTCTACACGGCGCAGGATGGGAGTCGCCACCCTCTCGATTTCCAAGATGCTAGGGATGGTGCGCTCGACCGGGCAGCTCAGCGCAAACCGGTAAATCCCCGCGATCCAGCCACATTGGAGACTTTCGTGACGCCGACGCCGTTTTCATGATGTCGGCGGCTAGTCCGCTCTGCCCCCAATATTCACCGTGAAAGCGGACATGCGGGATGGCAGCTCGGTGCCATATCCAAACATCCGAGCGTTGGCCTGAATCCTAGATTGGTAAGGAGGCTGGGCCCCTCCGCGTTCGACCCCCGGCCACCATCCACGTCCGGCGCCACGCAGTGTAGGATATCCTATAGAGGGCATCGCCATGGCCGCTCCGGGGATGCAGACTGGCAGCCATTTTGGCCGTCGCTAGGGACTGCGAAAATGCAGCCGGTCACGCATTACGCCAAGAGTGGCGACGTACACATCGCCTACCAGGTGTTCGGCGAGGGTCCGCTAAATCTGGTCATCGTTCCCGGTTTCGTGTCGAACATCGAGCACTACTGGGAAGAGCCCGATTTGGCTCGCTCGCTGCTGCGGAAGGCAAGCTTTGCGCGGGTGGTGATGTTCGACAAGCGCGGGACCGGCATGTCGGATCGAGTCGCCGAGCTTCCCGGTCTCGACCAGCGCATGGACGACCTGCGCGCCGTCATGGATGCCGCCGGCATGGAGCAAGCCGCCGTGCTCGGCATATCGGAAGGCGGGCCACTTTCGGCGCTGTTCGCCGCTACCCACCCCGACCGGTGCCGAGCGCTGGTGCTCTATGGCGCCTTTGTGCGCGCCAGCGAGGAGCGGCTCGCGGCAACGTTGCGCTATGTGGAGATCGATCAAGCGTGGGGCACCGGCGGCAGCTTGTCCTCTTTCGCGCCCTCGCGCGCCAATGATCCGGCCCTTCAATTCTGGTGGGGCCGATTGGAGCGGCTCGGCGCGAGCCCGGCCGCTGCTTGCGCACTGGCGCGCATGAACAGTCAGATCGATGTCAGCGGCATCCTGCCGGCGATCCGAGTGCCTGCTCTCGTCATTCATCGAGCTGGAGATCGGCGCGTTCCCGTCGAGCAGGGACAATTTTTGGCCGAATGCATTCCCGGTGCACGCCTTGTCGAGCTTCCCGGAATCGACCACCTACTCTTCGTCGGCGACAACGCTGCCGAGATCGACGATTTGATCGAGGAGTTCCTGACCGGCGCCCGTACACCGGTCAGAGTCGACCGGGTGCTCGCTACGGTGTTATTCACCGACATCGTTGCCTCAACTGAGAAGGCAGCGACGCTCGGAGACCGCCGCTGGCGAGATCTCCTCGACAATCATCATGCCACGATCCGTCGCAACCTCGCACGCTTCCGTGGCCATGAGGTGAAGACGACCGGCGACGGCATCCTTGCCACCTTCGACGGTCCGGCACGCGGGGTGCGCTGCGCCTGCACCATTGCCGATGAAATCAAGCCCCTCGGGATCGAAGTTCGCGCTGGGCTGCACACCGGCGAATGCGAAATGATCGGCGAGGATATCGGCGGCATTGCCGTTCATATCGGTGCGCGCGTGGCGGCGCTCGCGGGTCCAGGCGAGGTGCTGGTGTCGAGCACCGTGAAGGATCTGGTGGCAGGTTCCGGGTTACGCTTCGGCGATCGCGGCAGGCAATCCCTCAAGGGCGTTCCTGGCGAATGGCACATCTTTGCGGTCGAACGGTGAAATGACCTCTGAGCCGTCGATAGAGCAATCTTGTGGCAATGTTGTCGAAAGGCAGCGGTCGTGACGAGTAAGCAGGGAGGTGAGCGTGGACAGGCGGGATATGCAGAAACTTCTGGTCGATGCCATCAAAGCGCGAGCCATGTTCTATTATGCGTTCTACAAGGAATTCAGCGCCGAGATCGGCTCGGAAAGAACCGCGGAGTTGATGAAACGGGCGATCTACAAACGTGGCCTTGAGATCGGTAAGCGCTTCGCCAAGTTCGCGCCGAACGATATGGAGGGACTAAAGACAGCATTCCTAGAGTTCATTCCCGACCCGCAGAGTACCTTCAACCCGAAGCTCGAACGGTGCGATGCCGGAGGCATCGATATCCTGCTGCAAACCTGCCCGCTCAAGGAAGCCTGGCAGCATGCAGGTCTGAGCGATCAGGAGGTCGCGATGATGTGCAGCATTGCAGGCCGGGTCGACAACGGCACCTTTGAAGGTGCCAATTTCTCGTTTCATGCCGATACCTGGCAGCCGGGCCGCGAGGGCTGCTGCCACCTTCACATCCGTCCGGGGAAATGAGGGTCTCCGCCTGGCCGAGTCGCTACGTTGGACGCGGCATGCGGCCTAGTAAAAGATAGAGAAAACCCGCCGAACCCCCGCCGTCTGCCGTGATGCTCGCCCCCGAGACGCCGTCAAGGGAGGGGCAAGGGCGGGACCGGGCCCGCCCTTTCCGCGTTATTTTCCGGCGCTCATGCCGCTATTGCAATCGGTCCATCGGCCGTAGCCTTCGTTCGCCCAACACCCGTAGGGCGCGTAGGCATAGCCGGGGCGGATGCGATATCCATACGGCGACACCGGCACATAGCCGTACCCCGGGGTGTAAGCATAACCCGGGGCGTAGGCATCACCCGGCCCGACGTAGACGTACTGTGCTGATGCCGAACCGGCGACCGCGAGCGAGGCCGCGACCGCTACAGCTGCCAAGAACCATCGAATTCGCATATTCGATCTCCTGACTTTTCCCGTCATATTCGGAAACCGTCGACGAGGGAACCGTGTTCCCCCGCCTCACGATCCCGGGGGGCAGCCACCTCGGGTGCCGTCATGCGGCCGCCGCGGATCAATCATGCGTTTGGCCAGCCCTGTGGATCCTCGGACTCAGGCTACCGCCGACGAAGTGATCGAATGAGCGGACGTGGGCTGATCGCACCAATGTCCGAAAGGAACGCCTCTATTGCTGCCCTCACATGTTGGCTGCTTTACCCCACATTTGCGGTTTGCTGTGGTGCAAAGGGAGAAGGGCTAACCGTAATGGCCCGCTAAATTATTTGTTTCAAGTTGCGTGACTGGCCTAATTTCGCAGATATCACCATACCCCTTCCCTCGTGGGAGAGGGTGGCTCGTTGCGCGCGTGAGCGAGCGACGAGCCGGGTGAGGGGTATGAGAGCGAAACCCCTCACCCGGTCCTCGCCTTCGGCTCGGACCACCCTCTCCCACAAGGGGAGAGGGGAAGCGCGTCCGCTGGCCTGCTTTCGCAACAATCCGCAAGGGGGCGAGCGGATCGGCCTAGCCGTCGAGATCTTGGGGGACGGCGCTCGAGAATTACTTGGCGAGCGGCTCGATCGGCAGCGAGAGGTGAATCCTCACGCCTTCGCGCTTCCAGTCGTGGACCAGCTCGCCGCTGAATTGGCCGCGCACGATGCGGTGCGCGAGCAAGGTGCCGAAACCTTCGCACTCGGGCTGGCGCTCGATGACCGGTCCGCCGTGCTCTTGCCATTCGATCGCGAGCCGATCGAGGTCGAAGGACCACTCGATGCGCACGCCGCCGCATTCCGACGTCAAGGCGCCGTACTTCGCGGCATTGGTGGCGAATTCGTGCAGCAGCAGCGCGAGGCTGGTAACCGCGTTGCGGCCGATCGGTACTTCCGGGCCGCGGATCGACACGCGCTCGCGATCTTTCTCCCAGTCGACATACGGCGCCAAGATTGTCCGGACGAGCGTGTGCAGCGTGGTATCGCGATCGAACTGCTCCGCGGTGCCGATCAGCCCGGGCCGGGTCAACTCGAGCGCGCGCGTGAGCGAATCCAATCGATCGCGGACCGCCTGCGCCATGCTGGCGGGGCTGTCGGCGGAACGCGCGCTCAGCGTCACGACGCCGGCCGCGACCGCGAACAAGTTCTTCACGCGGTGACTCATTTCGCGGAGCAGCAGCCTCTGCTGCTCCTGCGCCCGTCTGCGCTCGGTGATGTCGCGCGCGATCTTCGAGGCGCCGACGATCCTGCCCGTGGCGTCCTTGACGGGCGAGACGGTCAGCGAGATGTCGAAGAGGGTGCCGTCCTTGCGGCGGCGAACGGTCTCGTAATGGTCGATGCGCTCGCCCCGCCGGATGCGGGCGAGCACCCGCGGTTCTTCGTCCAGGCGATCGTCGGGAATGATGGTCGTGACCGGCTTGCCGACGATCTCTTCGGCCGTGTAACCGAACAGGCGTTCCGCACCCTTGTTCCAGCTGGTGATGATGCCGTTGAGGTCTTTGCTCGCGATCGCGTCATCGGAGGAATCGATGATCGAGGCGAGCAGCTGCGCGTTGAGCTCGCTGCGCTTGCGCTCGCTGACATCGACCAGCATGTTTACGGCGCCGAGCAGCGTGCCGGCGTCGTCGATCAGCGGCGACGGATAGGCGAGGAAGGGAACGCGGGTGCCGTCGGGACGCTCGGCCACGGCCTCCGCGCCGCGCAGCGGGCGGCGCTCTTTCAGCGCGACCGCCATCGGGCATTGGTCGTGCGCCATCGGCGTGCCGTCGGACCGGTACAGTCGCCAGGAGCCGCACCATTCGTTCTTGCCGAGCTCGGGACGGCGCCCCCACAGCTCGGCTGCCGCCTCGTTGTAAAACGTGATCCGCCCGGCGGGATCCGTGATGTAAATCGCGACCGGCAGGGCATCGAGCAGCAGGCTGACGGGCGCCCCGAGATCGCCCCCGGGCAGCATCGTCTCCAACAGCTCGCCGATGGGAATCTTTTTGGCGGCCGCTCCCGCCGCTGCGAGGCGTTTTCCTCCCTCCACCAGCGTCTCGCCCCGCGTCTCGACCATTCGGTTCCCGTGAGATTGAGTGCCCCAGGCTCGGCATCGCTGCTCGAGCGACGCTGCAGCCGGATGAGACACGCCCGTTGCGGCCGGAATACAGGGCGCGGCGCTCAACGCTCCAAGTTCCGCCGGGTTCCGGTCGGACCATATCAAGCCACGCTTCCAGCCGCTGTCTCAGACGGGTAGTCCTGAGGATCCGACCGAGGGGGTGGCCATCCCGGCCATGGCCGCGCACGCAGCCTCGAACACCCGCTCGGGCGCGATGTCGCGCATGCAGCGGTGGTGGCCGAGGCGGCAGGTCGGCTTGTGGCAGGGACGGCAATCGAGCGCCTGTTCGAGCTCGATCGTGGCCGCAAGCGGGTTGAGCGGGGCCCAGTGCCAGGGGCTCGTTGGCCCGAAAATACCGACGGCCGGCGTGCCGAGCGCTGCGGCGACGTGCAGCAGGCCGGAATCGTTCGACACCGCCGCGCGGGCGGCCGCGAGCGCCAGGACCGCGTTGCGCAAATCGGGGCCGGTCAGATCGTACGCTCGCTCTCCCGCCGCAGCGACGATATGGGCGGCAAGCGGCTTCTCGTCGGGCCCGCCCACGACCGCGACGAAAAATCCCTGCTGCGCTAGGCGCCGCGCCAGCGCCGCATAGGCCTCGATCGGCCAGCGCTTGGAGGGCCCCACCGCGCCGGGCGCGAGCGCGACGAGAATCTCCGCAGGCGAAATGCCGAGCCTGCGCCGCCATGCCGCGAGCCCGGGCTCGGGAACGAGGAGCTCCGGAACCGGCCAGCTCTGCGGCAGTGAGGCGCTGCGGGGCAGCGCGAGCGCGGCGCAGCGGTCGACCATGCGCGGCAGCACTCGCTCGCCCCAGCGCAGGTCGTTGACGAGGCCGAACCGGAACTCGCCGAAGAAGCCTACGCGCTCGGGGATGCCGGCGAGAAACGGCGCGAGCGCCGATTTCCAGGTCCGCGGCATGATCAAAGCGGTGCCGTAGCGCTCGGCACGCAACCGGCGGGACAAGGCGTGATGCTCGGCCGCGGCGATCCGCCCGCGCGGCAGATTCCAGACGATGCCCTGCCGTACTCCCGGCATGTAATCGACGAGCGGCGCGCACAAGTCGGTCGTGAGCAGGTCGACCGGCCGCTCGGGAAAACGCGCCCGCAACAGCTGCACCACCGAGTGACAGCGCACGAAATCCCCGATCCACATGTACGGGATGATGAGGATCGGCGCGTCGGTGGCGGCTGCAGGTGCGCTCATGCTCGATGGAGGCGGTAGCCGCAACGAAAGATGCTGTCCAGCCTGCCGGGCCGGCGCGAGCGGGCCGTTTTCGGCGCTCGCTCCAGGGGCGGGGACGGGGAGAGGGCGTTTGTTTGATCTTGCGATTTCATATCCCGGTCCCGGGTCGCGTACACAGCGCGCGCCGATCTCTCCCGCGAGCAGCGCGGCGATCGTAGCAAGCGCATCGCAACACCCGTGCCCCGGATTGTGTCGAGAATGCGTCGTCCGCGTCCGGCGGACGCGGTTGCGCGGCCGTGCGGAGTGGGGCAAAGGAGGGCGCGGTCGCAAGCCCGTCCGCGGGACAGGGGTCGATGCTGCTGGTAACCGGCGGAGCCGGATTCATCGGGTCGAACGTGGTCGCCAACCTCAACGACCGCGGCCGCACCGATATTGCCATCAGCGACCGGCTCGAGACCGGCAGCAAGTGGCGCAACCTGCAAAAACGCCAACTCGCGGACGTGGTCGCGCCGGCCGAGCTCGAAAAATGGCTGGCGGGACGCAAGCTCGACGCGGTCATCCACCTGGGCGCGATTTCGGATACCACCGCAACCGACGGCGATCTCGTCGTCGCCACCAATTTCGGGCTCTCGCTGCGGCTGCTCGATTGGTGCACGGCGACCCGCACCCCGTTCATCTACGCATCCTCGGCCGCGACCTACGGCGACGGCGCTGCGGGATTTGCCGACGATTGCTCGCTTGCGGCGCTCAAGCGGTTGCGGCCGATGAATCTCTACGGCTTCAGCAAGCATCTGTTCGATCTTGCCGTGATCGACCGCCTCGGCAAGGGGCAGAAGCTGCCGCCGCAATGGGCCGGATTGAAATTCTTCAACGTGTTCGGCCCGAACGAATATCACAAGGGCGCGATGATGAGCGTGCTGGCCAAGGTCTTCGATGAGGCAAGAAGCGGGCTGCCGGTCAGGCTGTTCAAATCTTACCGCGAGGGCATCGCCGACGGCGAGCAGGCGCGGGACTTCATCTACGTCAAGGACGCGATCGCGGTGATCGACTGGCTGATCGACACGCCGGCGGTGTGCGGCATCTACAACGTCGGCACCGGGAATGCCCGCAGCTTCCGCGACATGATCCTCGCCATGTTCGAAGCCTTGGACCGGCCGCCGAAGATCGAGTACGTGGAAATGCCGCCGGCGATCCGCGGCAGCTACCAGTATTTCACCCAGGCCAATGTCGACAACCTGCGCCGCGCCGGATACGCCGGGCAGTTCCATCCGCTCGAGCACTCGGTGCGCGACTATGTCACGAACTATCTCGACGCCGAAGACCGGTATCGCTGAACGGACGGGCGGGCGCAGCGCATGATGTTCGATTTCGAACACCGGTTGCCGGAGCTGGCGGCGCAGACCGTGCTGTGCGTCGGCGACCTCATGCTCGACGATTTCGTGTACGGCGAGGTGCTGCGGATTTCGCCGGAAGCCCCGGCCCCGGTGATCGCCGTCGGGCGCCAGGAAGTGGTGATCGGCGGCGCCGGCAATGTCGCGCGCAACATCGCCGCGCTCGGCGCGCACTGCCTGTTCGTCGGCGTCGTCGGCGAGGACGAGCCCGGCCGGCGGCTGATGACCGCATTGCTCGGCGAACCCAACATCGAAGCCTATCTGGTCACCGACCGCTCGCGCCCGACCACCCGCAAGGTGCGGTTCGTGTCCGAGCATTTCTCGACGCACCTTTTGCGCGCCGACTGGGAGCTGGCGAAGCCCGTCGATCGCGACAGCGAACAGGCACTGATCGGGCACGCGCTCGCGGCGATGCCGCGGGCCGGCGCCGTCGTGCTGTCCGACTACGCCAAGGGCGTGCTCACCCCGCGCGTGATCCGCGCCGTGATCGATGCGGCGAGGCAGCAGAACAAAAAGCTGGTGGTCGATCCCAAGGGCAGCGATTTCAGCATCTACCGCGGCGCGACCGTCATCACCCCCAACCGCAAGGAGCTCGCGGAAGCGACGCGCCGCACGGCCGCGACCGAAGAGGAGGTCGCCGCCGCTGCGGCGGAGCTCGGCCGCGCGCTCGACAGCGAGGCGGTGCTGGTGACGCGCAGCGAGGAGGGCATGACACTGGTGATGAACGGCGCCGCGCCGGTTCACGTGCCGGCCTATCCGGTCAAGATCCGGGACGTGTCGGGCGCCGGCGACACCGTGGTGGCGGTGCTGGCGTGCCTGTTGGCGCTCGGCGCGGGATTCGAATCGGCGACGCGCGCCGCCAATGCTGGCGCCGCCGTCGTGGTCGGCAAGCGCGGCACCGCGACGGTCTCGGCCGCGGAGCTGCGCTCGCGCATCCTGCCCGCCGCGACCCTCGCCGCCGAAGAGAAAATCGTGTTCGACTGGGCGGTGCTCGACGAGCGGCTCGCCGAATGGCGGCGGCAGGCGCTGCGCGTCGGCTTCACCAACGGCTGCTTCGATCTCCTGCACCCGGGGCACGTGCACGTGCTCGCGGAAGCGCGCGCCGCCTGCGACCGGCTCGTGGTCGGGATGAACAGCGACGCCTCCGCCGCGCGGCTCAAGGGCGCCGGCCGGCCGATCCAGAACGAGAAGGCGCGCGCGGAAGTGCTCGCCGCCCTCGAAGCCGTCGACCTCGTCGTCATCTTCGAGGACGACACGCCGCTCGCACTGATCGAACGGGTGCGCCCGATGGTGCTGGTCAAGGGCGGCGATTACCGGCGCGAGGAAGTGGTGGGCCGGGAACTGGTCGAAGCCGACGGCGGCGAAGTCGTGATCGTGGCCAGCGTGCCCGGGCACAGCACGAGTGCGCTGGTCGGTAAATCGCAGCGGCGCGGGTCGCGATGAAGAGCGAGTTGCGGATGCGGGTCGAGCAAGAGCCGGCGGCGACGCCCGCGATCCGGGCGCTTGCGGCGCGCGGTGCGCCGGAGCTCACCGTCGTCGTGCCGACGCTCAATGAGCGCGACAACGTGCCGAGGCTGCTGGAGCGGATCGACGCGACGCTCGCCGGCGTCGACTGGGAGCTGATGTTCGTCGACGACGATTCGCCCGACGGCACCGCAGCCGTCGCGAAGTCGCTGGGCCGCAGCGACGGCCGCATCCGCTGCATTCGCCGCATCGGCCGGCGCGGCCTCGCCGGCGCGTGCCTCGAGGGCATGCTGGCGAGCCAGGCGCCCTACGTCGCGGTGATCGACGGCGACCTGCAGCACGACGAGACGCTGCTCGCGCCGATGCTCGCGACCTTGCGCGCCGGCTCCGCCGATCTCGTCATCGGCAGCCGCTACAAGCCCGGCGGCTCCGCCGAGGTCCTCACCCGGTCGCGCCTGCGCAGCAGCCGCTGGGCGACCGCACTGACGCGCGCCGTGCTCGGCACCGAGCTCACCGACCCGATGAGCGGGTATTTCATGGTCCGCCGCGACGCCGTCGAGGATCTCGCGCCCGAGCTCTCGACCCAGGGCTTCAAGCTCTTGCTCGACATCGCGCTGACCGCGCGCGGGACGCTGCGGGCGGTCGAATTGCCATATCGATTCCGCCCGCGGCTGCACGGAACGAGCAAGCTCGATTCCCGCGTGCTGCTGGAATTCGTCGGCCTGCTGCTCGCGAAAGCCACCAACGATCTCCTGGGGCTGCGTTTCGTGTTGTTCGCGCTGATGGGCCTGATCGGCCTTGCCGCGCATTTCGCGGTGCTGGCGGCGAGCTTCGAATGGTTCGGACTGTCGTTTGCGGCCGCGCAGACCACCGCCACCTTCGTGGCGATCGCCGCCAATTTCGTCCTGAACAATGCCGTCACCTATCGCGACCAGCGGCTGACCGGACGCCGGTTCGCGATCGGGCTGCTGCGGTTCTACTTCGTGTCGCTCATCGGCGCGGTATCCAATATCGGCGTCGGCAACTGGCTGTTCACGTCGAACCGAGCCTGGTGGCTGGCGGGGCTGGGCGGCGCCGTGATGGGCGTCGTGTGGAATTACGTGATCACTTCCGTGTTCGTCTGGCGCAGCCGATGATGCATTCTGCCGCGGCGCGGATCGCCCGGGCACCGGAGCGGCTCGCCGGCGTCGGGTTCGATTCGCCGGCCGCGCTCGTCGCCTGGACGATCGTGGTCGGCACCGCCGTGCGATTGGCGCTCGCCGCAAGCGTCATCGATCTCGGCCACACCGAGGCGTACTACATCGCCGCCTCGCGGCATTGGGCTCTGAGCTACTACGATCATCCGCCGCTGTCGTTCTGGATCGCGTGGGCGGCCATGAAGCTCAGCGGATCGGACGCCGTGCTGGTCGTCCGCGCGCCGTTCATCCTGATGTTCGCGGCCACCACCTGGCTCACGTTTCGCCTCGCGGCGTTGCTGTTCGGGGAAGCGGCGGGCGGATTCTCGGCGCTGCTGCTCAATTTGTCGCCGCTGTTCGCCATCAGCTTGGGCGCATGGGTGCAACCGGACGGTCCGCTGCTGCTGTGTGTGCTCGCCGCGAGCTATTGCGTCGCGCGGGTCGCGGTCGGCGGAACCCGCCGGCGTGAAAACCTGCTGTGGGCGGAGGCCGGCCTCTGGCTCGGCCTGGCCTTGTTGTCGAAATATTACGCCGTCCTGCTGCCGGCCGGCGTTGCGGTGTTCGCGGCGACGAGCCGCGAGCATCGACGCTGGTTCAAAGAGCCCGGTCCTTACCTCGCCGGCCTGATCGCCGTAGTGCTGTTCGGCCCGGTGCTGATCTGGAATTGGCAGAACGACTGGGTGTCGTTCTCGTTTCAAGGCCGGCGCGTGATCGAGGATGACGGAATCCATATACGCTGGCTGTTGGACAGCATTCTCGGGCAAGCGGCGCTGCTCGGGCCGTGGCTCTTCATTCCCATGCTGCTCGCAAGCGCGCAGGCGGTGCGCGCCGGCCCCGCCGATCGGCCCGGCTGGCTGCTGCTGTGCATCGGCTCGGTTCCGATCTTGGTCTTCACCGCGGTTGCGCTGTGGGTGCCGGTCGGCGGCCATTATCATTGGCAGGCGCCCGGTTATCTCCTGCTGTTTCCGCTGCTCGGGAAACTCACGGCGCAGAAGCTCGAGCGCGGCGAGCGCTTCCCGCGGCAGTGGCTGTTCGCGTCGACCGCCGCGATTTTCCTGATCGTCGGCGTGATCGGCGCCGAGGCGGCGACCGGATGGGTCCACACGCTGGTGCGGCACACGTTGCGCGCCGAGAAGGATCCCACCCTGAAGGGGCTCGCCTGGAAGGAATTGCGCGGTGCGATCGCGGCCCGCGGCCTGCTCGCAAGGCCGCGGCTCTTCGTGGCGACCGCGCACCGCGTCGAAATCGGCAAGGTCGACGTCGAGCTCGGCAGCTTTCTGCCGGTCGTTTGCCTCTGCCCGGATCCGCGCGACGCGGCGTTCGGATGGGACGTGAGCAAATTTTCCGGCTGGGACGCGCTGATCATCGGCACTCCCGAGCACCTGCGCGACGTCGAGCGCAACTACGGCCGGCATTTCCGCGAGATCCGCGCTCTCGACGACGTCGAGATCCGCCGCGGCGGCAGCGGCGTGCTCGATCTGCGGGTCTATTACGCGACGGATTATCTCGGCTCCTATCCGTTGCGGCCGGCGGGCCGCGCGCCGTGATGCGCGCGGCCGCTCGATCGAGCAGCGGCTGGGCAAAAGATAAGGCGCAGTCAGGGAGAACAGAATGTCCGGCAGCCATCTCAGTGCGATTCCGATAGCAGACGTTTTCGCTACCGGAGGGTTTACTGTCACTCCCGGTCACATGTTCACCGCCTTGAACGTGCCCGAGAACCGGCTGTTCGTATTGACGGACGTGATCGTTTATCCCTTGGTCGACAACAGCGACCCGGACTTCAAGATTCAGTATACTGTTGAAGAACACGTTCCTGGTTCAAAAGTCCCCGGCTCGGGAGTGAAGTTCCAGTACGTCGCCATGGGTACAGGAGAGAATTGGTCCCAGCATTTCACCAGCGGGATCAAGTACGCCGGCGGAAAGGACGTTGTGGTTGTGAGCTACAGCAAGGGCACAGTCGGGTTTCAACTGCTGGGCTATTTTACCAATCCCTGAAGGGTAGCTGCAGATAGCTCTGTTCGGGCAGTGCCCGTTGGGCGGAATGATCCAGATCGTCCGGGGGTTCTCAGGTTCCCCGATGCGTGAGGAACAGCCGAAATTCGGACGCGCTACAAAATCAAAGGGACGTGGCCAGCTTCCGATATTCCGCCTCTGTGAATGCTCGGCAGGTTTGAGTTCGTACATTCCCTTGGGCGGCTGTCCCCATCGCGAGTTTCACCACTACCTCGTCGTTCGGCGCTTCGGAAATGGCGATGGCATCGAATTGACCGGTAACGAGATAGAAGGCTTTCAATTCGGCCCCAGCCGCCCGGAAACGCTCCTTTGCCGCATCAAGGCGTTTCGGCCCGTCCTTGATTGTCTGAACGCCCTGTTGCGTGAAGTTGATCAACGAGATGTAAGTAGGCATAGGACCCTCCCTTTGCGAATGGATCGGTGTAGGCGGGCGATTTTTGTGATAAAGAAGGGTACTACTTTTCAGTGCCGGACGCTACAGAGCAAGGGCGCATGGCATGAACGCGCCCCGAAAACTTGCCGCCATCCTGGCCGCCGACATTGCGGGCTATTTCCGGCTGACCGGCTTGGACGAGGAGGGCACGCTCGAGCGCCTCCGCAAGCTTCGCCGCGAGCTGATCAGATGAAGCGGCGGGATGCACGGGCAGCGGTTTGCGGGATTTCGTTGGCTGCCGTGCAACCAGCAGCGACATAGGCGTTGTCGATTGGGAGATGGATCAGATCAGGGGAACGCCATGCTCGAGCTTCTCGATCGCCAGCAGAAACTTACGGCGAACCAGTGGCGCATTGTGCTCGCCGCGATCCTGGGAGACATGCTGGAATTCTTCGATTACTTCCTGATTGGATTTGTTCTCGCATTCATCGTTGGGCCGTGGAAGCTCACCTATGGTCTCTCTGCGATCATCCTGCTCTCCTCCGGCATCGGTGCCATAACCGGCGCGTGGTTTTGGGGGTGGCTCGCGGATCGAATTGGTCGACGCAAGGTTTTCATCGCCACCGTCATCAATTTTTCTGTCGCCACGGGAATCCTGGCGCTGACGCCGGACAACGGCTGGGTTTTTCTCACCGTTTTCCGCTTCTTCGTCGGATTCGGCGTGGGCGGCCTCTATTGCGTGGACCTGCCGCTCGTCCAGGAATTCGTGCCTGCGGCGAAGCGCGGGATGATCGGCGGCATCGTCACCGCTGCGATCCCGCTTGGCACGGGACTGGGCGCGGCGCTGGGCGCATTCGTGGCGCCTGCATGGGGCTGGCGGGCGTTGTTCGTCATAGGTCTGCTCCCTGCGGCCCTCACTCTGCTCATCCGGGCGTGGGTGCCGGAATCACCCCGCTGGCTGGTACGTATGGGGCGTTTCGCCGAAGCGCGGCAGTCGCTGGCCTGGGCACTCGAAAAAAATCCTTCGGAGATCGAACTGCCGTCCGCCGTAGTCTCGCAACCGACGCGGTGGCGGGAGCTGTTTCATCATCCGCGAAGCCTTGCCGTATCCTGGCTCGGCAATCTCGGCGCCCAGACCGGCGAATACGGCCTTACATTATGGGCGCCCACGCTGCTGGTGCTGCTGTTGAAGATCTCGCCGGCCGAGGCTTCGCATCTCATGATCTATTGCAGCGTGGGTGCCTTTGCCGGGCGCATTGCATTCGCCTACATGTCGGACTCGATCGGCCGGCGTCGATCTGGCGGCCTGCTTGGGTTTGGCGCGGCCGTCATGTTGATCCTTGCTGCGCTTTTCCACGACGCTTTCCTCGGCATGGTCTCGGTATTCTGGTTGCTGCTGATCGTCACGTATTTCTTCTCCAGCGGGGGCTTTGCGATTGTAGGTCCCTATGCCGCCGAGGTGTGGCCGGCAGGCCTGCGCACCAGCGGCATGGGCTCGGCGTATGGGTTCGGTGGGATCGGCAAGATCATCGGTCCGCTCGGCTTGGCGCTGATTGTCGGCTCGTCCAATGTGGTCAAGCCTGAAGCGTCGGTCTCCATGCTCATCCCGGCTTTCGTTTACCTTGCTTCCTGGTTCGCGATGGCCGGGATTGTCTATTTCTTCTTCGGTATCGAAACGAAGGGGCGCTCGATCGAGGACATCGATGGTGAGCTGGCCGCTTCCTCAATGGAAGCGCCCATCGCCGCGCCGACGAGGTGATCGAATGAGGCGGCGGGCTGCTCGATGGAGTAGCGTGGGCCTGCTGGCCGTTCTTGTCATGGCTACGATGTGGCCGAGCGCTGGCAGCGCACAGACCGCCCACCGAGCCAAACGCATTGGCATCCTGGCAAGCGTGTCGTGCCCAGGTCCCGACCTTGTCCCTGCCGGAGTGGCGCTTATACGGCGACTAGCAGAGCTTGGTTGGGTCGACGGTCAGACAGCGACTTTCGACTGCATATCGGCGGCCGGTCGTATAGATCAAGCTCCAGCACTCGCGGCAGAACTCGTTGCGAGGCGGCCGGACGTGCTGTTCGGATCCAGTACACCCGTGATCCGCGCGCTCAAAAGCGCAACGAGGACAATTCCGATTGTGTCCGCCGCATCGGACCCATTGCAGAGCGGGCTTGTCAGCAACTTGGCCCATCCAGAGGCCAATGTCACCGGAGTATCGACGATATCGTTCGATCTGGTAGCCAAGCGCATGGAGTTTTTGAAGGAAACACTCCCAGGATTATCTCGACTGGCCTTTATTACTCGAAAGGGCGCCGACCTCCTCGATCTCCATCGGATGGGCGACGAGATCACGAAGGCCGCGAACGTGTTCGGCTACACCTGGGAGGTTTTTTACCTGGGAGTGCCTGAAGAAATTGATGCCGCGTTTGCGCGGCTTGCGAGCGAGGGGTACGACGCTGCCTACATCTCGCCAGGGCCTTTTACGTACCTGCATCGTGTGAGGATCGGCGACATGGCCCGCCAGCATCGGGTGCCCACCGTCGCGGATGCCACCGAATACGCCAAGGCAGGCGCTCTTCTGAGCTACGGGGTGGACGGCGTCAAACTATTGACGCAGGCGGCCGAGTACATCGACAAGATACTGCGGGGCAAGAAGCCCGCCGATCTGCCAGTCGAGCAGCCGACAAAATATGAGTTGGCAATCAATCTTAAGACCGCGAAAGCCCTCGGCCTCACCGTGCCGCCATCGCTCCACGCCCGCGCCGACGAGGTGATCGAATGAGGCGGCGGGAGTTCATGATTCTATTCGGTGGCGCCGGGATGGCAGTGCCGATGCTCGCGAGGGCACAGACGGCACCAAGAACCTACCGGATTGGCATACTGAGCTTGGTGCAGCGGCCGAGCGAAGCAGATCTCCGGCAGGCGTTGCGCGATCTTGGTTACATCGAAGGCCGCAACCTCGTTTACGAAGCTCGCTATGCCGGCGGAGACGCCGATCGAATGCAGACGTTGGCCGAAGAACTCGTCCGGCTCAAGGTCGATCTCATCGTCACCGCGGGAGGTCCCGCGGCAGAAGCCGCGAAGAAGGCAACTTCGACGATCCCTGTCGTCTTGTGGGGCGCTGGCGATCCGGTCGCCACGGGTCTCGTTCTCAACGTTGCACATCCGGGCGGAAACATAACGGGGGTCACCGAGCTGTCGACCGAGCTTACGGGCAAGCGAATGCAGCTCTTCAAGGAGGCCATTCCGGGACTCGCTCGTGTTGCCATCATCTGGAACGCCGGCGACCGCGCAATGTCGCTGCGTTCCGCAGAGGCGGAAGCCGCAGCACCGGGACTTGGTCTATCGCTGATGTCGCTCCCGATCCGCCAGCTTGACGACTTCGAGAAGACCTTCGAGACGATGCGACGTGATCGCCCCGATGGTGTCTTCATGGTCAGTGACGCGCTGACCCGTCTGCGCGAAGGGGCTGTTTTCGAGTTCCTGCGGGCCAACCGGCTGCCTTCGATTTTCGAGTTCCCGCCGGCTGCTCGGGATGGAGCGCTGATGTCTTATGGGCCTGATCTGGCGGAACTCGCGCCCATCGCCGCCGGGTTCATCGACAAGATCCTCAAAGGCGCCAAGGCCGGCGACCTGCCGCTGGAAACGCCGGCACGTTGGAAGCTGATCGTGAACCTCAAGACGGCGCGGGCGATCGGTGTGACCATCCCGCCCGCGATCCTGCTGCGCGCCGACGAGGTGATCGAATGAGGCGGCGGGAATTCGCGGCGCTTGCCTGCGGCACGGCTTTGGTGTGGGCGGTTTGCGCGTTTGCTCAGCAGGCAAGACAGGTACGGACCCTTTCCGTCCTGATGGGCCCGGCCCGATCTGCGCAGAATGTCGCTGGTTACAACGCTTTTCTCCAGCGTCTGAGCAGCCTCGGCTGGATCGAAGGCAGCAACCTGCGTGTCGAGATACGATGGGCCAACAGCGAGCCCGGGCTCATGCAGGATTATGCCAAAGAGCTCGTAGGGCTCGCGCCCGACGTGATGCTCGTACAGAGCAATTCGGCGCTTGCCGCCTTGCGGCCGGTTGCGGCGGACTTGCCCATCGTGTTCGTTCACGTCGCCGAGCCCGTCAACAGCGGGTTCATTTCGAGCCTTGCCCACCCCGGCGGGAACATTACGGGCTTCACGAATTTCGAGGCATCGATGGGGAGCAAATGGCTGCAGATGCTGCAAGAGATCGCGCCGAATGTCACGCATGTGACCATTCTGATGCATCCCGAAACCGCCGCCCACTCCGCCATGGCGCGCGAAGCTCAATCTGCGGCGCCGAGGCTCGGCCTCGCTGCGTCAGTCGCCGGTATTCACGACGCTCACGATGTCGACGGTGCAATCGCCGCAGTTTCCGCGAGGCCCAACGGCGGCATAATCGTGCTCCCGCATGCGGTCACCGAGCTTCACCTCAACCTCATCCTCGCACTCACGCGCAAATACGGGCTGCCAAGCATTCACCCCTTCCGCGCACACGCCGAGGCGGGCGGCTTGATCGCCTACGGCATCGATGCGCCGGAGCTAGTCCGACGGGCAGCCGACTACGTGGATCGCATATTGCGAGGGGCAAAGCCGGCCGAGCTTCCGGTGCAGGCCGCCGACAAGTTCGACCTCGTCATCAATCTCAGGACTGCAAAATCCCTCGGCCTGACTGTGCCGCCTTCGCTGCTCGCCCGCGCCGACGAGGTGATCGAATGAGGCGGCGGGAGTTCGTACGAGGCCGGCGATGACGATTGCCGCTCCAAGGGGCGTCGTGCTCGGTCCGCTCGACCGGCTCGCCGCCGCGCTCACCGATCCGGCCCGCCGCGAGCGTACCGCGGCGCAATTGCTCGTCGCGTACGTCGCGGTGTGGACGCTCTACGGCTTCATCGCAAAGGGGAGCCAGGACGTGCATTTCGACATGGGCGAGGCGGTCGCGTGGTCGCGCGAGCCGGCGTGGGGCTACAGCAAGCACCCGCCGCTCTCGGCCTGGGTGGTGAAAGCCTGGTTCGCGGTCTTCCCGCTCGCCGATTGGGCCTATTACTTGCTCGCCATGACGCTCGCGGGCGCGGCGCTGTGGATCGCCTGGAAGCTTTCCGCGCGCTGGCTCGACGGCGAGAAGCGCGCCGCGGGGCTCGCGCTCCTGACGCTCGTACCGTTCTTCAATTTCCACGCGCTGAAGTTCAACGCCAACACCGTGCTCATCCCGCTGTGGGCGGCGACGACGTTGTTCTTCGTGCGCTCGTTCGAGGAGCGCGATCCGCTCGCGGCGGCGCTCGCGGGGGTGGCGGCTGCCGCGGCGATGCTCGGCAAATATTGGTCGATCGTGCTGCTCGCGGGCCTAGGCATCGCCGCGCTCGCGGATCCGCGCCGGCGCGGCTATTTCCGCTCGGCGGCGCCGTGGATCACGGTCGCGGCGGGCGCGCTCGTGCTCTCGCCGCATGTTTACTGGCTGCTCACCCACGGTTCCTCGCCGTTCGACTATGCGCTCGACAAGCATCCGGCGCGCGGCATCCTCGACACGCTCGCCGGCGGCGCCCGGTTCCTCGCGGGCGGCGCCGCCTACATGGCGGCCCCGATCGTGCTCGCCGCCGCGGCCACGTTGCCCGATGGCGCGGCGCTGCGCGACACGCTGTGGCCCTCGACCGCGCACCGGCGGTTGGCGGCGCTCGCGTTCTGGGCTCCGCTCCTCGTCGCCATCGCGCTCGGTGTGGCGGCGCAAGTGCTGATCACCTCGCTGTGGCTGATGTCGGCCGCCACCCTGCTCCCGGTCGTGCTCTTGTCCTCGCCGCTCTTGCATCTGCGCCGCGGCGCGCTGCCGTTGCTGCTCGGCGCCGCGATCGCCGTGCCCGTCGTGGCGACGCTCGCCGCGCCGGCGATCGCCTATGTGATCCACCGCCGCGGCGTTCCGCATCACGCCGTGCACTATCGGTTGCTCGCCGCGGCGGTCGACCACGCCTGGCGCGCGGCGACGCCGCGGCCCATGGGGCTCGTCGGCAGCGACACCAATCTGGGCAACGGGGTCGTGTTCTATCTGTCCGACCGGCCCTCCACCCTCGACCTGCTCGACCGGCGCGAGACGCCGTGGGCGACGGATGAGCGCATCGCCCGAGAGGGGATCGCGCTCGTGTGCGGGGTCGAAGATGCCGCCTGCGTGAACGCCGCCGATGCGCTCGCGGCCCGGCTGCCGCGGGGCGATCGCATCGAGGTCGAGCTCGCGCGCAGCTATTTCGGCGTGACCGGGAAGCCCGAGCGCTACGCGATCATCACGGTCCCGCCGCAATTCTAGGCGCGCATCCGGCGCGACGGCGCAATCGCAGCGCGGCCGCAACTTCCGAGGTTTCCGCATCCCTACCGGGCGGAAAATTTCCCATGGCGAGCATCATCATCGCGGACAGTACCGAACGCTATGACGGCCGCGATCTCGAGGCGCGCCCGCTCGGCGGGACGGAATCCTCGGTGATCCGCATGGCGCGCGCGCTCGCGCGGCGCGGACATGAAGTGACCGTCCACACCAACTGCAACGCACCGATCGAGCACGAGGGCGTGCATTGGCGGCCGCTCGCCGGTGCGCGGCCCGAGACCTGCGATCTTTACGTCGCGGTCCAGCATCCCCGGCTGCTGCGCTTCGTGCGCAAGCCCAAGCGCCGCGCGATTTGGGTGGCGTGGCAGCCCAACCATCTCAAGCACTACAAGCAGATCTGGCGCGTGTGGTGGTATCGGCCGATCCCGGTGTTGATCAGCTTGCATCAGGTGCGCATCTACTCGCCGTTTCTGCCGCGGCGCGAGCCGCACGTCGTCATCCCGCACGGCCTGCCCGACGACGTGCGGGGACATCCGGCTTTGCCGGCGGCGCCCGCCCGGCGCGCGATCTTCGCCTCGAACCCGCGGCGCAAGCTGCGCGAGCTCGTCGAGATCTGGCTCGACCGCATCCTGCCGCGGGTGCCCGACGCGGTGCTCGATGTCTATGGGCTCTATGGCATCAAGCCCGGCGAGGATGCCTGGAAACTCTGGTGCGGCTCCCTGCTTCCGGATGGGGTTCCGCCCGCCGCGCAGCAGTCCGTGCGCGTACACCCGGCCGGCAGTCGGCAGGAGCTGATCGATGCGTTCCGCTCCTCCCGCGTCATGCTCTATCTCGGCCACAAGGTCGAGGCGTTCTGCCTGTCGCTTGCCGAAGCGCAGGCGCTGGGCGTGCCGGCGGTGATCGCGCCGGTCGCGGTGCTGCCCGAGCGGGTAATCGACGGCGTCACCGGCTTCCATCACGCCGACCCTGCGCGCTTTGCCGATGCGGCGGCCGCGATCCTGACCGATGATGCGCTGTGGCGTCGCCAGCACGAGGCGGCGCTGCGGCACCAGCAGGGCATCAGCTGGTCGGAGCAGGCGGGCCGTTTCGAGGCCGCGCTGCTGGGCGACCGTTTTTCCCTCTACCGGTCGGTGCTCGATGCTCCTTCGTCCTGAGCGCATGACCGGACCGGCCCTGCCGTGACTTCATCAGCCGCGACGACGAACGCCATCGCGGTCCTGGTCGACCGCGAGGGGCTCGGCGACGTGCTGTTGAAGCTGCCGCTGTTGCGGGCGATCGCGCGCGGCTTTCCGAACCGGCCGATCTGGTGGATCTCGACCCACGAGACCGACATGGCCGGGCCGCTGCGGCAGTTCATGCCGGGCGAGCTCGCGGTCGTCCGCGAGCATGCGAGGCTCGGCAAGCCGCTGCGCGAGGCGGCGCGGCGGCTGCGGGAATTCCCGGGTTTCTCCGCGATCTTCGACACGCGCAGCCGCATGGCCAATGTCTGGCTGGCGCGCCGGATGCTCGCGCACGAGCAATTCTTCTGCTGCCTGCCCGGCTATTTCCTGAGCGACGCGCGGCCGCCGGGGCGTTGGATCCGGCCGCGGCACATCGGCGAGCGGGCGCTCTCGCTGGCGCTGGCGGCACTCGGGCCCGCCGCCGACGGCGCAGGCGAGCTCGAGCCGACGTCCGCAGCGGCGGACGCCGCCCGCGACGCGCTGCCGGAAGGCCCGGTCTATGTCGGGCTCGGCATCGGCAGCCGCGTCGCGCGCAAGAACTGGCCCGTCGCAAAATACGCCGCGCTCGCCTCCGCGCTTGCCGCGCGCGGCATTTGTCCGGTCGTGCTGCTCGGTCCGCGCGAGATCGACCGCGCCGCGGAGATTTGCGTCGCAGTCCCGGCCCGCGCGAGCGTCGACTTGACGCGAACGTCGGCCGGCAGCGGCCCGTTCGATTTCACGATCGCGATCGCCAAGCGCCTCGCTGCCGTCGTAGCCAACGACAGCGGCACCGGTCATCTGTTCGGGGCGGCGGGCCGGCCGATCGTCAGCCTGTTCGGGCCGACCGATCCGCGCCGCTGGGCGCCGTTCGCCCCGCTGCGCAAGACGGTCTGGGCCCGGGAATTCGGCGGCGAGAGGATGGACCACATTCCGGTCGAGACGGTCACGGCCGCGGTCGAAGCGATCTTGACTGCGGATAGCGCGCGCCGTCGTCCCGGCCACGCGACCCCGGACTTGATCCGGGGGAGCGCGAGCCGGGACCCATGACCACCGATCGCTGTCCGTGTGCATGGATTCCGGCTCTCGCGCTTCCCGCTCGACCGGAATGACGAGATGCGAGTCCTCGATAAAAGGCGCAGTTTCACGCCGCCGCTTCGCGAGCGAGACGCGCGGAAATCGCCGTCAACAGATTGGTCAGCGCGGCCGGCGGCTCGATCGTCACGCCGCGCCGGATCGCCCAGGCGCCGAGCGCGCAGGCGAGGATCACCGAGCCGTAGAGCACGACCAGCGCCGCGCGGGTCTGGATCGCGAGCACGATCGCCGCAAAGCCGATCATGCGCACGAGCGCTACGCCGCCGACCGCGAGCGCCACCGCGAAGCCCCGGCTCTGCCGCGTGGTGCGCGGCCCGCCGATCGCCGCGAACGCGATCACCACGAAGACGAGCGGATAGATCGCCGCCAGCAGCCGTTCGTGGAGGTCGGCGCGGAAATGCCCCGGCTGGGCCTTGACCAGCGGATCGTCGCGGCCGGCAGCCCACAGATCCCACAGATAGCGCTCGCGCGCCGGGCGGTTCGCCACCTGCGTGGGGGCGTCGTTGGTGAAGCGCGACAAGTCGAAGGCATAGCGGTCGAACAGCACGATGCGCGGCTCGGCGCGGCCGCGCTCGAGCCGCTGGATGCTGCCGTTGTCGAGCAGCAGGAACGTGCCGCCGTCCTTCTTCACGATCGAGCCCTGCTCGGCGAGAAAGGTCGAGCGCAGCTCCGGGTTCCTGCGGTCGTCGATCATGATCCCGGAGAGCTCGCCGTTCACCTTGCGCTCGCGGATGTGAAACGTGAGCCCGCCTTCGATCGTCAGGAAGCGGCCGGGCTGAACGATGTTGGTCACCAGATCGGTGCGGACGCGCGTCGCGCGGTCGCGCAATTCGCGCTGCAGGCTCGGCGACAGATAGGCGCTGATGAAGCCGACGAGCAGCGACACCACGATGCCGGCCGCCAGGAACGGCCGGAACAGCCGCCATGGCGACATGCCGGCCGCGTTCATGACCACGAGCTCGGCGTCGCCGTTGAGCTTGTCGATCGCATAGATGACCGCGATCACGAAGGCGATCGGGGCGATCACCTGCGCGAGAATCGGAATGAGCAGGCCGGTGATGCCCAAGAACACCAGGATGGTCTGGCCCTGGTTGGTGATGAGATCGATCTCGCGCAGCGCGTGGGTGATCCAGATGATCCCCGTCAGGCTGAGCAGGATCAGCAGGAAGGCACCGAACGTGGTGCGGAAAATGTAGCGATCGATCGAGCTCGGCATGGGCGGTGGGCCGGGGGGCTGTTCCGGCCGCCCCGTTTAGCGTAAATCCCCGGCGCTGTCGCGGCTTCCCATCTCCCCGCCTGTGCGGGGGGTGGGGAAGCGCGTGGCGTTGGTCCGCTTTCGAAAACGACACGCGCAGGCAGGCGGATCGGTGAGGGGACGGGACATTGGCGGACGTCGTCGATCGTGACCACGCGATCGAGCGGCCTTCGGTCGTCGGCCGGGCGACCGCGGAGCAAGCTCGAGCGGGATCGCGCCTCGGTCCGCTCCTGGCCATCCTCGCCGCGCTCACGCTGCTGCGCCTGATCGGGCTCTGCGTCTCGGTCGTCGATCTCTTCCCGGACGAAGCGCAATATTGGAGCTGGTCGCGGGAGCTCGCGTGGGGGTATTTCTCCAAGCCCCCGCTGCTCGCGTGGACGATCGCGCTCGCCGACCAGCTCTGCGGCAGCGCCGAAGCCTGCGTGCGCGCGCCGGCGCCGCTCCTGTATTTCGCGACGAGCCTCGTCGTCTATGCGATCGCGGCGGCGCTCTACGGACGACGTGCGGCGTTCTGGGCCGCGATGCTGACCGCGCTCGGCACCGGCGTGGTGTTCTCGGCCCGCATCATCTCGACCGACGTGCCGCTGCTGCTGTTCTGGGCCCTGGCGCTGCTCGCCTATGTGAAGCTCATCGAGCGGGCGCGGCTCACGTGGACGATCGTGCTCGGCCTCGCGCTCGGGCTCGGGCTGCTGGCCAAATACGCCATGATCTATTTCTTGCTCGGCGTCGCGCTCGCGGCCGTGCTCGACGCCGACGCGCGCAAGCTGCTGCGCCGGCCCGAGCTTTGGATTGCGCTCGCGATCGCCACGGTACTGATCGCTCCGAATCTCTGGTGGAACTTCGGCCACGGCTTCGTCACGTTCGGGCACACGCGCGCCGTGGTGAACGCGGAATCGAGCTTCGGCCTGCATCCGGGCAACGCCCTCGAATTCCTGCTCGCGCAGTTCGCGGTGATCGGGCCGATCGTGTTCGCCGTGCTGCTCGTCGCGATCGCGCGCGTGCGCTCGCCGGCGCCGGCGCGTGCCGACCGGCTGATGCTCGCGTTCGCGATCCCGCCGCTCGCGCTGATCACCGCGGCTGCGTTCTTCACCAAGGCCTATGCGAACTGGGCGGCGACCTCGGCGATCGCCGCGATCGTGCTCGCTGCGGGCGTGCTCTCCCGGCGGCAATCCTGGGGCCTGTTGCGGGCGAGCGTGGTGATCGGCGCGCTCGCGCAATTCGTGTTGCTCGCGGGCGACGCGTTCGCCACCAGAATTTCTCTGCCGTTCCTGCCGGAGGGCCAGCGCGACCTCTACCGGCGCACGCTCGGCTGGCGCGCCTTTGCCGAGGAGGCCGGCAGGCTCGCGCGACAAGTCGGGGCCAGGACCGTCGCGGGCGACGAGCGCAACCAGCTCGGCGCGCTCTATTACTACCTGCGCAACGAGCCGGTGCGGATTCTGGCCTGGCCCTCGGGCGGCATGACGTTCGACCTGACGCGGCCGCTGACGGCGGCCGCCGCCGAGCCGATCCTGTTCGTCACGATCTGCCCGGCGCCGGCGCAGCACTTGGCGAGCTATGGTTCGGTCGAGCGACTCGGCAGCTTCGCGGCGGCGAGCGGCCCGACCTCGAGCCGCACCCATTTCGCCTACAAGCTCGCGCAGCCGCGCGGCCCGATCGAACCGCTCCCGATCTGCAGCTGATCGGATCCGGAGACGATTTCCGCAGTGACTGTTGGCCCGCCGCTTGCGCTTTCCCTTCCGACGCCACCAAGCCCCCCGCGCCGGGCTGGGAATGGCGCGGCGCGCCGGACAGCCTGCCTGGAGATTCCCGAGGCAATTGGTACAATTCACAGACCGGTGAAACGCTTCGCCCCGATCTCGATCACCCGTCACCGATCGGGCCGCATTACGACTACAGAGCTCCGGATGGGCAATGGTATCGCTGGTTCCCGAACGGCAAACTCGATTTGAAGGTCTAGGGGTCCGAATCAATGAGAACGATGACTGAATTTCGACTGGGTCAGGACGGGGTCGACTACGTGCGATCGTGCTTGAGCCAGGGGTCCGACCTCTGCGCGAAGCTATTGGAGCTGACTTTTGCCGATGGCGAGGCGTTTGCACCGGTCCCAGACGACATCAGTCCGAAACGCGCAAAACAATTCGACGTAGGCGGTTTGGTCTCTCGCAGAGAGACGTTGGACTGGCTGACGGCGCATCTGAGACATCTGTTCCATGACTATGCTGCCGGCACTTTCGTACTTCAGGATGTTTGGGCGAAACCGGAAGACGTCACGAAGAAGTCCACGGGTACGAAAAGATTCTTTCACGACGACAATACATATTATTTTCTGGACCGTGATGAACTCACGGCGGAAAACGTTGCCCAGACGTTGCGAGCGGCGCAAAGCTATCTCACGATCGCCGTTTTCGCGGGATTTCAGTTCCCGCTGCAGCATGCGATTCCCGGCGGTCACGTGAATGGAGAACTGATCACGGATCTCGCGCGAGCCACCCGGGAAATCTTCGTCAGCGCCTACGATCAGGAAGGGCTGGTCGTCTGGCGGAAATCGCACGAATAACTTGTTCGATTTGCCGAGGCCGGATTTGCCGCACGTTCACCAACGACGTCCTGGCCAAGGCCTTCCCGGAACGAGCCTGCCGGTGCCGGTATCCTACAGCGGCGATCCGCGGCTCGATGCGATCGCCACCGGCCGCGAGGCTTCCTTGTTCGACGCCGACATGGCGGAGCGGGCGCGCGGGCTCGCCGCTGGCATCGCCGGCAAGCGCGTCCTCGTTCTCGGCGGTGCCGGCAGCATCGGCACGGCCACGGTGCATCTCTTGCTCGAACATCGGCCGGCCGCGGTGCACGTCGTCGACATCGCGGAAAATGCCCTCGCCGAGCTGACGCGCGATCTGCGCGCGCGCGCGGGACCCGCGATCGAGGCCGAGTTGCGGTTCCTGCCGCTCGATCTCGGCAGCGCCGCGATGGAGCGCGTGCTGCATGCGGCGCGCGGCTACGATTTGGTCCTGCATTTCGCCGCGCAGAAGCACGTGCGCGGCGAAAAGGATCTGCCCTCGCTGCTGCAGATGCTCGACACCAACGTGGTGAAGACCCGCCGGCTGCTGCGCTGGCTGGCGCGGCATGGCCATCGCGGGCGCTGCTTCTGCGTTTCGACCGACAAGGCCGCCGATCCGACAAGTCTCATGGGCGCGAGCAAGCGCCTGATGGAAGCCGTGCTGTTCCGCGCCGCGGGCGATTTTCAGGCGGCGACCGCGGCACGCTTTGCCAATGTGGCGTTCTCGGATGGAAGCTTGCTGCAGAGCTTTCTCATCCGCCTCGCGCGCCGCCAGCCGCTCGCGGTTCCGCGCGACACGCGCCGCTATTTCATCAGCGCGCGGGAGGCGGCGCAGATCTGCCTGCTCGCGGCGGTCGCCACGCCGACCGGCTTGACGTTGTTCCCCAAGATGGATCCGCAACAGCACCTGCGGCCGCTCGTCGAGGTGGCGCAAGCAACGCTCGCGCATTTCGGCTACCGCGCCGCGTTCCAAGAGGATCCCGAGACCGCGCGCGGCGCGGTCGAACAGGAGGCGGCGCGCGGGGCCTATCCGGTGCTGCTCACGCCGCTCGATACCAGCGGCGAGAAACCCTACGAGGAATTCGTATCGACCGGCGAGGTCGTACGCGACGTCGGCTTCCGCGCACTGTCGGCGGTTCGCCCCGCGGATCCGCCCGCCGAAAAACTCGACGCGGTGCTCGATCGCCTGGAGCGGGCGGTGAGCGACGCGCGCGTCGATCTCGGCAAGGCCGAAGTGGCGGCGATGCTCGCCGATGTCGTCCCGGGCTTTCGCCACGTCGAAACCGGCCGCAGCCTAGACGACCGGATCTGAGTTTTTGGCACGCGCGTCGGCCGCGAGCTGCCGCAGCCCTTCGGCAAGATCGATGCGCGGCTTCCAGCCGAGCGCGCGGATCGCCGATGCGTCCGCGATCGCGTCGGCAATCTCCTGCGGCCGCGCGCCGCCGCGCGCGACCACCGGTTTTGCGGTGCCGGCAGCGCGCTGGACCATGGCGGCGACCTCGCCGACCGAATGGGAGCGGCCCGACCCGACATTGTAGACACGCGCCTCGTCCGCGACCGGCACCATGCACAGCGCGGCGACGACATCGTCGACGTGGACGAAATCCCGCCGCGGAGTGGGATCGTCGACCACGATTTCGCGCGCGCCGGCATCGAGCGCCTGGGCCAGCAGCGTCGGGATCAAGAACTCGCGACGCTGTCCGGGGCCGTAGACGTTGAACGGGCGCAGGATCGTCAGCGGAATGTGGAACTTTGCCGAAAAGAACCGGCAGGCAGCCTCGGCCGCGGCCTTCGAGAAAGCGTAAGGGTTGTTCGGCCGCAGCGGCGCCGTCTCCGCGATCGGCTGCCGATCGACCGCGCCGTAGCAATAGCCGCTGACGTAGATCATCGGAATTGCCGCAGCGGCGCAGGCTTCGAGCAGGTCGATCGTGGCCTGCACGTTGGCGCGGTAGAACGCGGCGGGTTCCTTCCAGGAATCCGGCACGAACGTGCGCGCGGCGAGATGGAAGATCTTTTCGACGCGCGGCGGCTTCCCGGCGAGATCGAGCTCGGCATGTCCCGGCGCACACACTTCGGCACCTTGCGCGCGCAACGCCGCGCACAGCCGCCGGCCGATGAACCCGCTGCCCCCCGTCACCAGCACGCGCCCGCCCATGTCAGCGCTCGAAATTGTCCGCGAATTTCCGGGTCGCGAGCTCGTAATCCTCGGGCCGGCCGATGTCGAGCCAGTATCCACCGTGATGAAAAATGTCGATGCGCTCACCCGCCGCGAGCATCTTGTGCATCAGCTCGTCGAAACCGAACGGGCCGCGCTCGGGGATGAAATCGAGCGCGCGGCGCGATACGCCGTAAATTCCCATGCTGACCGTCTGGGTGAGAACCGGCTTCTCGCGGAAGCTCACCAGCCGCTCGCCCTCGACCCCGAGCACGCCGAAGTCGAGCACCTGCTCGCGCCGGGTCGCCGCGACCGTGAAGGCGGCGCCGGAGGCGGCATGGCGGTCCAGAAACGCGCCGAGGTCGAGATCGGTGAGCACGTCGGCATTCATCACCAGAAAATGCTCGGGCAGGTCGTCGAGCAGCCGCAGCGGCCCGAACGTGCCGAGCGGCTCGGGCTCCAGCGAATAGCGCAGCTTGACGCCGAATTTCTCGCCGTCGCCGAAATATGCCCGGATCAGATCGCCCATGTGATTGATCGCCAGCGTCGCGATGTCGAACCGCGCCTGCGCCAGCTTGCGGATCGAAATCTCGATGATCGGCGTCTCGCCGATCGGCACCAGCGGCTTGGGCAGGGTCACGGTGTAGGGCCGCAGCCGCGTTCCCTTGCCGCCCGCGAGGATGACCGCGTACCTCATGCCTGTCCTTCCCCTCTGCCCGCTTGCGGGGAGAGGGTGGAAGCGAGCCTGCGGCACGCGCAAACCGAACGATCACGATTGCGGCGGGCGTTCATTGCTTGAGTTCGCAACGCGGCACGCGCTCGAAGCCGGCGAGCGTCAGCCTGACGCTGACGATCCGGTTCTTTCTCACGTCGAACTCGCACAGCGCGAAAAATTGTCCGCCGCGCTCGAGCTGCAGCTTGGTCTTGCCGACCTCGTGGCGCACCACCGTCGTGCCGTTCTTGAACGGCGCTTCGAGCTTCACCGTGTCGAGATAGAGCGGCACGTTGAAGCCCGGAAAGGTCTTGACCTCGACATAGCCGACCTCGTCGCCGCAACCGGCAAGCGCCGCGATCAGCGCCGCGCCGAACATTCCGGAGGCGGACGCGCGCGTCGCCCGCGAGATGCTGATCGTTCTCCTGGTGGCGTCGGCGCCACCCTCCCCTGGAGGGGGAGGGTCGGCAGCGAGCATTGGCGAGCTGCCGGGGTGGGGTGAATCGGTTTCACCCCCACCCGGCTCGCGCCTGCGGCGCTCGCCGGCCTCCCCCCTCCAGGGGGAGGTGAAGCAACGCAGTCGCGCCGATTGCGAGCGGATCATGCGGATCGGCATCAAGCTCCCGGCGGCTTGATGGCGCGGATCAGGGTTTTCAGCGCGTCGGAGGCGGCGCGGATGTCGTTCGCCAGTTGGCGGATGACCTTGACGGCCTCGGTAGCGCGCCGGATCTGCATCAGCTCGTCGATGAAATCCTCGCGGGTCTGCAGCACGCGCAAGAGGCGAATGAACTCGCCGCGGGCGGTGCCGAGATCGTCCGCCGCGTGCTCGGTCTCGTCGACGAGCTTGCGCCATTCGCCGACGAGATATTGCTGCTCCTCGCGGGT
This sequence comes from Pseudomonadota bacterium, assembly GCA_046727735.1. Classification (GTDB taxonomy): domain Bacteria; phylum Pseudomonadota; class Alphaproteobacteria; order Rhizobiales; family Xanthobacteraceae; genus AP-16. Next base: position 2,942 of record JBKPDF010000008.1, on the reverse strand, counting down.
GAAGCGGCTGTCCTGCTCGAGCGACTTGAGTTTCTCGCGTGCGTGCCGCAGCGCTTTTGCCCCGAGCTCTGACACGGCGCCGTTGTCCGATACCGGTCCGAGCAGCTGGCCGACGATGCCCCGCAATTCCTCGATTTCCCGGCGTGCCTGCTCGACGTCGGTCGTCGCGTCGATCGATTTCGCGCCGTCCTCGATCTTCTTCTCGAGCTCGGTGAACGTGTTCTTGAGCTGGTCGATCTGCCGCGAAAATTCCTCGACCGGCGTGACCGCATCGGTTTCGGCGGAAACCGCGGGCAGGGTGCCTGCGCCGATGAGCAGAACGACACCCGAGAGATAGGACGCGAAGCGCCGCATGAGCACCTCCCAGATCGGTATCGCCCCACGTCCGCAGCATAGGCCAACTCGCACGCTCCATCCATATGTGGCTGGCGTACTTGAGCGTGTCGTCCCGGAAGCCGCGCCAGCGGCTATCCGGGACCCATGACCACCGGCCTCGCGATTAGGAGCGATCGTTGGTCATGGGTTCCCGCTTTCGCGGGAACGACGGGGAAAGCGGGAATCTCGGGCGCGTCGTCCCCGAAGCCGCGATAGCGGCTATCCGGGACCCATGACCACCGGCCCCGCGATTAGGAGCGATCGTTGGTCAGGGGTTCCCGCTTTCGCGGGAACGACGGAGCGATTTTGCGCGCAGGATGAGGTCGGCCGCGACTTCGAGCCCGGAATAGAGCTCGGCCCGCTCGCCGTAGCGCATCGCGTTCGCGCTCCATTGCGCGGCGCTCGGCTCGCGCGCGCGGCGCAGCGCGGCGAGGAGCCCTGCGGGCGCGAACGGCTCGGGCACGACCGCGCCGGCGTCGGCCGCGCGCACGTGGTCGGCATAGCCGCATACCGCGGTCGTGATCACCGGCAGGCCATTGACGATCGCTTCGAGGATCACGGTGCCGGTCGTGTCGGCGCGCGCCGGATGGATCAGGAGGTCGGCGGCCGCCATCACGTCCGGCAATTCTGAGTCGGGCACGAAGCCGAGCAGCGCAAGGCGGTCGGCGACGCCGCGCCGGCGCGCGAGCTTGCGCAGCGGCGCGGCGCTCGCGTGCGACGCCGCGAGGCCGACGATCAGCAAGCGCGCGGCGGGAAATTGTTCGAGCGCCGCGACCGCGCGGTCGAAGCCCTTGTGTTGCGGCTGACGGCCGATCGCGAGCCAGCACCAATGCTCGGGCGCGATGCCGAGCGCGGCGCGGCGGCGCTCGCGGCTGCCGTCGCGCCGGCGCTCCGGATGCCTGCGCTCCGGCTCGAGATTGGGCGGCAGCAGCGCGATGCGCTCGGCTTCGGTGTGCCAGGTGCGGCGATAGCCTTCGATCTGCGCCGGGCTGAGCGCGATGATCCGCGTATGCTCTCCGGCCGCGAAGCACGAGCCTTCGAGCGCACGCAGCACGCGGTGGCGCGGGGTGAGCCGGCGCCATCCGGTCCGCGCCGCGACCGCCGGGTCGGCGCAATAGACGAGATCGAGCCCGGGAAGCTTGTCGAAGCCGACGACGAGATCGAACCGATGCCGGGTCGCGCCGGCGAGATCCGCCGCGAAACGCCGGTTGCGGCCGTGATTGGTGAGCGCGCGGTTCGGCAAGACTTCGATCGGAACGTCCTTCGGCAGCGTGCCGTCGACGCGCGCGGCGAAGACCACCACGTCATGGCCGCGCCGGCGCAGGATTTGTGCGATCGCGAGGCAATTGCGCTGCAGCCCGCCGCCCGGAAACAGGCTGACGATCCCGAACGCGATGCGCCGCGCGCCTAAGGGCTGCGCGGGTCGATGATTTTCGACGCGCGCATCCGATGCCGCGTAATCGGGTTTTTCGCCGTCGCTTTGGAGTGCGGGGTTCATGCCGGAAAGGCCAGACAAGCTTATACCGCGCCATCACCACCGCGGTACAGCCGCTGCGGAATCGGTCAGCAAACCCCTTTCCCTCTCCCCAGTGGGATTGTTGCGAAACCGAGCGGCATACTCGCTTTCCCTCTCCCCTTGTGGGAGAGGGTGGCGAGGCGGCGTCAAGCCGCCGAGCCGGGTGAGGGGTAAACAGCGCCTACGCCCGCAAGTACCCCTCACCCGGCTCGTTGCTTGCTTACGCGCGCAACGAGCCACCCTCTCCCACAAGGGGAGAGGGGAAGCGCGTCCGTTGATCCGCTTTCGCAACAATCCCCACAAGGAGAAGGGACCCGCGCGTCTGACGACGAACACGATTGTGCGAAAGAAGATCAAGTAGCGTCATCAAAAGGAGGATACCGTGTTTTACTTCGAGCCTGCTTGCGCGGGAAACCGATGATCCGGCTGGTGCTGTTCGATTTCGACGGAACGCTGGTCGATTCCAATGCGCGCAAGCGCGCGTGCATGCGGGACGTCGTTGCGGATCTGCCGGGCGGGCTCGCGGCGCTCGAGCAAGCGCGAAAACTCGGCGGCAACCGCTACAAGCTCTTCGCCGAAATCGCACGATTGCTCGATCCTGCAGGGGAGCCGAGCACGATCGCGCGCCGCGGCCGGGCACTGGCCGCGGCCTATACGCGCTGCTGCGCGCGGGCGATCTCGGCGGCCCCGGAGCGGCGCGGCGCGCGCGCGGCGCTCGCCGCGCTCAAAGCGCGCGGCATCAAAACCTGGGTGAATTCCGCGACCCCGCACGCCGATCTCCTCGCGATCGTGCGCGACCGCGGCCTCATGCGCTTCCTCGACGGCGTGCTCGGCGGGCCGGCGTCGAAAGCCGCGAACCTGCGCAAAGCGCTCGCGGCCGAGCGCGTCGCGCCGCGCCACGCGCTGATGGTCGGTGACGGTCCCGACGATCTCGAAGCCGCGCGCGCGCTCGGCGTGCTGTTCGTGGCGATCACCGCGGAAGACCGCATCGCCGGCAACGGCCCATTGGCGATGCGCGACCTCGCCCGCCTGCCGGCGCTCGTCGACCGCC
>JBKPDF010000007.1:0-147518 GCA_046727735.1 Pseudomonadota bacterium | reverse complement strand
GTGGGAGAGGGTGGCTCGTTGCGATTGAAACGAGCAACGAGCCGGGTGAGGGGTAGGAGCTTTCGAAGGCGCCGGGGGGGGCCCCCCCCCGCCCGGGGGGGGGCGGCCGCCCGCCCCCCCCCCCCCCCAGGGGGTGGGGGTGGGGGGGGGGGGGGGCGGCCCCCCCCGGGGGGGGGGGGGGCCCCCCCGGCGCCTTCGAAAGCTCCTACCCCTCACCCGGCTCGTTGCTCGTTTCAATCGCAACGAGCCACCCTCTCCCACAAGGGGAGAGGGTAGCCGCGTGTGCGGCGCGCATGTCTGATCACTCGCGCTGTGCCGCCTTGCGCTTGAGCGCATAGAGGGCTTCGAGCGCCTCGCGCGGGGAAAGCTCGTCGGGATCGAGCGCGGCGATTTCGGCGAGCAGCGCCTCGGCGGCGCTTTCGCGCGGCGAGGGGCTCGGCGTCGCGCGCCGCGCCGAGGCGAACAGCGGCAGATCGTCGATGAGCTTGCGCGCCGGCGAGACGCGATCCTGCGCTTCGAGCTCGGCGAGCACGAGTTTCGCGCGTTCGATCACCGCGGACGGCAGCCCCGCGAGCTTCGCCACCTGGATGCCGTAGGAGCGGTCCGCCGCGCCCGGCACCACTTCGTGCAGAAAGACGACCTCGCCCTGCCATTCCTTGACCCGCACGGTCGCATTGAACAGCCGCGGCAGCTTGGCGGCGAGCCCGGTCAGCTCGTGGAAATGCGTGGCGAACAGCGCGCGGCAGCGGTTCGCCTCGTGCAAGTGCTCGATCGTCGCCCACGCAATCGAGAGGCCGTCGAACGTGGCGGTACCGCGGCCGATTTCGTCGAGGATCACCAGTGAGCGCGCGCTGGCCTGGTTGAGGATCGCGGCGGTCTCGACCATTTCCACCATGAAGGTCGAGCGGCCGCGCGCGAGATCGTCGGCGGCGCCGACGCGCGAGAACAGCCGGTCGACGACGCCGATCTTCGCGCGGCGCGCCGGCACGAAGCTTCCCATCTGGGCGAGCACGGCAATCAAGGCGTTCTGGCGCAGGAACGTGGATTTTCCCGCCATGTTGGGCCCGGTCACGAGCCAGATGCGTCCGGCGGCGGCGTCCGCCGGCGCGGAAAGGTCGCAATCGTTGGCGACGAACGGGCCGCCTTCGCGCACCAGTGCCTGCTCGACCACCGGGTGGCGGCCGCCCTCCACCGCGAAATCGAGGTTGTCGAGAATCTCGGGCCGCACGTAATCCTGCTCGACCGCAAGACGGGCGAGCGCGGCGGCGACGTCGATTGCGGCGAGCGCCTGCGCGGCAGCCTGGATCGTGGCACGCGCGCCGACCACGCCTTCGCAGAGCTGATCGAAGATCTCGAGCTCCAGCGCCAGCGCGCGGTCGGCCGCGCTCGCGATCTTGGATTCCAGCTCGCCGAGCTCGGTCGTGGTGAATCGGATCTGGCCGGCGAGCGTCTGGCGGTGGATGAACGTTGCCTTGAACGGCTCGCGCAAAAGTTTTTCGCCGTGCTGCGCGGCGGCCTCGATGAAATATCCGAGCACGTGGTTGTGCTTGATCTTCAGCGCGCGAATCCCGGTCTGCTCGGCATAGCGGGCCTGCAGCACCGCGAGCACGCGCCGGGATTCGTCGCGCAGCGCCCGCGTCTCGTCGAGCGCCGCGCGGTAGCCGGTGCGCACGAACCCGCCGTCGCGCTTGAACGCGGGGAGCTCTTCGGCGAGCGCCGCGCTGAGCTCGGCGGCAATCGCCGGGTCCGGCGCCCGCAGCGCGGCCGCGGCGGCCGCGATCTCCTCGGGACAAGGATCGAGCGCGTCGCAGGTCTTGGCGATTTCGGCCGCCGCCATCAGCCCGTCGCGCACCGCGGCCAAGTCGCGCGGACCGCCGCGCCCGACCACGAGCCGCGCGAGCGCGCGGGCAAGATCGGGAGCCGCTTTCAGCCGCGCGACGAGCCCGGTCCGAGCGTCGGCCGTGATCAGCGCCGCAACCGCATCGAGCCGCTCGCTGATTTGCGCGGGCGCGGTGAGCGGCGCGGCGAGCCGCTGCGCCAAGAGCCGCGAGCCCGCCGCCGTGACGGTGCGGTCGATTGCCGCCAACAGCGAGCCGCGGCGCTCCCCGCCGAGCGTGCGCACGAGCTCGAGATTGGCGCGGGTCGCGGCATCGATGAGCAGTGCGGCTCCGCTCGCTTCCCGCGCCGGCGGCGAGAGCAGCGGTTTTCCGCCGCGCTGGGTGCGTTCGAGATAGGTGACGCACGCGGCCGCCGCGGTGAGCTCGAGCCGGGAAAACGCGCCGAACGCCTGCGTGCTCGCCACCGCGAAGAAGCTTGCGAGTCGCCGCTCGGCGCTGCCGCCCTCGAACACGTCGCGGGCGAGCGGGGTGACCGTGCCGGATGCGCGCCAGAATCCCGCGAGATCGGCGTCGTCGTAGAGCGCGTCGGAGACCAGGATCTCGCCGGGCTCGAGCCGGGCGATCTCGGCGAGCAGCGCGTCGCGGCCGCATTCGGTCACGCGAAACTCGCCGGTCGACATGTCGAGGAACGCGATCGCGAACCGGTCTTGCGCCTCGGCGGCCGAGGCGCGGGCGCGCGCGATTGCCGCAAGATAATTGTTGCGCCTGGCATCGAGCAGGGAATCTTCGGTCAGCGTGCCCGGCGTGACGAGGCGCACCACGTCGCGCCGCACCACGCTCTTGGCGCCGCGGCGCCGCGCCTCGGCCGGATCCTCGAGCTGCTCGCAAACCGCGACCCGATGCCCGAGCGCGATCAGCCGATGCAGATATTCCTCGGCGCGCTCGACCGGGACGCCGCACATCGGGATGTCGCGTTCGAGATGCTTGCCGCGCTTGGTGAGCACGATGCCGAGCGCGCGGCTCGCGATCTCCGCGTCCTCGAAGAACAGCTCGTAGAAATCCCCCATCCGGTAGAACAGCAGGCAATCGGCGTGGGCGGCCTTGATCTCGAGGTATTGCGTCATCATCGGGGTGACGCGATCCTCGTCTGCGGTCCGCACCTCGCGCGCGTTCTCGCCGGTTCGGGCCGGGTTGGGCGGGCGCGGCAGTTTGAGCTCCATGAGGGCGGACGCTAGCAGATGCGGCACGCCATTTCATGGCCGCGGCCCGGACGCCCACAGCGGCGAAGCGCGCACGCGTACGGCCGGCATCCTTGAGAAGATCGCCCCGCTTCCGCTAACGTCGGCCGTTGTTTTTGCCGGCCGCGCCCTGGGAGAGTCGAATGGATGCTTCCGCCAAGCCCGGCGCGCGTCATGCGCGCCCGACCTTCACCGACCAGGAAGCGCTGCAGTTCCATCAGCACGGCCGCCCCGGCAAGATCGAGGTTATGGCCACCAAGCCGATGGCGACGCAGCGCGATCTCTCGCTCGCCTATTCGCCCGGCGTGGCGGTGCCGGTCAAGGCCATCGCCGAGAACCCGGACCGCGCCTACGATTACACCGCCAAAGGCAATTTCGTCGCGGTGATCTCCAACGGCACCGCCATTCTCGGACTCGGCAATCTCGGCGCGCTTGCCGCAAAGCCCGTCATGGAAGGCAAGGCGGTGCTGTTCAAGCGTTTCGCGGACGTGGATTCCATCGACCTCGAAGTCTCGACCGAAGATCCCGAGGCCTTCGTCAATTGCGTGCGCTATCTCGGCAAGACCTTCGGCGGCATCAATCTCGAAGACATCAAGGCGCCGGAATGTTTTCTGGTCGAGGAGCGGCTGAGCGAGCTGCTCGACGTCCCGGTGTTCCACGACGACCAGCACGGCACGGCGATCATCGCCGCGGCGGGCCTGCTCAATGCGCTCGACCTCACCGGCCGCGAGATCGCTTCGACCAAGCTCGTGTGCAACGGCGCCGGCGCTGCCGGCATCGCCTGCCTCGAACTGCTCAAGGCGATCGGATTTGCGCCGCAGAACGTGCTCTTGTGCGATACCAAGGGCGTGATCTACCGCGGCCGCCAGACCGGCATGAACCAGTGGAAATCGGCACACGCGGTCGATACCAAGGCGCGCACGCTCGCCGAGGCGCTCGAGGGCGCCGACGTGTTCTTTGGCCTCTCGGCCAAGGGCGCGGTCACCCCCGAGATGGTCAAAACCATGGCGGCAAAGCCCGTCATCTTCGCCATGGCCAATCCGGATCCCGAGATCACGCCCGAGGAAGTCGCCGCCGTGCGCGACGACGCCATCATGGCGACCGGCCGCTCCGATTATCCGAATCAGATCAACAACGTGCTCGGTTTCCCGTACATCTTCCGCGGCGCGCTCGACGTGCAGGCGAAACGGATCAACATGGAGATGAAGATCGCAGCCGCGCGTGCGCTGGCGCAGCTCGCGCGCGAGGACGTGCCCGACGAGGTCGCGGCCGCCTACGGGGTGCGGCCGAAATACGGGCCGGAATACATCATCCCGGTCCCGTTCGATCCGCGGCTGATCTCGGCGGTGTCGCCGGCGGTCGCCCGCGCGGCGATGGATACCGGCGTCGCGCGCAAGCCCCTGGTCGACATGGAGGGCTACCGACACCAGCTGCGCATGCGGCTCGATCCGGTGGCCGGGGTGCTGGCGCGGGTATTCGAGCGGCTGCGCCGCCAGCCCAAGCGCGTGGTGTTCGCGGAAGGCGAGGAAGAACAGGTCATCCGCGCCGCGACCAATTTCGTCAACCAGGGTCTGGGCACCGCGCAGCTCGTCGGCCGCGAGGAACGGGTGCGCGACACCGCGCGGCATGCCGGCATCGAGCTTGCCGAGGGCATCGAGATCTTCAATGCGCGCCTCTCCAAGCGCAATGCCGCATACGCGGCGTTCCTGTACGAACGGCTGCAGCGGCAGGGCTACCTGTTCCGCGACTGTCAGCGCCTGATCAACCAGGACCGCAACCATTTCGCCGCGGCGATGGTGGCGCTCGGCGACGCCGATGCCATGGTCACCGGGGTCACTCGCAATTTCTCCGTCGCGCTCGAGGACGTGCGGCGTTGCATCGATGTCAAGCCGGGGCACCGCGTCATGGGCGTGTCGCTCGTGCTCGCGCGCGGACGCACCGTGGTGGTCGCCGACACCGCGGTCACCGAAATGCCCGATGCGGAGGACCTCGCCGCCATCGCGATCGAAGCTGCCGGGGTCGCCCGCAAGCTCGGATACGAGCCGCGGCTCGCGCTCCTGGCATTCTCCAATTTCGGGCAGCCGCCCGGCGAGCGCTCGCAACGCATCCAGAAGGCGGTGCGCATCCTCGACCAGCGCCGCGTCGATTTCGAATATGACGGCGAAATGTCGCCCGATGTCGCCCTTAACCGCGAGAAGATGGCGGTCTATCCGTTCTGCCGGCTGTCCGGGCCGGCCAACGTGCTCATCATGCCGACGTTCCACTCGGCTTCGATCTCCACGAAACTGCTGCAGGAACTCGGCGGTGCCACCGTCATCGGCCCGCTGCTCGTCGGCCTCGACATGCCGGTGCAGATCGTGCAGCTCGCCGCGACCGATTCCGATCTCGTCAACATGGCGGCGCTCGCCGCCTATAATCTGGGCGGATGACAGAGGACAGTGGTCAGTGCTGGGTTCTCGCGGCGCTACGGCATCTCTTTCGCGGCCCGACCACTGACTTCTGAAACCTGGAGGGCCCATGCCCGAAGCTCGACTCTCCGGCGTCATCGCCGCGATCGCGACCGCGGTCGACCGGAACGGCGGGCCCGATTGCGCCCGCTCGACCGCGCTCGCGCGCTTTCTGCTCGACCATGGCTGCGATGCGCTCAACGTGCTCGGCACGACCGGCGAGGCGACGTCGTTTTCGCTCGCGCAGCGCCGCACGGTGATGCGCGCCTATCGCGATGCCGGGCTGCCGATGCAGCGGCTGATGGTCGGCACCGGGGCCGCGGCGCTCGCCGACGCGGTCGATCTGACCCGCTACGCGGCCGAGCTGGATTTTGCGGCCGCGCTGCTCTTGCCGCCGTTCTATTATCAGGGCGTGGCGACGACGGCCTCGTCGGCTACGTCGAGGCGATCGTCGCTGCGACCCGCGATCGGCCGATCCCGATTTACCTCTATCATTTCCCGGCGCTGTCGGGCGTGTCTTGGCATGTCGGGCTCGTGGCGCGGATCATCGAGCGCCGCGGCGATCGCATCGTGGGGCTCAAGGATTCCTCGGGCGATCTTGGCTTTTCGCGCGCGGTCGCGGCGTTGGCACCGGGATTCGCGGTGTTTCCTTCGAGCGAAGCGGTGCTACAGGAGGCGCGTAACGGGCGATTCGCCGGCTGCATCTCCGCGACCGTCAATCTCAATGCCGACCTTTGCGCGCGCGCCTATGCGGGCGACGCGGTCGCGTTCGAGGCGGCGGTCGCGGTGCGCAAGCTGTTCGAAGGCAAGCCGCTGGTCGCCGGCGTCAAGGCCCTGCTCGCACATATTCATGGCGATCCGGCCTGGGCGCGGGTGATGCCGCCGCTTACCGCGTTCTGGCGACCGATCGGGCGGCCGCGATTGCCGGTTACGACGCGGTACGTGCCCGGCGCGTCGCTTGAGCCGGCCCGCGCCGCGGCGTTGACGCCGCGAACGGCCGTGAACTATAAGCGGCGCGCCTCGGTGCGCTCGCCGCCTGCGGTCCCCCGAAACCAGCAATGATGCCGAAACCGGCGTCGCCCCGGAACTCGATCGATGGCCAACACCAAGTCAGCCAAAAAGGCCGCGCGCAAGATCGTGCGGCACACCACGATCAACAAGTCGCGGCGCTCGCGCGTGCGCAATTACGTGCGCAAGGTCGAGGAAGCGATCGCCGCCGGAGACCGCAACACTGCGCTCGCGGTGATGAAGCAGGCCGAGCCGCAGATCATGCGCGCCGCCCAGAAAGGCGTGCTGCACAAGAATGCGGCAAGCCGCAAAGTGTCGCGTCTCGTCGCGCGCATCGCCAAGCTCGGCGCCTAGCCGTCGCTCCTGAGACTCCGCCATGCTTGGGCCTCGTCGAGCGCTGCCTGCAGATTGCGCCGTTTCTGCCGTCGATCCTCAGAACAACGCGGTTCGCATTTCGAAATCCAGCGTTTGGATTCTCGGACTCTGCCGCGCTCGGACGCGCATGGGATCGACGCGAACCGATGCGGGGCTTGTTGCGCGAATGCCACAGATCGGCAAAAACATCGGCGCGCGGCAAAAGATGCGGTCTTCCGGCTGCGCCGCGCGATTTTCGCCCGCGCGGGCGAAATTTCCGGCGCTCACAAAAAGCTTCTAAATCGCAAGGGCTTGCCGAGATAGTACCAAACAATGGCGGGAATGCCGCCCGCAGGGCTGCCGTCGGCGAACGAGCACCGCGCGGGTGGCGCGGCAGTCCTCGCACGACGTCAGGCCGCGCGGCGTTGCGGATTCCCCGCGCCGATTCAAGTATTTGGATAACGGCCCGACGCGAACCGCCGCCGCCGCGCCGCGCGGAACGACGGCACTGTCGCAAAAGGTTCTTGCGGGGCTCCGGGCGCCTGTGTAATGTCCAGTCACCTCCGCGGTTCCAGCGGCTCCAAACAAAGTTTCGGTGTTCAAGCTCATCACTCGTGAGAACGGGAGTATTTTGTCCGGAGGCGAGCGGTATCGTCGGTCATGCGTGCGACGCTGGGGGCGTCCGAGGACGTGACTGAACTTCGCGACTTCGTTGTTCTCATGCGTAGTGTCGCGAAGCGATCTTGGAGAGCAAGCGACCCAAGGCGCTAGACACCGCGAAGATGCGGCCGTGGTGATCAAGGGGGCATCATGAGAACCATACCAACGTCGGCTGCACCGATCGGCTGGCTTTTCCCGCCATTCCCGCGGCTGCGGCTATTGCACCGCGGCTGCTACCCGTTCCGGTTGCGCTCCGGATCGAGCGGCGAGGCTCCGCGCCGCGACATTGCGCCTTCGAGCGCGACGGCCCCGCCGGGCCGCTGAGCCGCTCGTTCCCCGTCCCTTCCTGTCGTTTCATCGCCGTCACGTTGCATCGGGTCCGATCGATGTCGACCGAGAATTTGCGGAGCCCATGATGTTGAAGCCCCCTGAGCCGGCTCCTGCGGTGTTTCGCCCGTCTGCAATCCTGACCGCCCCGCCGCAAGCCCCGCGAAAGACCACCGAGATGACGAGCACGGATCTGGAGCAATGGTCCCGGGTCAAGCAGCGGCTGCGCGCCGAAGTCGGCGACGACATCTTCTCCAGCTGGTTCGCCCGGATGGAACTCGACGGCCTCGACGAGGACGCGGTTCGCCTCTCGGTCCCGACCCGGTTCTTGAAGAGCTGGATCCAGGCGCATTACGCGGAGCGGGTGCTGGCCTGCTGGAGAGCCGAGCAGCCGCTGCTGCGCCGTATCGAGGTCATGGTGCGCTCCGCGGTGCTGCGGAACAATTGCACCAAGCCGAAATCGGAGCGCGGTGAATCGCTTCGCGACGGCCGCGAATATCCGGAGGCAGCCGATCATCGGCACTTCCTGGTACCCGCCGCCACCCAGCAGGAGGCGCTCGGCGGCTCGCCGCTCGATCCGCGCCTCACCTTCGATCTGTTCGTGATCGGCCGCTCCAATACGCTCGCCCATGCCGCCGCCAAGCAGGTCGCCAATGGCCGCCGCGGCGAAGCCGTGATGTTCAATCCGCTTTACATTCACGCCGGCGTCGGGCTCGGCAAGACGCATTTGCTGCAGGCGATCGCCTGGGCGGGCAATTCGAGCGGCGGCCGCAAGGTGCTGTATTTGACCGCCGAGCGCTTCATGTACGGCTTCGTTTCCGCGCTCAAGACCCAGACGGCGATCGCATTCAAGGAGGCGCTGCGGGCGATCGACGTGCTGGTGATCGACGATATGCAGTTCCTGCAAGGCAAATCCACCCAGGCCGAGTTCTGTCACACCCTCAACGCGCTGATCGACGCCGGGCGGCAGGTGGTGGTCGCCGGCGACCGGCCTCCGGCCGATCTCGAGAGCCTCGACGACCGCGTCCGCTCGCGTCTCGCCGGCGGGCTCGTGGTCGAGATGGGATCGCACGAGGAGGAGCTGCGGCTCGAGATTCTCAAGGCGCGCGTGGCGCTGGCGCGGTTGCATCATCCCGGTTTCGACGTCCCGGCACCGGTGCTGGCGTTCATCGCCAAGACCATCACCCACAACGGCCGGGACCTCGACGGCGCGCTCAACCGCTTGCTGGCGCACAACAAGCTCACCGGTCAGGCGGTGACGCTGGAAATGGCGGAATGCGCCGTGCGCGACCTGGTGCGGCCGCAGGATCCCAAGCGCGTGCGCATCGAAGACATCCAGCGCACCGTGGCGCGGCAGTACAACGTCAGCCGCGCGGATCTGTTGTCGTCCCGCCGCACGGCCAACGTGGTGCGGCCGCGGCAGATCGCGATGTATCTCGCCAAGACCCTGACGTTGCGGTCGCTGCCCGAGATCGGCCGCCGGTTCGGCGGGCGCGATCACACGACCGTGCTGCACGCGGTGCGCAAGATCGAGACCCTGGTCGGCAACGACACGGCGACCGCCGACGAGGTCGAATTGCTCAAACGCTTGTTGCAGGAGTAGCGGGCGGGAGCGGGTGCGTGCCGGCCGCCCCGCCGCACTTGCCTTAGCCGGGCAGTCACGCCACTTTCAGGCCCCGGCGCCACCCAGGGGCCGGGGCCGCGGCGCCCCTGCGCGCCCAACAACCATGCCCAAGCGGGGTTCGTCATGAAAGTCACCGTCGAGCGCGCCGCGCTGTTGCGATCGCTGGGGCACGTGCACCGGGTCGTGGAGCGGCGCAACACCATCCCGATTCTCGCCAACGTGCTGATCCGGGCCGAGGACGGGAAACTCGCGCTCAAAGCCACCGACCTCGATCTCGAAGTGATCGAGACGATCCCGGCCGAGGTGGGACCCGCGGGGGCGACCACCGTGCCGGCGCACATGTTCTACGACATCGTGCGCAAGCTCCCCGAGGGCACCCAGATCCTGCTCGAGGCCTCGGGCGACCGCGCGAGCCTCGCCCTGCGGGCCGGCCGTTCGCGGTTTTCGCTGCAGACCCTGCCCGAGAGCGATTTTCCCGATCTCGCCGCGGGCGAGATGACTCACAAATTCCCGCTTGCCGCCAAAGACCTCAGACGGCTGATCGACAAGACCCAGTTCGCGATCTCGACCGAGGAGACGCGCTACTACCTCAACGGCATTTATTTGCACACTGCCGGGAACGCGCATGCGACCGCGCTGCGCGCGGTTGCGACCGACGGCCACCGGTTGGCGCAGCTCGACCTTGCGGCGCCGCAGGGCGCCGTCGGCATGCCCGGCGTCATCGTGCCGCGCAAGGCGGTCGGCGAGGTGCAGCGGCTGATCGAGGACGGCGAAGCGGAGGTCGGCATCGAGCTGTCGCAGACCAAGATCCGCTTCACGCTCGGCGACGTGGTGCTCACCTCGAAGCTGATCGACGGGACGTTCCCGGATTACGCGCGCGTCATCCCGCTCGGCAACGACAAGAAGCTCACGATCGACAAGGCGGATTTCGCCGCGGCGGTCGACCGCGTCTCCACCGTGTCGAGCGAGCGCGGCCGCGCGGTCAAGCTCGCGCTCTCCGGCAGCAAGCTCGTGCTCTCGGTCACCAATCCGGATTCCGGCAGCGCCACCGAGGAGCTCGAGGTCGAATACGAAGCCGAGCCGCTCGATATCGGCTTCAACTCCCGCTACCTGCTCGATATCGCCGGGCAGATCGAAGGCGAATCCGCCGTGCTGAAGCTCGCCGATCCGGGCTCCCCGACCCTGATCGAGGACCGCGATACCAAGGACGCGCTCTACGTGCTGATGCCGATGCGGGTGTGAGTTCGGAGGACGGAGCACCGACCACGGACCACCGACGTTCGCAGCCTTTCGAGCACTTGCCATTGCGTTTCGGGGTTGATCTGTCATCCGTCGTCCGTGGTCAGTCTTCCGAAAGACCCCTCACCCGGCACCTCGCTACGCTCGGTGCCACCCTCTCCCACAGGGGGAGAGGGTGGTTCCCCGCATGGCGAGGCCGAGGCCGATCCCAACGGCACGAATAAAGGATTCGGAAGGGCGGCGCGCATCCGGCGGCTGGTGCTGACGAATTTCCGCAGCTATCGGGCGACGGAAATTTTCGTGGAGCGCAACCCCGTGGTGCTCGTCGGTCCGAACGGCGCGGGCAAGACCAACCTGCTCGAGGCGGTCTCGTTCTTTGCGCCCGGGCGCGGGCTGCGTCGCGCGACCTTCGAGGACGTGGCGTTCTCGGAGGGCGACGGCTCCTGGGCGGCCGCGGCGGAAATTGAAGGCGCGCTCGGACTCGTCACACTCGGCACCGGACTGGAGCCGCCGCGCGGCGAGGGCGAGTCGCGCGCCCGAGAATGCCGTGTCGACCGCACGCCGGTCGCATCCGCCGCCGCGTTCTCCGACCATCTCCACATCGTATGGCTCGTGCCCGCGATGGATCAGCTGTTCGCGGGCGCCCCTTCCGAGCGGCGGCGCTTCCTCGATCGCCTGGTGCTCGCCGTCGATCCGGCTCACGGCAGCCGGGTCGCCGCGCTCGAGCGCTCCTTGCGCTCGCGCAATCGCCTGCTCGAAGACCAAGACCCCGACCCGCATTGGCTCGATGCAGTCGAGCGCGAGACCGCGGAGCTCGCGGTCGCAGTCGCGGCCGCGCGGGTCGAGACGGTACGGCGCCTCGGCGTGGCGCTCGCGGCTCGCCGTGCGCAAAGCTCGCCTTTCCCGTGGGCCTCGATCGGGATTTCGGGCGCGATCGAAACCGCGCTCGGGAGCGAGCCCGCGAGCGAAGTCGAGGATCGCTATCGCGCAAGCCTGCAGGAAAACCGCGTCCGCGATGCCGCCGCGGGCCGGACGCTCGATGGCCCGCATCGCAGCGATCTCGCGGTCGTTCACGGGCCCAAGGGAATTGCGGCGAGCGAAACCTCGACCGGCGAGCAGAAGGCGCTGCTGATCAATCTCGTGCTCGCCCATGCCGGGCTGATCGCCGACATGACCAGCTTCGCGCCGGTGCTGCTGCTCGACGAGGTCGCCGCACACCTCGATCCGGCCCGCCGCTCGGCGCTGTTCGGCGCGCTCGAAAGCCTCGGCGCGCAGGTTTTTTTGACCGGCGCCGATCCCGCGGCGTTCGCCGAAATCGCCTCGCGCGCGGAGATCTTCGCGGTCAGTCCGGGACGCGTCGAGCGGTGGCAATGATGCGTCCGCGATCCTATATTGGAGAGCAGTAAACCGCGTTCTCCGACCGCCGTTTTCCGCGCCGCCGCCAGGCCGAAAACCTCAAGAGGGCCAGTAGCTTACGCTACCCCACTTTGCGCTGTACGGCTTCGACTTTTCGTGTCACATCAAGTCCGGCGACCTTCGAAATCGCCTAACTGATTCGCCCCCTCCATGGCCGAACCTGCCCGCCAAAAATCACCGCGGCCGAAGCCCTCCGATTACGACGCGGAATCGATCAAGGTCCTCAAAGGCCTCGACGCGGTCCGCAAGCGTCCGGGCATGTATATCGGCGACACCGACGACGGCTCGGGCCTGCACCACATGGTCTACGAAGTCGTCGACAACGCCATCGACGAGGCGCTGGTGGGCTTCGCCAAGGAGGTCGTGGTCACGCTCAACCCCGACGGCTCCTGCACGGTGCGCGACGACGGACGCGGCATTCCGACCGACATCCACAAGGGCGAGGGCGTGTCGGCCGCCGAAGTGATCATGACGCAGCTGCACGCCGGCGGAAAATTCGACCAGAATTCCTACAAGGTCTCGGGCGGCCTGCACGGGGTCGGCGTGTCGGTCGTCAACGCGCTCTCGAGCTGGCTCAAGCTGAAAGTCTGGCGCGACGGCAAGGAGCACGCGGTAGAGTTCCGCGACGGGGTCGCGGTCGCGCCGCTCGCGGTCGTCGGCGCCGCCCACGACCGGCAGGGCACCGAGGTGACGTTTCTCCCGTCCCCGAAAACGTTCACGATGGTCGAGTTCGATTTCGCGACGCTGGAGCACCGGCTGCGCGAGCTCGCGTTCCTGAATTCCGGGGTGACGATCGTACTGTCCGACCAGCGCCACGCGGTCGAGAAGCGCGAGGAGATGCGCTACGAGGGCGGGGTCGAGGCCTTCGTCAAATATCTCGATCGCAACAAGACGCCGCTGATCCCCTCGCCGATCATGATCAAGGCCGAGCGCGACGGCATCACGGTCGAGGCGGCGCTGACCTGGAACGACGGTTATCACGAGACCGTCTTGTGCTTCACCAACAATATCCCGCAGCGCGACGGCGGCACGCATCTTGCGGGCTTCCGCGGCGCGCTGACGCGCCAGGTCACCGGCTATGCGGAAGCGAGCGGCATCGCCAAGCGCGACAAGGTGGCGCTGACCGGCGACGACTGCCGCGAGGGACTGACGGCAGTGCTCTCCGTCAAGGTTCCGGATCCGAAATTCTCCTCCCAGACCAAGGACAAGCTCGTCTCCTCCGAGGTGCGGCCGGCGGTCGAGGGCGTGTTGAACGAGATGCTGCAGGCCTGGTTCGAGGAGCATCCGGCGGAGGCGCGAGCGATCGTCGGCAAGGTGGTCGAGGCCGCCGCCGCGCGCGAGGCCGCCCGCAAGGCGCGCGAGCTCACGCGCCGCAAGGGGGCTCTCGATGTCGCCTCGCTGCCCGGCAAGCTCGCCGACTGCCAGGAGCGCGACCCGGCGAAGTCCGAGCTGTTCATCGTCGAGGGGGATTCCGCCGGCGGCTCGGCCAAGCAGGGCCGCAACCGCGAGTTCCAGGCGGTGCTGCCGCTGCGCGGCAAGATCCTCAACGTCGAACGCGCGCGGTTCGACAAGATGCTCTCCAGCCAGGAGATCGGCACGCTGATCACCGCGCTCGGCACCGGCATCGGGCGGGAGGAATTCAACCCCGACAAGCTGCGCTATCACAAGATCATCATCATGACGGATGCCGACGTCGACGGCTCGCACATCCGCACCCTGCTCTTGACCTTCTTCTTCCGGCAAATGCCGGAGCTGATCGAGCGCGGGCATCTCTACATCGCGCAGCCGCCGCTCTACAAAGTGATGCGGGGCAAATCCGAGCAATATCTCAAGGACGAGCGGGCGCTCGAAGATTATCTCATCGAGTCCGGCCTCGAAGGCGCGGTGCTGCGCATTCATTCGGGCGAGGAGCGCGCGGGGCGCGACTTGCGCAGGCTCGCCGAGGAGGCACGCACGATCCGCAACCTGCTGGCCGGGCTGCACAGCCGCTATAACCGCAAGGTGATCGAGCAGGCGGCGATCGCCGGGGTGCTCACGCCCAAAATCACCGGCGATCCGATCAAGGCCGAAGCGGCCGCGATCTACATCGCGCGGCGGCTCGACGCGCTTTCGGAGGAGACCGAGCGCGGCTGGGAAGGGCATTTCGACAACGGCTTCCATTTCGCCCGCACGGTACGCGGGGTGAAGGAAGTCGCCGTGATCGATCAGGCGCTGCTCGGATCGGCCGACGCGCGCAAGCTCGACGGTTATGCCGCCTCGCTCCAGGAGGTCTATGCCAAGCCCGGAATCCTCCGCCGCAAGGACGAGGAGAAGCCGATCTACGGCCCGGTCGGGCTGTTCGAGGAGATCACCGCCGCCGGCCGCAAAGGCGTGACGCTGCAACGCTACAAGGGCCTCGGCGAGATGAACCCCGGTCAGCTCTGGGAAACGACGCTCGACCTCGACGCCCGCTCGCTGCTGCAGGTGAAGGTCAAAGAGGTCGACGAAGCCGACGACATCTTCACCAAGCTGATGGGCGACGTGGTCGAGCCGCGCCGCGAGTTCATCCAGGAGAACGCGCTCGCCGCGAGCGTCGACGTTTAGAGGCGGCTAACCCTTTTCCGGTGGGAATCGTCGGGAAACCGAGCGGCAAACGCGCTTTCCCTCTCCCCGGTTGCGGGGAGAGGGGTGGTGAGGACCGCAGGCCGAACCGGGTGAGGGGCGATTGCGAGTGATGCGTTCGGCAGACTTGCAAGTTTGCCCCCTCACCCGACTCGCCGACTAGGTCGGCTCGTCACCCTCTCCCCGCGTTGCGGGGAGAGGGGAAGCGCGTCTGTTGGTCTGCTTTCACAACAATCGCCAGGGGAGAGGATCGCGAGTGCGCAGCGCGACCGGATTGATATGATCCGCCATGGCTGACGCACGCTCCGGACCGATCGGCTTCGCGGCGGACATCCGGCCGCTGTTCCGCGAGCTCGACGTCGAGCACATGGCGTGGTTCTGCGATCTTTCGAGCCACGAGGAGGTGCGCGCGCACGCCCAGGAAATCCTCGAACGGCTCAAGGCCGAAGGCTTCGACATGATGCCGCCGCCCGACCAGGGTGGCCCGTGGAGCGCCGAGCAGATCCGGCTGTTCGAAGCCTGGATCGCGGGCGGCTGCGCGCCCTGACCCCTTGTGCGGGCAATGACGACACCCGCGTCGCGGTTGCTCGTTTGCGAGTTCCGCGGTCCGCGGACGGTCTCGCACGGTTTCCGTGCGGTATGACTTTACAGCAATTTTAGTTTGTGGTCCGCGTGCGTTGAGGTAGAATTCTTTCTCTCCTATTGCGTGTGCCAGGCGCACGCGCGCCGCCGTCGACACTTCCGCGCTGACGATCCGATCCTTCATGGGAGGCGAACATGTACGGAAGGGCCCGTCCCACCGTCGATGTGCCGCGTTTTGTCCAACAAGCCGCGTTCCGGGGCGCGCCGTATCAGTCCTTTCCGACCGGTCCCGGGCAGGCGCCGTACCGGGTGGATGTCGAGGATCTGATCCGGAACCTGCCGGCGGGCCTCGACCGCAAAATGGTGTTCCACATCTGCGGCGACACCGGCGGGGTCCGCGACGCCGCCCCTCAGCAGCGCGTCGTCAAGGCGATGGAGGATGATTGCCGCAGCAGCGCGCCCGATGCGCAGCCGGCGTTCTTCTATCACCTGGGGGACGTCGTGTATTTCAACGGCGCGCAAGACGAGTATTACCCGCAGTTCTATCATCCCTACGAGCACTACCCTCCGGCCATCGTGGCAATTCCGGGCAATCACGACGGGCTGGTCAAGCGCAGATCGCCGGTCCCCACCGGAATCGAGACCTTCATCGAGAATTTCTGCGCGCCGCCGACCGCGAACGGGCCCGCGCCCGAAGCGCAGGATATGCCGCGAGAGGCGGTGCACCAACCGAACCCCTATTGGACCCTTTTGACCCCGCTCGCGACCTTCATCGGGCTCTACACCAACGTGCCGGAAGGCGGCGAGGTGCAGCAGCCGCAGCAAGATTGGTTCGTCAACGAGCTCAAGCAGGCCGATCGCAACAAGGCGATCCTCGTCTGTCTGCACCATCCGCTGTATTCCGCCGACAGCTTTCACAGCGGCAGTCCGGCGATGAAGCAACTGCTCGAGGACGCGGTCGAGGCGGCGGGCGTGCATCCCGACCTCGTATTCACCGCTCATGTGCACAAGTACCAGCGCTTCACCCGTTCCGAGGGCCAGAACAACCGCACCTATGTGGTTGCCGGCGCCGGCGGCTATCACAATCTGCACGAGGTCGTGAACTTTCAGGGCGCCAAGGTGACCACGCCGTTCCGCGATCTGCAGTCCGACGCCGTGCTGGAAAAATATGTCGACGACACCCACGGCTTCATGCGCGTCGAGATCGAGGGCGATGTGATCACCTGCCGCTATTTCGCCGTGCCGCGCGCGCAGGATTCGCCGAGCCTGCCGGCGCGAGTCGCCGATTTCTTCCAGGTCAACTGGCGCAGCGACCGGCTCATGCGCTAACGAGACCGACGGCCTCCGACCGCATGCCGCCGCCCCGCCATTGCGGGCGTGGAGCGCTTTTGTAGCCGGATGGAGCGAAGCGAAATCCGGGCGGGCTTGGCCTGCCAACCAAAAATCTCCGCCCCGCGGTCGCTCGATCCCGGCGCTCGGTCCGGGCTAGGTTTCACGGGACGGGTCTCCGGTCGAGGCCTGCCTTCGCCTCCGACGGCGCCGTTCAGCCAGCCTGAGAATGACGGCCACCACCCAGCCGGGCCGAAATTAGAGCATTGATTTACAAAGAGAATCTCGTAGCTGCATGCAATGGCAGATTGAATCGATGTAAAGCATTCAACCGGCTTCCAAATTTTTCAAAAATACCTCCCGGAATGGCGCAAATCCCCCCGGAATCGCGCGATTGGCATTCCCTCACTGCCCCGGCAGGACCAGCACTTTGGGGTTTTTGGGCAGGCTCACGCGCGAGAGCAGGATCGAGGGTGTCTCGTTGAGCTCCATGTCCCAGCTCTGCTTGGCGCGGTCGAGGAATCGCTGCAGCGTGAACGCGCTGAAATAGTGCATCGGGATCATCAGCGGCGCCTTGAGCGCGGCGAGCACCTCCATCATGCCCTCCAGATCCAGCGTATAGGTGCCGTCGACCGGCGCGAGCACTACATCGAGCCGGCCGATGTCGTCGAGCTGCTGCCTGGTCAGCGTGTGATGCAGATGGCCGAGATGCGCGATGCACACCTGCGCGATCTCGAAGATGAAGATCGAGTTGCCGTGGCGCTCGGTCCCGCCTTCCCAATTGCGGATGTTGGTCGGCACGTTGCGCACGCGCACGTCCTGGAAGCTCACGTCGCGCGCGGCAGGCGAGCTGTCGTCGTTCCAGCCGCGCAGCACGAACTTGATCGCGGGGTCAGGTGCGCTGGTGTAATGCGTCGTGTGCGCGTGATTCATCGTGATGATGTCGGGCAGAAGCGGCGGTTTGACGTAATCGTTGTAATCGGTGGCGATGCGCACGAGACGCGGGCTCTCGATCAGGAAAGTCGAATGTCCGATATAGGTGAGGCGGACCTCGCCTTCACCTAGCGCAAGGCGCTCGAATCTCACGAAATGCACGTCGGGCATGCCGGCGACGAAACCCGGGCAGCGGCGTTCGGCATCGTCGGCCGAAGGCTGCGGCTCGGCGGCAAGCGCGCGGGCAGCCGGTAAAGCGAGCGCAAGCGCCGCAAGCAGCAGCCGCGAGAGATTTGCGAGAAATTCCATGACGGAAGCTCCGTGCCGGGAGCGCGAGCATAGCAAGGGCGTGCGGGCACCGAGCCACGCGGAAATTCACGAAGCCGAGAGGCTCTACCTCCCCTTCAGGGGAGGTCGCCGCGCGGAGCGCGGCGGGTGGGGTGATGTGACCGCCCCACCCCGGCTCAATGCGGCCGCGGCGCGCCGACCCTCCCGGAAGAGCTATTGCACGCCGACGATCACGCCCCGTGCGGTGACGACGACCCAGCGGCCGTCCTGCCGCTTGATCTCTTCGACGCGGCCTACCCCCGGCAGCGTGTCGCCCGGCTCGATCTCGATGATGCCATAGCGGCCTTCGACCAGTGCCGCGCCCCGATAGGCTTTACGCAGCACCCAGCCCTCGACGACGCCAGGCTTCCCCGTTTTGCCGCCCGCACCGGCCGGCGTCGAGCCGGTGACGTCCGGTGCGGCTGCCGGGGCGGGCGGAGGCGAGGGGGCGGGCGTCGCGGCGGCATGACGTTCCGCCACGCGCCGATCGAGCCTATCGATCGCCTCGGTCACTTTCGTGAATTGCGCTGTCGAACTCGAGAACGACGCATTGAGCGCCGTGCGGACGGAGGAAATTTGCTCGCCGAGCGTTTTCACGTTGGTGCGCAGCTGCGCGACGGAATCTTTCAGCGCGCGAATCTCCTCCGATGCATCCGCGACGGGCGGCAGTAGCGCAGGCGCGGGCGGCGCCGGCATCAGCAGATGGCCGATGCCGGTGACGGCCAGCGAGCCGGCAACCGCGCCGAGGCTCGCGCACAGCGCAAGGGAGATCGCCAAGAGCGCGAAGCGGCGCGGGCGCGGCGCGCTTGCGGGCTCGGCCGGCGCTTTGCGCTCCGGGGCGGATGCCGAGACGTGCGCGCGAGGCTCGGAGGTCGAGGGCGGCGTGCCGAGATTTGCGGCGCGCGGCAACACCGGCGTGCTCCACGCATGCGGCGCTTCGGCGTGCCGGATCTCCGATGGCGGCTTCGGACCGCGCGGATCGGCCGGCGGCGCCGAATCGGTGGACGTCAGACTGGGCAAATCCGACATCTCGCCGACGATCTCGCTGACCGGAACGGCGGAACCCGGCTCGATCGCACCGGCATTTGGAGCCGCTTGCGCGCCGGCATCGATTTGCGGCGTATTTCTCCGCTTCTTCATGGGTGGCTCCGCCCTGGGGATTCACCCATTCGTAACCATGGTTGCTTACCAATTGGTTAGCGTTTGCTGGCCGGCGGTGCCGGCATTTGCGCGATTCTGGCCAGAAGCCCGTTCTGTTGTGCGAGCGCTGCGAGCGAGGTCTCGGGCCGCGCGCCGAGATGCTGGATCACTTCCGCCGCGGCGAGCGCGCCGAGACGCGCCGCGGTCGCAAGCTCGGCGCCGCGCGCGAGCCCGAACAGGAATCCTGCCGCGAACAGGTCGCCCGCCCCCGTCGCATCGACGAGCTGCTCGACCGGAAACGCGGCGACATGGCGCGTCCCGTCGCGGCAGACGATCCAGCAGCCCTGCTCGCTGCGCGTAACCACGGCCAGCGCGGCGTCGCGATGCAGGGCGGCAATCGCGGTATCGAAATCGGCTGTCTGATAGAGGCTCTTGAGTTCCGACTCGTTCGCAAACGTGAGGTCGACGATTCGCTGCCGGATCAGCTGCAGGAATTCCGTGCGCCAGCGATCGACGCAGAACGCGTCCGACAGCGTCAGTGCCACGATACGTCCCGCCCGGTGGGCGATTGTGGCGGCCTTGCGGAACGCTTCCTTGGCGTTTTTCGGGTCCCACAGGTATCCTTCCAGATAGGTGATCGCGCTCGCCGTCACCGTTTGCGGATCGATGTCCTCGGGACGCAGTTCCTGCGCGGCGCCGAGGTAAGTGTTCATGGTGCGCTCGCCATCGGGCGTGACGAGGATGTACGAGCGGCCGGTGGCCGGCCCGGCCGGCGCCGGCGGCGTTTCGAACGAAACGCCGACCGCGCCGATGTCGTGCACGAAGGTGCGGCCGAACTCGTCGTCCTTGACCTTGCCGATGAACGCCGCCGCGGCGCCGAAGCTCGCGATGCCGACGACGGTGTTCGCTGCGGAGCCACCCGAGATTTCGATTGCGGGGCCCATCGCCGCGTAGATCGCTTGCGCGCGCGCTTCGTCGATCAGAACCATCGCGCCCTTCTGCATGCCGTGCCGCAGCAGGAAGTCTTCCTCGGCGCGGGCAATGACGTCGACAATGGCGTTCCCGATGCCGAGAACGTCGAAACGAGTGGTGGCCATGGAGATCGAGCGGGAATTGCAGGAAAGCGCCGTGCACTATAGCGGCGATCGGGTGGGCGGCAAGCACGAGCCCTTGCGCCGAACGATGCCGTCATGGCATGTGGCGCCGCCGCGATGATCGGGGTGCGTGGATGAGCTTCAAGGAACGAGTTTTTTCCGGGGTGCAGCCGACCGGCAATCTGCATCTCGGCAATTATCTCGGCGCGATCACCCGCTTCGTGGCGTTACAGGCGCAGTACGAGTGCCTCTATTGTGTGGTCGATCTTCACGCCATCACCCAGTGGCAGGACCCGGCTGAACTGCCGCACCACACCCGCGAGGTCACCGCGGCGTTTCTCGCCTGCGGCATCGATCCGAGGCAGAACATCATCTTCAACCAAAGTCAGGTCGCCGAGCACGCCGAACTCGCCTGGATCTTCAGTTGCGTCGCCCGCGTCGGCTGGCTCAACCGCATGACCCAGTTCAAGGAGAAGGCCGGCAAGGACCGCGAGAACGCCTCGGTCGGGCTCTATTCCTATCCGATCCTGATGGCGGCGGACATTCTCGCTTACCGGGCGACTCACGTGCCGGTCGGCGAGGACCAGAAACAGCATCTGGAGCTCACGCGCGACATCGCCCAGAAGTTCAACAACGATTATGCCGCCTCGCTCGAAGCGCACGGCTACGGCAAGGCGTTCTTTCCGCTGCCCGAGCCGCTGATCACCGGACCGGCGACGCGGGTGATGTCGCTGCGCGACGGCTCGAAGAAGATGTCGAAGTCCGACGCGTCGGACTATTCGCGCATAAACCTCACGGACGGCGCCGACGCCATCGCGCAGAAGATCCGCAAGGCCAAGACCGACCCGGCGCCGCTGCCGAGCGAGGAGGCGGGCCTCGAGCCCCGCCCGGAGGCCGACAATCTCGTCGGCATCTATGCGGCGCTCGCCGATACCAGCAAGCAAGCGGTGCTGCGCGAGTTCGGCGGCGGGCAGTTCTCGAGTTTCAAGACGGCGCTGGCGGATCTCGCCGTGGCGAAGCTCGGCCCGATTGCCGCGGAAATGCAGCGCCTCGTGGCGGATCCCGCCTATATCGATTCCGTGTTGGGCGAAGGCGCCGCGCGCGCCCAGGCGATCGCCGCCGATACCATGGAGGCGGTCAAGGACATCGTCGGCTTCGTGCGCCGCTGAGCTTGCCCTTGTCGCCGCCGCAAGCGGCGTGGCAGCATGCGCGCGCGACGCCGATGGTTGAGATCGGGCGGAACCCTGGGGGAGGGCCGATGAGTCGCAAGCGCCGTAGCTACGAGGCCGGGCACAAGCCGAAATACCTCGTCGTCATCGATGAATCGCCGGAATGCGATCGCGCGGTCTATTACGCGAGCCGCCGCGCCGCACGAACCGGCTCCGGCATGATGATGCTGCTCGTCATCGAGCCGCACGATCGCCACCAGCAATGGCTCGGGGTTGCCGATCTCATGAAGGCGGAAGCCCAGGAGGCCGCCAACGCCATTCTCGACCGCTTTGCCACGCGCGCCAACGGCGCCGCCGGGATCACGCCCGAGCGCGCGATCCGCGACGGCGAGAAGGCCCAGGAAATCCTCGATCTGATCGACGAGGACGAAGACATCGCCATCCTGGTGCTCGCGGCAGGAACCGGAACCGAGGGCCCAGGTCCGCTCGTCTCCAATCTCGGGAAGACCGCCGGCACCTTCCCGATCCCGGTCGCGATCGTGCCCGGGCACCTGAGCGACGAGGACCTCGACGCGATGTCATGAGCCATACCTCCCCGGAGGGGAGGTCGGCTGGCGCGCGGAGCGCGCGAGCCGGGTGGGGAAGAATCCCTACCCCGGCGCCTTCGGCGCCGACCCTCCCCTGGCGGGGAAGGAGGACGGCGCATTGGCGCATTGACCTTTCGTCGTAAAGCCCCAATTAGTACAACGAGATCGGCCGCGCGGGCCTTTGCTCCCGCGTCGACCAAGAGAGGAGCTCATGTTCATTCAGACCGAAGCGACGCCGAACCCGGCAACGCTGAAATTTCTGCCCGGACGCACCGTACTCGCGCAGGGCACGCTCGACATGCCCGACCCCGAACAGGCCGCCCAATCCCCCCTCGCCGAACGGTTGTTCGAAGTTCCCGGCGTGAGCGGCGTGTTTTTCGGCAGCGATTTCATCACCGTCACCAAGTCGACGGGCGAATGGCAGCATCTCAAGCCCGCGATCCTCGGCGCGATCATGGAACACTACATGTCGGGCGCCCCGATCGTGCGCGCTAATGTCGAACGCCCGGCCGCCGCCGAGGAATTCTTCGCTGCGGATGACGCCGAGACCGTCGCCACGATCAAGGAGCTGATCGAGACCCGCGTGCGCCCGGCGGTCGCCGGCGACGGCGGCGACATCACGTTCCGCGGCTACAAGGACGGCGTGGTCTACCTGGCCATGAAGGGCGCGTGCTCCGGCTGCCCGTCCTCGACCGCAACGCTGCGCCACGGCATCCAAAACCTGCTGCGCCATTTCATCCCCGAGGTCACCGAGGTTCGCCCGGTCTGATCGGCCGTGCCGCGCTCCCGCGCGCCGGAATGCGCTCGCTGGCTCGATCCCGGCGGGCGTCGGCCGCGGAATGGTATGATCCCGCGCGGTATTGCATTGCGCGGGCTGCAGGGCGGGGAACATGCGAATCCTGGCGATCGACACCGCGCTCGAAGTTTGCGCGGCGGGGGTCATCGAGACGCCGGATCGCGTGTTGGCGCAGGAAAGCATCGCCATGGCTCGAGGGCATGCCGAAGCCCTGATGCCGCTCCTTGCGCGTGTCATGAACCAGGCGGCGCTGCGGTTTTCCGATCTCGACCGCATCGCCGTCACCGTCGGACCCGGCAGTTTCACCGGATTGCGGGTCGGAATCGCCGCTGCCCGTGGCATTGCGCTTGCGGCCGGCAAGCAGGCGGTCGGCGTTTCGACGCTCGCGGCCCTGGCCGCCCCTTTCCTGGTTCCGGCTGAAACCAGGCCTGTGGTCGCCGCCATCGATGCGCGGCACGACCAGGTCTATCTGGAAGTGTTCGGGCCGGGCGGTCGCGTCCTGGTCACACCGCGCCTCGCACCCGTACCGGAAGCGCTGCGCGCGGCGAGCGGCGCCGCCGTCATGGTCGGGTCCGGTGCGGCGCTCCTTGCCCGGCAATGGCCGCACGGCGTGCCGGTGCCGAGAAGCGAGGGCGAAGCGGCGCCGCAGATCGCCGCCATTGCTCGCCTCGGGGCCGCGGCGGATGCAGCCCGCGCGCTCCCCAAGCCGCTTTACCTGCGCCGCCCGGATGCGCGGCCCCAGGATGCGGCGCGACTGCCGCGGCGATGAACCTGTTCCGGCTGTTCGCGCGCGCCGCCCCGCAGCTTGCGCCGGCCGGGCCCCGCGATGCGCCGAGCTTAGCCAAGCTGCACGCGGCCTCCTTCGCGCACGGCTGGAGCGAGAATGAATTCGAGCGGCTGCTGATTGACCGCAACGTGCTGGCACATCGGCTCGCGTCCGGGCGCGCCGGACGCAATCTCGGGTTCATCCTTTCGCGCCTGGCGGCGGATGAGGCGGAAATCCTTTCGGTCGCAGTGACGGCTTCGCAGCGCGGCCGGGGACTGGCCGGCCGGCTGCTCGACCATCATCTGCGGGCGCTCGCCGGGCGCGGGGCGCGGGCGGTTTTCCTCGAGGTGGACGAAGACAATGTAGCGGCTCGAAAATTGTACGCGCGTCGGCATTTTCGCGAAGTTGGCCGACGCGAAGCTTATTATCGCCGGCCGGGCGGCGGCTCGCGCGCGCTCGTGCTGCGGCGCGATCTCGTTTGACCCGCATGGACGGACTCGGCTGGGTCTCCTAAGAGTTCCAGGCATAGACATCGCCAATCCTGGGAAGCACCGCAGCACCCCCGTTCAGGAATGTGCGATGTCGCTCGTGCGGAAAATATTCATGCTTCGAGCGATCGTGGTCCTCTGTGCGGTGTGCGCCGTCACACTCGCGCTTCTTCCGCTGCAATACGTGTCGGTGGCGCTGAAGCTGCCGACCCGCCGCTGGATCCCGGTGTTCTACCATCGCGCGCTCTGCCGCTTGATCGGCCTGCGTGTTCGCGAACGCGGTGCAAGGGTGCGCGGGCACCCGCTGCTGGTCGTCGCCAATCATTGCTCCTGGCTCGATATCCCGGTGATCACCGCGGCGGCGCCGGTCGTGTTCGTGGCCAAGCGCGAAGTCGCGAGCTGGCCGCTGTTCGGGCTTCTTGCGAAACTGCAGCGCTCGGTGTTCGTCGACCGCGCGCGCCGGCGCCAAACCGGCGAGGTCAATGCGCAGATCGCGCGCCGGCTCGCCGAGGGCGATCCCGTCGTGCTGTTCGCCGAGGGGACTTCGAGCGACGGCAACCGCGTGCTGCCGTTTCGCTCGGCGCTGATCGGTGCCGCTCGTGACGCGCTCGCCGGAGCGGAACATTCCGGCCGGGTCCTCATTCAGCCGCTGTCGGTTGCATATACGCGGCTGCACGGATTGCCGATGGGACGCCTGCACCGGCCGGCGGCCGCCTGGTATGGCGACATGGCGCTGATGCCGCATTTGATTCGGGTGCTTCGGGAGGGTGCCTTCGACATCGTCCTGACCTGGGGCGAGCCGGTTGCCGTCGAGGCGCAGACCGATCGGAAAATTTTGGCAAAATCGTTGGAATCAACCGTGGGCGGTCTCACGGTCGCGGCCTTGCGGAACCCGAGGCCGCAGCCGAGCGCCCGGCGTTCCTTTTTGCGGAAAAAGCCGGTAAGAGGAGCCCCCGACCGCGATCAGGGTATGACGCAAGCAGCGGAAGCCGCCGAGATGCGCCGTGAGCCCGAGCGGCCCGGATCGACGTCGACCCAAGCGGCATGAGCGCAACCCGGAAGCTTCACGTCAAATCCTACGGCTGCCAGATGAACGCCTACGACTCGCAGCGTATGGCGGATCTGCTGGCTCACGAAGGATTCGTCGAAACCGCCGCGGCCGAGGATGCCGAGCTCCTGATCCTCAACACCTGCCATATCCGCGAAAAGGCCGCCGAAAAGGTCTATTCGGAGCTCGGCCGGATCCGCAGGTGGAAAAAGCACGCAGCGGCCAAAGGCCGGCCGATGAGCATCGTGGTAGCGGGCTGCGTCGCTCAGGCGGAAGGCGAAGAGATTTTGCGCCGGGCACCGGCGGTCGATGTCGTGGTCGGGCCGCAGAATTACCACCGCCTGCCCGCGCTGCTCGACCGAGCGAGGCGCCAGGGCAAGCTCGTCGACACCGAATTCCCGACCGAGAGCAAGTTCGATGCGCTCCCGCCCGCGGACCGCGACGCCATCCGGCGCCGCGGCGTCTCGGCATTCGTCACCGTGCAGGAAGGCTGCGACAAGTTCTGCACGTTCTGCGTGGTGCCGTATACCCGCGGCGCCGAAATCTCCCGCCCGGTGGCGAAGATCATCGCCGAGGTTGAGCGCCTGGCGCGAGCCGGTGTGCGCGAGGTGACTCTGATCGGCCAGAACGTCAACGCCTATCACGGCGAGGGACCGGACGGTCGTGCCTGGACCTTGGGCCGGCTGTTGCATCGCGTGGTGAAGGTCAGCGGCATCGCGCGCGTGCGCTATACCACGAGCCACCCAGGCGACGTCGACGACAGCCTCATGGCCGCGCATCGCGATCTACCGGAGCTGATGCCCTATCTGCATCTGCCGGTGCAATCCGGCTCCGATCGCGTGCTCGCCGCGATGAATCGCCGGCATACCCGGCGCGATTATTTGCGCACTCTCTCACGCATGCGCCATGCCCGAGCCGACATGGCGTTTTCGTCGGACTTCATCGTCGGCTTCCCGGGCGAAACCGAGGGCGATTTCCGCGAGACGCTGAGCCTCGTCGAGGAGGTCGGCTATGCGGGCGCGTTCTCGTTCAAATATTCGCCGCGTCCCGGCACGCCGGCTGCCGAATGCGCTGATCAGGTTGCCGAGCCGGTGAAGCACGAACGGCTGACCCGGCTTCAGGCCGCGATCGATCGGCATCAGGCGGCATTCAATGCCCGCTCGCTCGGTACGACACTCGACATCCTCCTGGAAAAGCCGGGCCGGCGCGCGGGTCAGCTCGTGGGACGTTCGCCCTATCTGCAGCCCGTCCATGTCATGCTGCCGGAAAGCCGAATCGGCGATATCGTACCGGTGCACATTGCGGAAATCGGTGCGAACAGCCTGTTCGGCATCCTGTCGCCCCCGGCGCAGCGGAGCGGGCGAACGGAACCGCGGCTGGCGGCAGGAAACTGAAACACCTTGCCCAGGTACACGACGGATCCCGGCCAGTTCGTTCCAGGCGGAGAATTCCGCGAGGGAGCGACGCAGATCGTCACGACGTTCGACGACAATCGTCTCGCTTCGGCGTTGTTCGGCCAATACGGGCAGCATCTCGCCTCGCTCGAACGCCGGCTCGGCGTGATCGCCGATTCCCGCGGCAATCAGGTGACGATCGAGGGCTCGCGCGAAGCCTGCGAGCAGGCGCGGCGCGTGCTCGAAGGCCTGTACGAGCAGCTCAAGCGGGGCGCCGAGCTCAGCGCGGGGGACGTCGAGGGCGCGATTCGGCTGGCGATCTCACAGGGCTCGCTGTTCGATTTCGATCCCGAGACCTCCCGGCGCAATTTCGAGGAGATCAATTTGCGCAAGCGCACGGTGCGCGCGCGCACGCCCGGCCAGGACGCCTATTTGCGCGCGCTCCGACGCTGGACGCTGGTATTCGGCACCGGACCGGCCGGCACGGGAAAAACCTGGCTTGCCGTCGCGTACGCGGTGCAGTTGTTCGAGCGCAAGGAGGTCGACCGCATCATTCTCTCACGCCCGGCGGTCGAGGCGGGGGAGCGACTCGGGTTCCTGCCGGGCGACATGCGGGAGAAGGTCGATCCGTATCTGCGGCCGATCTACGACGCGCTGTTCGACATGATGGATGCGCGCATCGTCGAGCGGGCGCTGCAGACCGGCGAGATCGAGATCGCGCCGCTGGCATTCATGCGCGGGCGCACGCTCTCGAACGCGGTGGTGATTCTCGACGAGGCCCAGAACACCAGCGCCATGCAGATGAAGATGTTTCTCACGCGGCTCGGCGAAAACAGCCGCATGATCGTGACCGGGGATCCGAGCCAAATCGATTTGCCGCCGGGCCAGCGATCCGGACTGATCGAGGCGGTGCGGCTCGTGTCGCAGGTCGAAGGCGTCGGCCACGTGTCGTTCACGCACGAGGACGTGGTGCGCAACGATCTCGTCGCGCGGATCGTCGAAGCCTATGACCGGGCGGATCGGGACGGCAAATCGTGACCGTACCTTCTCGGGCGCACGAAATTGCGGCCTCAGGCGACGCTATGCTGCTGGAAATCGCGGTCGAGCCGGCGGCCGCGGCCGCTGCCCCCGACGCTCGCGACGTCGTCGCACGCGCGGTCCGCGTCGCGAACGCCGCGGCGGGACCGGTCGAGGGCTCGCTCGGTGTGCTGATCGCCGCCGACGCGGCGCTGCGCGCCTTGAACCGCACGTGGCGCGGCAAAGACCGGCCGACCAACGTGCTCTCCTTCCCGAGCGCCGAAATGCCCTCGCTCGTTCCCAAGCATTTGGGCGACATCGCGATCTCCTACGAGACGGCGCTTCGCGAGGCTCAGGCGCAAGGGCGGCCGCTCGCCCATCATCTTAGCCATCTTGCGGTGCATGGCTTTCTGCATCTCCTGGGCTACGATCATCGGTTCGATGCCGCCGCCGAGGAGATGGAGGAGGTCGAGCGCAAGGTCCTCACGCGGCTCGGCATACCGGACCCCTACGGGATCTAGCCCCATTCGCATCGATGGCTGAGACCGACGCGCAAAATCGCAATGAATCGAGCGCCGCCCGCAGCGGCGGCTATCCGCTGCCGGTTCCGGTGCCGCGCGCCGGCGAAGCTGCGCTCAACGGCGGCGGCTGGTTCACCCGGATGCTGCGGTTCTTGTTCGGCTGGAAGCCCGGCTCGATCCGCGCCGACCTCGAAGTGGTGCTCGAGGCCGGAACCGGCGGCGAGACCGGGTTCTCGCCGGAAGAGCGCGCGATGCTCAAGAACATCCTCGGGCTGCGCGAGCGGCGGCTCGAGGACGTGATGGTGCCGCGCGCGGACATCGTCGCCGTGCAGCAGGACATCGCGCTCGGCGATCTCATCAAGGTTTTCGAGGGCGCCGGCCACTCCCGCCTCGTGGTTTACAACGACACGCTCGACGATCCGGTCGGCATGGTGCATATCCGCGACCTGATCGCGCTCATGGCTTCGCGCGCCGCCGTGCGCGACAGCGTCAACCGCCGCCGCAAGCGGCCGTTCCCGGCAGGGCTCGATCTCCACGCGGTCGACCTCTCGGTGTCGCTGTCCTCCGCCAGCATCATTCGCAAGATCCTGTTCGTGCCGCCTTCGATGCCCGCCATCGACCTCTTGCCCAAGATGCAGGCGACCCGCATTCACCTGGCGCTGGTCATCGACGAATACGGCGGAACCGACGGGATCGTCTCGATGGAAGACATCGTCGAGCAGATCGTCGGCGACATCGAGGACGAGCATGATGAGACC
Source organism: Pseudomonadota bacterium (assembly GCA_046727735.1). GTDB lineage: Bacteria > Pseudomonadota > Alphaproteobacteria > Rhizobiales > Xanthobacteraceae > AP-16. The sequence continues at coordinate 118,817 of JBKPDF010000007.1, read as the reverse complement.
GAAATGCCCGCCGCGGTTCGCCAGCCGGACGGCTCGTTTCTCGCCGACGCACGCGCCCATCTCGAAGACGTGAGCCGCATCGTCGGTCCCGAGTTCGACGTCGGCAAGGTAGCCGAGGAGGTCGACACGCTGGCCGGCTATCTGGTCATGCAGATCGGGCGCGTGCCGGTGCGCGGCGAACTGGTACCGGGCCCGGTCGGATTCGAGATCGAGGTGCTCGATGCCGATCCGCGACGGGTGAAGCGAGTGAAAATCTACCGCGGCAAAGAACGGTCGAGCCGCCGCGAGCGCACGAAACGTCGCGACGGCCAACCCGAGCCGGAGGGAGCGCAAACCCCCGCACCGCAGGCCGGCACAGATCCTGGCAGCTCCCGCAGTGCTCCCAGCTCGCCCTCATCCGACGTGATCCCCTGAGCCGGGTGCGCGGGGTGAAGTTCAGGCGCCTCGCTTACTCGGTCGTGCTCGCGTGGGGCGCGCGCCGCGCCGCGCTCGCATTGGGCGCAGGTGCGCTCTCGGTCCTGGCGCTTCCACCCGTCAACGCATGGCCGGTGCTGTTTCTCACGTTCCCGGTGCTGGTGTGGCTGCTCGACGGCGCCGGCGCCGGAATCCCCGGCATGCGTCGCGCCGCGGCCGCGGGCTGGTGGTTCGGGTTCGGCTATTTCCTGGCGGGCCTCTATTGGACGGGCTTCGCGCTCCTGGTCGATGCCAAGACCTTCGGTTGGCTGTTGCCGTTCGCCGTCGTCGGGCTGCCGGCGGCGCTCGCGCTCTATCCCGCTTTCGGCCTCGCGCTGGCGCGGGCCCTGTGGACGCGCGGTCCTCTGCGCCTCGTCGCGATCGCGGTCGGCCTGACCGCGTCCGAATGGATTCGCGGCCATGCGCTGAGCGGATTTCCGTGGAACGCGTTCGGCTATGCGCTCGCCGGCTCGCTGACGCTCGCGCAAAGTGCGGCGCTCGTCGGGCTGTGGGGGCTGACGTTCTTGGCGGTGCTGATGTTTGCGAGCCCCGCCGTCCTCACCGACGATCCAGCAGATCACACGCGCATCTGGCTCGCGCCCGTGCTGGCGCTCTCGGCGCTTGCCGCGCTCGCGAGTTATGGCGCCATACGATTGGCGAGAGCACCGCAGAATTTCGTATCGGGCGTGCAGCTGCGGATCATGCAGCCGAATCTGCCGCAGGACGACAAGTTCAATTATTCGGCAAAGCAGCAGGTGATGAGCCGTTATCTTGCGCTCTCCGAGCATGGCGAGGACGGGTCGGCTTCACTCCGGGATGTGACGCATCTGATCTGGCCGGAATCCGCATTTCCATTCCTCTTGACGCGCGAGCCCGAGGCGCTGGCGCAGATCGCCGCCCTGCTGGCGAACCGCACCGTGCTTATCACGGGAGCCGCGCGGCTCGCGGAGCCGGCGCATGAGGACGCGCTCCATGCGTTCAATTCGATCTATGTCATCGACACCGACGGGTCGGTGCTCGCCGTTTACGACAAGGTGCATCTGGTGCCGTTCGGCGAATATCTGCCGTTCCAGGATTTCCTGGAAAGTCTCGGGCTGATGCAGCTCACGAAAGTGCAGGGCGGGTTTTTGGCCGGCGATCGTCGCCGCGCCTTGGCATTGAAAGGCGCTCCCTCGTTCCTGCCGCTGATCTGCTACGAGATCATCTTTCCTGACGAAGCCGTCCCGAAAGGCGAACGCCCGGATTGGCTGCTCAACGTCACCAACGACGCCTGGTTCGGTAACAGCTCGGGCCCCTACCAGCATTTTCAGCAGGCGCGCCTGCGCGCGATCGAGCAGGGCTTGCCGCTGGTCCGCGCGGCGAACACCGGCATTTCCGCGGTCGTCGATCCGTTCGGGCGAATCGTCAAAGCGCTGCCGCTCGGGGCCGAGGGCGTGATCGATTCCGGCCTGCCGCAACGGCTCGAACCGACGCCCTACCTTCGCGGCGGCGACGTCGCGGTGAAAATCCTGTTCGGCCTCGCAGTTCTTGTGCTCGTCCGCCGCCGGTTGCGCGCGTCCTGAGTCTCGGGAATTCCATCGCTCGACCGCAGCCGAGCGTCGCCAAGGACTTCCGTCTCGACGCCTCGATCCGATCTCTTGACCTCACCTGCGGACGCTGCAACAACCGCCGCGGCCGATCGCCGCCGGATCGCGGGCGAGGAGAGCGCAGTGTCACGCAACAGCTATCTGTTCACCAGCGAGTCGGTGGCCGAAGGTCACCCGGACAAGGTGTGCGACCGGATTTCCGACGAGGTGGTGGACGCGTTCTTCGAGCTCGCGCCGCGCCACGGCTGGGATCCCGGCAAGGTCCGCGTCGCGTGCGAGACGCTGGCCACCACCAATCGGGTGATCATCGCCGGAGAGACGCGCGGTCCGGCCGAGATCACGCGGGACTACGTGGCGCACGTCGCACGGCTCGCGATCCGCGACATCGGCTACGAGCAGAACGGGTTCCATTGGGAGAAGGCGGACATCTCCGTATATCTGCACGCGCAATCCGCCGACATTGCGCAAGGAGTCGATTCGGTCGGCAACAAGGACGAGGGTGCCGGCGACCAGGGGATCATGTTCGGCTATGCTTGCACCGAGACTCCGGAGCTGATGCCGGCGCCGATCTACTATGCCCACCGCATCCTGAAGCTCCTGTCCGAAGCGCGCCGATCCGGCGAGACGAAGGCGCTCGGCCCGGACGCGAAGAGCCAGGTCACGGTGCGCTACGAGGACGGCAAGCCGGTCGAAGCCACGCAGATCGTGGTGTCGACCCAGCATCTCGACGAGCACCTGTCCTCCCATGACGTGCAGGCGATCGTCGAGCCCTACGTGCGCAAGGCGCTGCCGCAAGATTGGATCTCGAAGTCGACGATCTGGCACGTCAATCCGACCGGCAAGTTCGTGATCGGCGGGCCGGACGGCGATTGCGGCCTGACTGGGCGGAAGATCATCGTGGACACCTACGGAGGCGCGGCGCCGCACGGCGGCGGCGCGTTTTCCGGCAAGGACCCCTCCAAGGTCGATCGGTCGGCGGCCTATGCGGCGCGCTATCTCGCCAAGAACGTGGTCGCGGCCGGAATAGCCTCGCGCTGCACCCTTCAGCTCTCGTACGCGATCGGCGTGTCGAAACCGCTTTCGCTCTACGTCGACCTGCACGGGACGGGGGAGCTTCCCGAAGCACGCGTCGAGAAGGCGCTCGGTGCGGTGATGGACCTCTCGCCGCGCGGCATCCGCGAGCACCTCGGACTCAATCGGCCGATCTACGCGCGCACCGCTGCTTACGGGCATTTCGGGCGCCAGCCGGAGAACGATGGCGGCTTTTCCTGGGAGAAGACGGACCTCGTCGGCGCGATCCGGGGCGCGGTTTCCTGACTCCAAGGACCGAGCTCGCGGACGCCGTGCCGACGAAGCGGCGATGGCGGGTGAAATTCCGGATTCGCCTGAGCGGCGCTTTTTCGGCCGCCGCAAGGGTCACCGCCTGCGGCCGCGTCAGGCCGCTCTCATCGACACTTTGCTGCCGCGCCTGGCGCTCGATCTGGGCGCGCGAGCCGAGCCGCTCACCGCCTTGTTCCGGCCGGCGGTGGCCGAGGTCCGGCTCGAGATCGGGTTCGGCGGCGGCGAGCATCTCGTCGCCGAGGCCGCACGCAATTCGCAGACCGGATTTCTCGGGTGCGAACCGTTCGTGAACGGCATGGCCAAGGCGCTTGCCGCTATCGAGGCCCAAGATTTGCGCAACGTTCGGCTGCATCTCGGCGACGCGATGCCGGTGCTCTCCTGGCTGCCTGCCGGCGCACTTGCCGGGATCGATCTACTTTACCCCGACCCCTGGCCCAAGCGGCGGCACTGGAAACGGCGACTGATCCAGGATGAGACGATCGCGGTTTTCACCCGCGTGCTGCGCAGCGGAGGCGTGTTCCGCTTTGCCAGCGACAGCGCGGATTATGTCGCCTGGGCGCTGCTGCGCTTCCTGCGCTCTGCCGATTTTGTTTGGACCGCGGAGCGCGCGGAGGACTGGCGTAAACCTTGGCCGGATTTCACGGACACGCGCTATCACCGCAAAGCCGCGATGCGGGGCGACCGCCCGACCTATCTGGTGTTCCGGCGCAAATAGTCGATGAAGGCGATCCTTGCCGCTTGCATTGGCCGGAGAAATCGCTATATAGGCGTCGTCTGTATGGACATCTCATAACGTTCGGTATCCGAACGGCTATCGAGAGTGGGCCCCCCGGGACCCGCTCTTTTTTGTTACCGAATTCGGGCGTCGAACCGCATGACCGGGACGGCGAGTGCGTATGCCCAATCCGAACCGCGTCTGGTCGCCGAGACCGGACTTGCGGCGCGGGTCGCCGCCATTGCCGAGCCAGTGCTCGACGGCCTCGGCTTTCGCCTGGTTCGTGTGCGCATTTCGGGGATGTCCGGCATGACCGTGCAGATCATGGCCGAGAGGCCGGACGCAACCATGTCGATCGAGGATTGCGAAACCGCCTCGCGGGCGCTTTCGCCGGTGCTCGATGCGGAGGATCTGATCGATCGCGCGTACCGACTGGAGATATCCTCGCCCGGCATCGACCGGCCGCTGGTGCGTCGATCGGACTTCGAGCGCTTCGCCGGACACGTCGTCAAGGTCGAGATGGCGGTTGCGTGCGACGGCCGGCGCCGCTTTCGCGGCGTGCTGATCGGGACCGAAGGGGAAGCCGCGAAGATCCGGCGCGACGATGTCAAAGAGGGCGAAATGGCCGAAGTCCTGCTGCCGATCGGCGACATGGCCGAAGCGCGGCTGGTGCTCACGGATGCGCTCGTCGCCGAATCCCTGAAACGGGCTAAGGCCGCGGAGCGCGCAACGGGAGACGCGAATGCGCCGGATTCTTCCGGCGATCGGGAACCGAACCAATTTCGGCGCGGGTCGGCATGAGCCGCCCCGTCGCCCAGCAGGAAGGAGAATGAACGATGGTTGTCAGCGCCAACCGGCTGGAGCTGCTGCAGATCGCCGACGCGGTGGCTCGCGAGAAGGCGATCGACCGCGGCATCGTCATCACCGCCATGGAGGACGCGATCGCCAAGGCGGCACGCTCGCGCTACGGCAGCGAGACCGACGTGCACGCCGACATCAATGCGAAGACGGGCGAGCTGCGGCTTTCGCGGCATCTGCTCGTCGTCGACAACGTCGAGAACCCGGCGAACCAGATCAGCCTCGAAGACGCCCGCCGGCACAATCCTGCGGCGCAGCTCGGCGACACCATCGCGGACGCGCTGCCGCCGCTCGAATACGGGCGCATCGCCGCGCAATCGGCCAAGCAGGTCATCGTGCAGAAGGTCCGCGAGGCCGAGCGCGACCGGCAGTACCAGGAATACAAGGATCGCATCAGCGACATCGTCAACGGCATCGTCAAGCGGGTCGAGTACGGCAATGTCGTCGTCGATCTCGGCCGCGGCGAAGCCATCGTGCGCCGCGACGAGCTGCTGCCGCGCGAAGTGTTCCGCAACGGCGACCGCATCCGCGCCTACATTTACGACGTGCGGCGCGAGGCGCGCGGGCCGCAGATCTTTCTGTCCCGCACCCACCCGCAATTCATGGCGAAGCTGTTCGCGCAAGAAGTCCCGGAAATCTACGACGGCATCGTCGAGGTGAAGGCGGTGGCGCGCGACCCCGGCTCGCGCGCGAAGATCGCGGTGATCTCCCGGGATTCCTCGGTCGATCCGGTCGGCGCCTGCGTCGGCATGCGCGGCTCGCGCGTGCAGGCGGTCGTCAACGAGCTGCAGGGCGAGAAAATCGACATCATTCCGTGGTCGCCGGACACCGCGACCTTCGTGGTGAACGCGCTGGCGCCGGCTGAAGTCGCCAAGGTTGTGCTCGACGAAGAGCGCGAGCGCATCGAGGTCGTGGTCCCGGACCAGCAGCTCTCGCTCGCGATCGGACGGCGCGGCCAGAACGTGCGCCTCGCATCGCAGCTCACCGGCTGGGACATCGACATTCTCACCGAGCAGGAGGAATCGGAGCGTCGCCAGGCCGAGTTCGAAAACCGCACCCGCATGTTCATGGATTCGCTCAACGTCGACGAGGTCGTCGGCCAGCTGCTCGCGTCCGAAGGCTTCACGTCGGTCGAGGAGCTCGCCTATGTGGAGGAGAAGGAGATCGCGTCGATCGAGGGCTTCGACGAAGACACCGCGCGCGAGCTGCAGACCCGTGCCCGCGACTATCTCGCCCGCATCGAGGCGGAATTCGACGCCAAGCGGCGCGAGTTCGGCGTCGAGGACGCGCTGAAGGAAGTCCCCGGCGTCACCACGCGCATGCTGGTCGCGTTCGGCGAGAACGGCATCAAGACGGTGGAGGACCTCGCCGGCTATGCGACCGATGAGCTCTCGGGCTGGAGCGAGCGCAAGGAGGGCGAGACGGTTCGCCATCCCGGCATTCTCGACGGCTTCGATGTCACCCGCGAAGACGCCGAGGCGATCATCATGCAGGCCCGCGTGAAGGCCGGGTGGATCGATGCGGCGGATCTCGCGCCTCCCGTCGAGGCCCCTGCAGAAACCACGGAGGCGCAGGGATAATCCCGGCCTTCATGGTGACTCGGATTGAGGCGGCGGATCTCGGACCGCGCAAGCTTGCCGCGGCGACGGAGCGACTTTGTGTCGCGACCCGGACCGTCAGGCCGGTCACGGAGCTGATCCGCTTCGTCGTCGGCCCGGACGGTGAGGTAGTGCCCGACCTCAAGCGCAAGCTGCCGGGCCGCGGCGCCTGGGTCATGGATACGAGGGCGGCGTTGATCGAGGCAATGCGCCGCAAGGTTTTTGCGCGGGCGTTCAAGCGCGAAGTGCGGGTCGATCCCGACCTGCCCGACCGGATCGAGGCCTTGCTGGCGCGTTCGGCCCTGGACGCGCTGTCAATGGCGCACAAATCCGGAGCGGTGGCCGTCGGCTTCGGCCAAGTCGAGACGGCGCTGCAGCGCCAGGAGGTCGTCGCCCTCGTCCATGCGGCCGAGGCCGGCCGGGACGGGACGGCGAAAATCGCGGCGGCGGCACGGCGCGGGGCGGGAGCGCGAGCGGAGCGCATTCCGCTGATCGCGCTATTTGGCTCGGCGCAATTGGATTTGGCACTGGGCAGGGCAAATGTGATACATGCTGCCCTGCTCGCGGACCGGGCCAGCGACAGCTTTCTTCAACGCTGCCGCAGCCTCGAACGCTTCCGGGCTGGCGTTCCGGAGGGTCGACGTGGCGCCCCGTGATCGGCACGGGCGCCAAGGCGGGTACGCAGACCTGAGCTGCCGAAATGGCAGTCGAGTAGGAATTCATCGGTGCGGACTGACTGGACGAGGTGGTCCAGGCATTCGCTCAGGACTGGAATGTGAATGACTGAGACGAAGAATCCCGGCGAGAGGACGCTGAGCGTCACGCCCACCAAGACACTGACGCTCAAACGCGGCGTCGAGCAGGGCGTCGTGCGCCAAAGCTTCAGCCATGGCCGCAGCAAGGCGGTCGTGGTCGAGAAGGTGAAGCGTCGCGTTTCCGCGCCGGGCGAGGCCAGGACCGCCGAGCCGGCCGGTGCCGACCGTGCGACTGCGCGGCAGGGCAAGGCCGCTGTCGCGGCGCCGGCCGTCCAGAGTCCCGCGCTGAGCCCGGCCACGGCGCCCAAGCCGTCCGGGATCGTGCTTCACACCCTTACCGACGAGGAGCGCAACGCGCGCGCCCACGCGCTCGCCGACGCCCGCGTACGCGAGGCGGAGGAACGCCGCATTGCCGAGGAGGAGGGGCGCCGCCGTGCCGAGCGCGAGGGCCGCGAGCGGCTGGAACGCGAGGCCGCCGAAGCGCGCAAGCGCGACGAAGAGGATCGCCGCCGGCACGAAGAGGAGACCAAACGCAAGGCCGAGCAGGAGGCGAAGAAGCGTTTCGGCGAGGAGGAGAAGCGTCCGGGGGTCACCGCCGGCGGGCGCGCCGCAGCGCTCGAGGCCGAGGAAGAAGAGGCGCCGCGCACCGCCCGCCGCGGCGCCGCGGCGCGTCCCGCGCCCGCCCCGAAGGCACCGCGTACCGGACCGGAAAAGCGCCGCGGCCGGCTCACCGTGGTCACCGCGCTCAAGGATGACGACGAGCGCCAGCGCTCGGACGCCGCTTTCCGCCGCCGCGTGCAGCGGCTCAAACGCCAAGGCACCCAGGAGCCGAAGGAAAAGCTCGTCCGCGAGGTGACGATCCCGGAGGCGATCACCATCCAGGAGCTCGCCAACCGCATGGCCGAGCGCGCGGTCGACGTGATCCGGCTACTGATGAAGCAAGGCCAGATGGTGCAGATCACCGACGTGATCGACGCCGACACCGCACAGCTGGTCGCCGAGGAGATGGGGCATTCTGTCCGTAGAGTCGCCGAATCCGACGTCGAGGAGGGCCTGTTCGACGCCCCCGACGATCCGGAAAAACTCGTGCCGCGCCCGCCCGTCGTGACCATCATGGGCCACGTCGATCACGGCAAGACCTCGCTGCTCGACGCGATCCGCTCGACCCATGTGGCCGAAGCGGAGGCCGGCGGCATCACCCAGCACATCGGCGCCTATCAGGTGACCGCGCCCTCCGGCGCGAAGATCACCTTCATCGACACGCCGGGCCACGCCGCCTTCACGGCGATGCGCGCGCGCGGCGCCAAGGTCACCGACATCGTGGTGCTGGTCGTCGCGGCGGACGACGGCGTCATGCCGCAAACGGTCGAGGCGATTCATCACGCCAAGGCCGCCAAGGTGCCGATGATCGTCGCCATCAACAAGATCGATAGGCCCGACGCCAAGCCGGAGCGGGTGCGCACCGAATTGCTGCAGCACGAGGTGCAGGTCGAATCGCTCGGCGGCGACGTGCTCGACGTCGAGGTCTCGGCCACCAAGAAGCTGAACCTCGACCGCCTGCTCGAGACCATCGGGCTGCAATCGGAAGTTCTCGAGCTCAAGGCCAATCCCGACCGTCCTGCCGAAGGCACGGTGATCGAGGCCAAGCTCGACCGCGGCCGCGGCCCCGTTGCGACCGTGCTGGTGCAGCGCGGCACGCTGCGTCCCGGCGACCTCGTGGTCGCCGGCGCGGAATGGGGCCGCGTGCGGGCGCTGGTCAGCGACGCCGGCACCCCGGTCGAGGCCGCCGGACCCTCGACGCCGGTCGAGGTGCTGGGCTTCAGCGGCACGCCGGAGGCCGGCGATCGACTGGCGGTCGTCGACACCGAGGCGCGCGCCCGCGAAGTCACCGCCTATCGGGCGCGGCAGAAGCGCGACCAGCTCGTCGCGCGCACCGCCGGGCTGCGCGGCTCGCTCGAGCAGATGATGACCCAGCTCAAGACCGCGGGCCGCAAGGAATTCCCGCTGGTCGTCAAGGGCGACGTGCAGGGCTCGGTCGAGGCGGTGGTCGGCGCGCTGGAGCAGCTCGGCACCGAGGAAGTCGCGGCCCGCGTCATCCATGCCGGGGTCGGCGGCATCAACGAATCCGACGTGACGCTCGCGGAGGCGGCGGGCGCCGCCATCATCGGCTTCAACGTGCGCGCCCACAAGGAGGCACGCGAAGCCGCGGAGCGCGCCGGCATCGAGATCCGCTATTACAACATCATCTACGACCTCGTCGACGACGTGAAGAAGGCGATGTCCGGCCTGTTGGCGCCGACTCTGCGCGAGACCACGCTCGGCACCGCGGAGATTCTCGAAATCTTCAACGTCTCGAAGGTCGGCAAGGTCGCCGGCTGCCGCGTCACCGACGGCACGGTCGAGCGCGGCGCCAATGTGCGGCTGATCCGCGACAACGTGGTGATCCACGAGGGCAAGCTCTCGCAGCTCAAGCATTTCAAGGACGACGTGCGCGAGGTGCGCGCCGGCCAGGAATGCGGCATGGCGTTCGAGAATTTCCAGGATATGCGTCCGGGCGACGCCATCGAGTGCTACCGGGTCGAGACGGTGCTGCGCACGCTCTGAAGTCCGAAACTTCGACCTGCGCTCGCCCTCGGGAAAATTGGACCGACAGCATCGGACGGACGTTCGGCGGCTGAACCGTGCGCCGGAACGAGACGAGGATTTGCCGAAGATGTCTCGCGCCCCGCATCGCGCGCCTGAAAGCGGCCCCTCGCAGCGCCAGTTGCGCGTCGGCGAGGCGGTGCGCCATGCGCTCGCCGAGCTGTTGGCGCATGGCGACGTGCACGACGAGGTGATCGAGACGCATCTGATCACGGTCCCGGAAGTGCGCATGAGCCCCGATCTGCGGCTCGCGACGATCTACGTGATGCCGCTCGGCGGGCGCGACGAGACGCAGGTGCTCGCCGCGCTCGACCGCAACAAGCGCTACCTGCGCGGCGTCATCGCCCGGAAGGTGAACTTGAAATTCGCGCCCGATATCCGCTTCCGCATCGACGAGCGGTTCGGGGAGGCTGAGCGGATCGAAAAGCTGCTGCGCTCGCCCGCGGTCAAGCGCGATCTCGCCGGAGGCTCCGATGATGGCGAGCATTGATGCGGTCGGCGCCGACACGGCGCCGCGCAAGCGCGATAGGCAGGACGTCCACGGTTGGGTCATCATCGACAAGCCGGTCGGCATGACCTCGACATTCGCGGTCTCCGTGGTGAAACGGCTGTTCCGCGCCAAGCGCGCGGGCCATGCCGGCACGCTCGACCCGTTGGCGTCGGGATGTCTGCCGATCGCGCTCGGCGAAGCCACCAAGACCGTGCCGTTCGTGATGGACGGAAAAAAATCCTATCGGTTCACGGTGCGCTGGGGCGAGGCGCGCGACACCGACGACGCCGAGGGCACGGTGGTCGAGACCAGCGCGCACCGCCCCGACGCGGCGGCGATTTCTGCGCTGCTGCCGCGCTTCCTCGGCACCATCGATCAGGTGCCGCCGCGGTTCTCGGCCGTGAAGATCGAAGGCGAGCGCGCCTACGACCTCGCCCGCGACGGCGAAGCGGTCGAGCTCGCCGCGCGTCCGGTCACGATCCACCGGCTCGACCTCGTCGCGACGACCGACGCCGATCGCGCGGTGTTCGAGGCCGATTGCGGCAAGGGCGCCTATGTGCGCGCGCTCGCGCGCGACATGGGCCGCGCGCTCGGCTGCCTCGGGCACGTTTCGGAGCTGCGCCGCACCGCGGTCGGGCCGTTCGGCGAGGGCGCCATGATTTCGCTGGATGGGCTGGAGGCTTTGTGGCATAGAGCCGCCGCCGGCGAGGCGAGCCTCGCCGACGCGCTCGAGCCCGTAGAGACCGCGCTGGACGACATCCCGGCGCTGGCCGTCAACCGGGCCGATGCGGCCAGGCTCCAACGGGGCCAGGCCGTTCTGTTGCGCGGACGGGACGCTCCGATTTTGCGCGGCACGGTCTACGTCACCACGGCAGGAAGGCTGATCGCCCTTGCCGAAGTCGACCGCGGCGAAATCGTCCCCAAGCGCGTGTTCAACCTCGCCGGCCTGACCAGCAGCGCCGGCGCCAGAAAAGGCTGACCCGATGTCGCTCGACCCCGGCCGCAAGGCGGAAATCATCAAGAATTACGCGACGAAATCCGGCGACACCGGTTCGCCGGAGGTGCAGGTGGCGATCCTCTCGGAGCGCATCACGAGCCTGACCGAGCATTTCAAGACCCACGTCAAGGACAACCATTCCCGGCGCGGCCTGCTCAAGCTCGTCTCGCAGCGCCGGCAGTTGCTCGACTATCTGCGGCGTACCGACGAGGGCCGTTACAAGACGCTGATCGAGCGGCTCGGGATTCGTCGCTGAAATTCGCGCGCGAGGGTTCGCGCGCGTTCACCGCGGACGGCGAAGGCCGCCGCAAGTAAGGCGGCAGCGAGGCTGCCGAAAGAGCCGGGCGAGGCCCGGCAGTCAGAGGGGAGATCGAAGGCCATGGCAGGATCGCCGGATGCTGTCGTACTCGCGCGCGGCAGCCTCCCGCCGTCTTGCTCATGGCTTTCGCGGCTTCCGCAAACCATGAGAGAGAAAGATGTTCGACATTCATCGTGTGGGATTGGACTGGGGCGGCCGTAGGCTCGTCCTCGAAACCGGGCGGATTGCCCGCCAGGCCGACGGCGCGGTGTTCGCCACCTACGGCGAGACCAGCGTGATCGCCACCGTCGTTTCCGCCAAGGAGCCGAAGGAAGGCATCGATTTCCTGCCGCTTACCTGCAACTACCAGGAAAAATTCTACGCCGCGGGCCGCATCCCGGGCGGCTATTTCAAGCGCGAAGGCCGGCCGACCGAGAAGGAGACCTTGGTCTCGCGCCTGATCGACCGTCCGATCCGGCCGCTGTTCGCACAGGGCTATCGCTGCGACACCCAGGTGATCGTCACCGTGCTCTCGCACGATCTCGAGAACGATCCCGACATCGTGGCGATGGTTGCCGCTTCGGCGGCGCTGACGCTCTCGGGCGTGCCGTTCATGGGGCCGGTCGGCGCTGCGCGCGTCGGCTTCATCAACAACGAATACGTGCTCAATCCTCAGCTCGACGAGATGTCGGAGAGCCATCTCGACCTCGTCGTCGCCGGCACCCAGGACGCGGTGCTGATGGTGGAATCGGAGGCGCGCGAGCTGCCCGAGGAGGTAATGCTCGGAGCCGTGATGTTCGGCCATCGGCATTTCCAGCCGGTGATCGAGGCCATCATCTCGCTCGCCGAGAAGGCCGCGAAAGAGCCGCGCGATTTCGCGCTGCCCGACGCCGCCGAGCTGGAAAAAGACATCCGCGGGCTCGTCGAATCCGACCTGCGCGCGGCTTACGGCATCGCTGGCAAGCAGGAACGGCATGCGGCGGTCGACGCCGCGAAAGCCAAGGTGATGGCGCATTTCTTTCCCGACGGCACGGACAATTCCGCGCACGATCCGTTGCGGATCGCCGCCGTGTTCAAGAACCTCGAAGCGAAGATCGTCCGGCACAACATTCTCGATACCTCCCGGCGCATCGACGGCCGGGATCTCGAGACCGTGCGGCCGATCGTCTGCGAGGTCGGCGTGTTGCCGCGCGCCCACGGCTCGGCGCTGTTCACCCGCGGCGAGACCCAGGCGATGGTGATCGCCACGCTCGGCACCGGCGAGGACGAGCAGTTCGTCGACGCGCTGCAGGGGACCTACAAGGAGACCTTTCTGCTGCACTACAATTTCCCGCCGTTCTCGGTGGGCGAGACCGGGCGGCTCGGCGCGCCCGGCCGGCGCGAGGTCGGCCACGGCAAGCTCGCCTGGCGGGCGATCCACCCGATGCTGCCGCAGCATCACGAGTTCCCGTACACGATCCGCGTCGTCTCGGAGATCACCGAATCGAACGGCTCCTCCTCGATGGCGACGGTGTGCGGCACCTCGCTGGCGCTGATGGATGCCGGCGTCCCGCTCAAGCGTCCGACCGCCGGCATCGCCATGGGGCTCATCCTCGAAGAGGGGCGGCATGCGGTGCTCTCCGACATCTTGGGCGACGAGGACCATCTCGGCGACATGGATTTCAAGGTCGCCGGCACCGATCGCGGCGTGACCTCGCTGCAGATGGACATCAAGATCTCCGGCATCGCCGAGGAGATCATGCGCCTTGCGCTCGGCCAGGCGAAGGACGGGCGGCTGCACATTCTTTCCGAGATGGGCAAGGCGCTCGCCTCGCATCGCGCCGAGCTCGGCGCGCACGCGCCGCGCATCGAGGTGATCACCATTCCGGTCGACAAGATCCGCGAAGTGATCGGCTCGGGCGGCAAGGTGATCCGCGAGATCGTGGAAAAGACCGGCGCCAAGATCGACATTTCCGACGACGGCACGATCAAGATCGCCTCGGCGAGCGGCGAATCGATCAAGGCGGCGATCAACTGGATCAAGTCGATCGCGTCGGAGCCCGAGGTCGGGCAGATCTACGACGGCACGGTCGTCAAGGTCGTCGACTTCGGCGCGTTCGTGAATTTCTTCGGCTCGAAGGACGGGCTCGTGCACATCAGCCAGCTCGCGCCGCGCCGGGTGCAGAAGGTCACGGACGTCGTGAAAGAGGGCGACAAGGTCAAGGTCAAGCTGCTCGGGTTCGACGACCGCGGCAAGGTTCGCCTGTCGATGAAGGTGGTCGACCAAGAGACCGGCGAGGATCTCGAGGCGAAGCAGAAGGCCGAGGCCGAGCGCGCCCGCGAGGCCGCCGGCGCCGGGGCCGGGGAGTAGGTCTCGTCATTGCCGGGCTTGACCGGCAATCGATGCGACGCTGCAGCGACCCGGCGAAGTCGCATGGATGCGCGGGTCGAGCCCGCGCGTGACGAGTTGATATTAGTTCGGCGTTACACTCGGGTCCATCAGCAGTCCCCAGTGCTGCAACGCGTCACCCGGCGTGAAGCCGATCGACCATCCGCATCAGCCGCGCCTGGTCGGACGCGGAACCGACCGGGGTCGAGAACTCCGCGTGGGTCGCAACATGCCCGTACCGCGCCAGGAGCTTGTCGGCGATCTCGTCCCAGGTCCCGACCGTGGCGTAGGTGTGCAAAATCTCGTCGGTGATGAACGCGGGCATCTCCTCCCAGCGCTGCGCCCGGGAGTAGTCGGCGAGAGTCTTTGCGAGCTCGCCGAACCCGTGCGCTTCGAACGCCGCCGCGTAAGCCGGCGTCGAGGCGTAGAAGGCGACCCGCGCGCGCACGTTGCGGATCGCGGGTGCAAGCGCGTCTTCATCGGGCGCGGTCGCAACCAGCGGCTTGATCGCGACCGCAAAGCCGTCGAGCCGGCGGGATGTGTTCGCGGCCCCCTTGCGGACCGCCGGCAGCATCACCTCCTCGATATATTGCGGCGTGCACACCGGATGCGGCCGGATGCCGTCGGCGACCTCGCCCGCCACCTGGCACATGTAGGGATTGACCGCGGCGAGATGGATCGGGATGTCCGGATGCTCGAGCGGAGCCGGCGCGAACAGCGGCACCATCAGGTTGATGTTGTAATGCTCGCCCTTGATGTCGAGCGGCGCGCCGGTCTGCCACGTGGCCCAGACCGCGCGTACGGCGCGCACGTATTCGCGCATCCAGGGGCCCGGCGGCGACCAAGTCATGCCGAACCGGCGCTGGATGTGGCCTTTGACCTGCGATCCCAGCCCGAGGACGAAGCGGCCCTTCGAGAGTTTTTGCAGGGACCAGGCGCTCATCGCCGTGATGGTCGGGCTGCGCGGAAACGCCATGGCGACGCCGGTCGCAAGTTTGAGCCGCTTCGTCGCTTGCGCGGCGAGCGCCATCACCACATAGGGGTCGTCCTTCGTCTCCTCCGTCACCAATCCGTCGTAACCCATCTGCTCGACGAGCCGCGCGTCCGCGCCGACCTGTGCAATGTCGAGCGGGGTCTCGGCCGCACGCAGGCCCGGATCTACCTTGCCGAGCGGCAGCAGCGTTTCGATTTTCATGGCCGGCCTTCCCGAGGATCGCGCGCCGTCGGTCGAGGCGAGTGTAGGCCGCCGATCCGCCATCGTCTCGGCCGCCGGCTCGACATATAATCAAGACGGAGGAGCGCCATGGGACAGTTGGAGCGCCTGCGCATCTGGGACGATGCGACGATCCGCGCCGCGCTTGCCTGGTATCTCGACGTCGCCGAGAACCGTCGGCCGGCGAAATTCCGCATTGCGGCCGCGGTGCCGGTTGGGCTCGATCCCGCGAGCGCGAGCGAGGAGGCGCTGTGGGCCGAGCTCGACGCGCGGACCCCCGAATTTCTCGCGCTGTGGCAGGCGATCCGCGCGGGGGCGTATTTGCCCCCGCCTGCGGAGGGTCCGAGCCTGCTCGAGCTCTGCCGCGAACTCGCCTATCGCATGCTCGCCCATTGCAATTTCTGCCCGTGGGATTGCCGGGTCGACCGCCGCGCGGGGACGAAGCTCGGCGCCTGCAAGCTCGCCTCCGGCGCGCGGGTGAGCACGCATTTCCATCACACCGGCGAGGAGCTGTTCTATCGCGGCACCGCCGGCTCCGGCACGATTTTCTTCACCTCCTGCAATATGCGCTGCGCGTTCTGCCAGAACGGCGACATCAGCACCGACAAGGACAACGGCGAGGAGGTCGATGCCCGCACGCTCGCCGCGATGGCCTGGCAGCTGCGCCGCGAGGGCTGCCACAACATCAACTGGGTCGGCGGGGAAGTCGTCATTCATCTGCATGCGATCGTCGACGCGATTGCGCTCATCGGCCGCGGCTTCCGCCCGAGCCCGGCCGAGCTCGCAACCGCGCGGCGGACCAAGGCGGACCGCTTCTTTTTCTTCCGCGAGGCGCCGGACTTCGACGAGGCGGAATTCAATGCGCCGATGCTGTGGAACAGCAATTTCTTCATGACCTTGGAGTCGATGAAAATCCTGCGCGTGCTGAGCGACGTGTGGCTGCCCGACCTCAAATTCGGCCCCGGCCGATGCGCGATGACGCTCGCCAAGACCCCGTGGTACTGGGAGACGGTGACGCGCAACATCGCGCTGCTCAAGCAATGGGGCGAGGACTTCACGATCCGGCATTTGATCATGCCGAACCACGTCGAATGCTGCACCTATCCGGTGCTCGAATGGATTGCCGAGCACGTGCCCGCGGCGCCGGTCAACGTCATGGCGCAGTTCCACCCCGACAATTTCTGCGACCCGGGCAGCCGGAAGTACCGCGACAAATATTCCGAGATCGCCCGCCGCCCGACTACGCGCGAGCTGCACGCGTCTTGGCAGCGGGCGCGCGACCTCGGCCTGCATTTCGAGGCGACCACGTTCGAGCGCCGCGATCCGTTCGGCACGACGGCGATGTTCGCAATGTGATCGGCGCGCGCGGCCCCGCGCGATATTGAATCAGGATCTCGATTCAGCAGCTCGCAGTCTCGCGGGTAGATTCCGGCGTCCAGTTGCGCCGCCGCCGCGCCAGCCGGTTCTCCGCCGTTTCGCCCTCGAAGTCTGCGGCGGACTCGACCAGCTGCGAGCGATCCACGTCGTCGAACGTGTTGACGTTGAACACCGCATATCGCGTCCCTTCGATCGTGCACGTTACGATCGGGATCACGCCGCAGGTGAGGCAAACGTGAAAATCTGCGGTCTTGGTTCCGAACCGATATTGCGTCACGCGAGCGGGATCGGCGATCCGCAGATCGAACCTGCCATCGGGATGCGATGTCCACGCCGCACCGTGCTTCGTGCACAGCCCGCAACCGCACGCGCGGCTCGCGATCGTCGGCCCGGAATCGGGCCATGCCAAGGTGAATCGGATGTTGCCGCAATGACAGCTGCCGCGGATGCGGCGATCGGTGATGTCGAGCATGGGAGTGGCCTGCAATCCGGTGTGTGCGCGCGATGACGTGCTTGCCGCGCCGCGCTTGCCGAAAGGGCGGCCACGCGGCCGCCCTTTCTTTCATGACCACGAGCCGACCGGCGATTCGCGCGCCGGCCGACGACGGCCTTCGTTCAACGTTCCGCGGTGCGCAGCCCTTCGGGCCCGCCGTTGACCTTGAGTTGGCCGGTCACCTGCAGGCTCTTGCCGTCGAAGCTCAACACCGCGAGCGCATTGTCAGTCATGCTCTGCGCCAGCAGAGTCTTGCCGTCGCGGCTCCAGGCCACGCCCTGGCCCCATCTCCCGGTCTTGGCCTCGGCGACTTTGGTGAGCTCCGTTCCCTTCACGCTGAACACCACGACCAGGCTGTGGTCGTTGTAGAACGGATGATTTTCCGCGATCGAGGAGCCGTTCTGGGGGAGGATAGCCACATAATTGCCGTCGTCCGAGAACGCCAAGCCCTCGACGTACTGGCCGACATCGATCGCGCGGACGATGCGCGGGGCCTTCCCGGTCAGGTCGATCACGTGCACCGCCACGATGTCACCGCTGTTGCCGCCCTGATTGCCGACGAGCGCGATGTCGCCCTTGGGGCTGACCTGGATCGCATAAGGCCGGAATCCGCCGGTCAGCACCCGCTTGGTATCCGTCACCTTGGTGCCGTCGACGGAGAGCACCGAGACCTTGTGGTCGCCGTCGCGCGTGACCAGCGCCGTCTTTCCGTCGGGCGTGAACGCGACGCTGCTCGGTCCCGCTTTTGCATCGCCCAAATCGACCTTGCCGGCGGGGGCGATGGATTTTCCGGAGATCGTGAAGATCGAGACCGCACCGGCATTGCGATTGGCGACGAGCGCCAATGTTCCGGCGCGATTGATGGAGATGCCGGCCGGTCCGGGATCGGTTTCGATCGTGGTGATCACCGCCGCCGGATTGGACTTGAGATCGATCACCGTGATCCGGTTGTCCGGCACGGTTTTCTTGGGATCGGTCGGATCGAGTTTGGTGTTGGCGCTGACGAGCGCCAACGACTCGTCGGGTGTGATCGCGACGTTCTGCGGCGGACCCACGACGCTCGACGGCGCATTGAGCTCGCCGACGATCTTCGGCGGCGAAACCCCGAGGTCGATGAGCGTGACGGTGTCGTTCCCGGGGTTCGGCGGCACCGTGTTCACGCCGTTCACCAGCACGGCCTTTGCGTCGTTCGAGGAGATGGCAAGCTGCGCGATGGCGCTCGACGAAAGCAGCGGCAAACCGAGGAGCGCGGCGGCAATACCGCCCGCGCGCACAACGCGGATGTCCATGGATAGTCCTCCCGAGCCCGGCTCCTGGGTCCCGCGCTCGCGCCGAGCTCGCGATGCGCAGGCGAGATGCCCTCACCAAATGCCTGGCATGGAGAGGCGCCAGCGAACCATAGCATGACTCTCGCCGCGCGGACCTCGGTTCGACCGTCTATCGCCCGGACATGGACGGCGCCGGTGTTGCGCGGCGCCGGCGGCCGGCGGGACCGGCGCTATTGCGCGGCGTCCTTGGTGCGCTCCTCGGCGGCGGTCTCCGCTTCGTCGACGGTCCGCAGCGCGGCGGGCTGCGGCATCGCGACGATGTTGTAGCCGGAATCCACATAATGGATGTCGCCGGTCACTCCGCTCGAGAGATCGCTGAGCAGGTAGAGCGCCGCGCCGCCGATCTCGTCGATCGAGACGGTGCGCCGCAACGGCGAATGGCGCTGCTGGAAATTGAACATCAACCGCGCCTCGGAAATCCCGGAGCCCGCCAGCGTGCGCACCGGCCCGGCCGAAATCGCGTTGACGCGGATGCCGGCGGGGCCGAAATCCGCCGCGAGATAACGCACGGACGCTTCGAGCGCCGCCTTGGCGACCCCCATCACGTTGTAGTTCGGCATCACCCGCATCGAGCCGCCATAGGTGAGCGTGACCAGCGATCCGCCGCCGTGCATCAGCGCCGCCGCCCGCTTGGCGATCTCGGTGAACGAAAAACACGAGATCACCATGGTGCGGATGAAATTCTCCCGCGTGGTGTCGGCATAGCGGCCCTTGAGCTCGTTGCGATCGGAAAACGCGATCGCGTGCACGAGGAAATCGAGTTTCTGCCAGCTCCGGTCGATTTCCGAGCAGACGGCGTCGACCGAGGCGAGATCTTCGACATCGCAGGGCAGAATGAGATTGGCACCGATCGATTCGGCGAGCGGCCGCACGCGCTTGCCGAGCGCCTCGCCCTGGTAGGTCAAGGCGAGCATCGCGCCCTCCCGAGCGAGCGTCTTGGCGATGCCCCAGGCGATCGAGTGGTCGTTCGCGACGCCCATGATCAGCCCGCGCTTGCCCTCCATCAGTCTTCCCATCACGCTCACCCCCTTGCTTGCGCGCAAATCCCGGCCACGTGCGCCAACTCAGGCATCGAGCCGCTTGAACACGACGGATGCATTCGTGCCGCCGAACCCGAAGGAGTTCGACAGCACGCAGGAAAGCTCGACGTGGTCGCGGCGTTCGCGCACGACCGGGACATCGGCGAAAGCGGGATCGAGATGCTCGATGTTGGCGCTTTCGCAGATGAAGCCGTTGTTCATCATCAGCAGCGAATAGATCGCCTCCTGCGCACCGGCGGCGCCGAGCGAGTGGCCGGTCAGCGATTTGGTCGCGGAGATCGGCGGGCATTTGTCCCTGAAAACCTCACGGATCGCCTCGATCTCCCGCAAGTCGCCGACCGGGGTCGAGGTCGCATGCGGGTTGATGTAATCGATCGGACAGGGCACCGATTGCAGCGCCATGCGCATGCAGCGCGCGGCGCCTTCGCCCGACGGCGCCACCATGTCGTAGCCGTCCGAGGTGGCCCCGTAGCCGGCGAGCTCGGCATAGATCTTGGCGCCGCGCGCCTTCGCGTGATCGAGCTCCTCGAGCACCAGCACGCCGGCACCGCCCGCGATCACGAATCCATCACGATCGACGTCGTAGGCACGGGAGGCCTTCTCCGGAGTGGCGTTGAACTTCGACGACATCGCCCCCATGGCGTCGAACAGCACCGAGAGCGTCCAGTCGAGCTCCTCGCAGCCGCCGGCGAAAATCACATCCTGCTTGCCGAGCTGGATCACCTCGAGCGCGTTGCCGATGCAGTGATTGGAAGTCGCGCAGGCCGACGAGATGCTGTAATTCACCCCCTTGATCTTGAACCAGGTGCCGAGCGTCGCCGAGGCGGTCGACGACATGGCCTTCGGCACCGCGAATGGGCCGACCCGCTTCGGCCCCTTGTTGCGCGCGGTATCGGCGGCCTCGACGAGGGTGCGCGTCGAGGGTCCGCCCGAGCCCATGATGATCCCGGTGCGCTCGTGCGAGACTTCGTCGGGTTCGAGCCCCGCGTCGCGGATCGCCTGCTCCATGGCGACGTGGTTGAAGGCGGCGCCGCCGCCCAAAAACCGCAGCGCGCGGCGATCGATGGCGTGCTCGGCGTCGAGGGTGGGCGCGCCGTGGACCTGGCAGCGGAAGCCGAGCTTCGCATATTCATCGGCGCGCACGATGCCGGACTTCGCCTCGCGCAGCGACGCCAGCACTTCCTGGGTGTTGTTCCCGATCGATGAGACGATTCCCATCCCGGTGACGACGACGCGCTTCATGGTTGCCTCGTCCGCAGATTTCTCGCCATCGGCGCGCTCCCCGCGCTCGCGCGCCTGGGCTCAGGCTCCGCTCGCCTGCAGCTCGGCATCCTGGCGGAACAGGCCGACCTTGAGGTCACTCGCCCGGTAGATCACCGCGCCGTCCGCAGAAAGCCAGCCGTCGGCGACGCCGAGCACGAGCTTCGAGCGCATCACCCGCTTGATGTCGATGCCGTAGATCACCTTCTTCATGGTCGGGAGCACTTGCCCCGAGAATTTCAGTTCGCCGAGCCCGAGCGCCCGCCCTTTGCCGGGCGCGCCGAGCCAGCCCAGGAAAAACCCGAGCAATTGCCACAGCGCATCGATGCCGAGACAGCCGGGCATGACCGGATCGCCTTTGAAATGACAGGGGAAGAACCACATGTCCGGCTTCACGCTGAGCTCGGCGCGCACCAGTCCCTTTCCGTGTTCTCCGCCCGCCTCCGCGATCTCCGAAATCCGATCGAACATCAACATCGGCGGCAGCGGCAGCTGGGCATTGCCCTCGCCGAACAGTTCGCCACGGCCGCATGCCAGCAAATCTTCGTAGTCATAGCTGCCGCGGCGGGTCTGCATTCAGGTCGATTCCTGGCCTGGTTTGCCGGCCGATCTCCTAACACATCGGCGGGCAGGGGCAAAAGCGGCGGCGGATACAATGATCGCGCGACATGCCGCGCTCGCGCGCTCGCAGCTGCGACATTGCGCCGGGCGAGCCAAGCGCGGTTGCACCCGGGCCACAGCCTCCCTATGATCCGGCCGCAAAATCCTGCCCGCGCCGATAGGGTAGAGCGTTTGGGTCGCAGACATGGCGCAACCGCGTACGATCGTTTTCTCGAGCACGCTCGACGAAGCCGCCGAGCGCCGGCTGGCCGAGCGCGCGGCGCTCACCGGCTGCCCATGGCACGACGTGCGCGCCATGCTGCGTCAGGTCGGCCTGCGGCCGACGCGCCAGCGCATGGCGCTCGGCTGGATCCTGTTCGGCAAGGGCGATCGGCACGTCACCGCCGAGCTGCTCTACGAGGAGGCCACCAAGGCGAAAGTGCCCGTATCGCTCGCCACGATCTACAATACACTGCACCAGTTCACGCAAGCGGGGCTGCTGCGCGAGGTCGCGGTCGACGGTTCGAAGACCTATTTCGACACCAATGCGTCCGACCACCACCATTTCTTCGTGGAGGACGAGAACACGCTCGTGGATATTCCGGCGAGCGAAGCCGCGATGGACAAGCTGCCGGCGCCGCCGCCGGGCTACCGGATCGCGCGGGTCGACATCGTCGTCAGGCTCAAGCGCGAGCCGTCCGAGAACGGCGGCTAGTCGATCTTCTCGTTGGGGTAAACTCCCCACAGCCGGTCCTGCGCGATCCAGCCGTCGAATCCCTCGCCGCCGATGCGGCACCACTGCCCTGTGCAGCCCTTAACCGAACCGGCGACGCCCGGTTGCAGGCGTGCGACGAGCTTCGCGGCCGGGTCCGGACGATCCAGCAGCGGCACCGCCCCCTCCTTCGCCTTCGGAGCAACCAGGACGGTGCGGCGCCCCGACAGCAGCGAGTGGTAGACCCAGCCCTCGCCGCCGTCCCAGTCGCGCACGCGCCGCCAATTCTCGAACTCCGCGGTGATCTCCACGGGAAGCGCCGCCTTGGTGAATACCCAGACGACTTCGTGATCCTTGTCGGGCCCGCCGCGCACGTTGACGCGATCGGATTTGAGGCTGACGAAGCGCGGCACCGGAAGGCCGCTGGACGCACCCTGCGCCAGCGGATCGGCACTTGCCGGCATGGTCGCGGTCAGCACGAACAGTGCGGGTGCGAGAGAGAGCCAGTTTCGCGATTGCATCGATCGGACTGTTGCCACACGCCTCGCCTCGCCACTGCGGCCCGGTTGGCATCTGCGGCGCCGCCGCCGCGCAAACGCGACGGCTGCGGCGGCTTTGTGCTCGCCCGGCCATCTGATAGAGAGGGACCGGCCGAGCCATCCGTCCCGCGGGGCTGCGACAGTCTCGGTCGGCTCGGTTAACGAGCGCTGAACGGAAGGTGACCGGTTTGCGCACCGCGGTCGCGCGGCGTAAGCCGAGGGCGTCGACAATGCCGAACCGCAAGAAGCCGTTGGTGGTCGTCACGCGCAAGCTGCCGGACAGCGTCGAGACCCGCATGCGCGAGCTGTTCGATGCCCGCCTCAATCTCGACGACAAGCCGATGAGCCATGCGCAGCTCGCCGAAGCCGCGAAAATCGCCGACGTGCTGGTCCCGACCATTACCGACCAAATCGACGCCTCCGTGCTCAGCCAATCCGGCGACAAGCTGAAGCTGATCGCCAATTTCGGCAACGGCGTCGACAACATCGACGTCGCGACCGCGGTGCAGCGCGGCATCACCGTCACCAACACGCCGGGCGTGCTGACCGAAGACACCGCGGACATGACCATGGCGCTGATCCTGGCGGTGCCGCGGCGGCTCGCCGAGGGCGCCACGGTCTTGACCGCGGACAAGGATTGGACCGGCTGGACGCCCACCTGGATGCTCGGCCACCGCATCTGGGGCAAGCGGTTGGGCATCGTCGGCATGGGCCGCATCGGCCAGGCGGTGGCGCGGCGCGCCCGCGCCTTCGGCCTGCAGGTCCATTATCACAACCGCCGTCGCGTGCCGCCGCACATCGAGGAGGAGCTGGAGGCCACCTATTGGGAGAGCCTCGATCAGATGCTCGCGCGCATGGATATCATCTCGGTAAACTGCCCGCATACGCCGGCGACGTATCATCTGCTGTCGGCGCGGCGACTGAAGCTGATGCGTCCCGAAGCCTATGTGGTCAATACCGCGCGCGGCGAGGTGGTCGACGAGAACGCGCTTGCCCGCATGATCGAGCACGGCGAGGTCGCGGGCGCTGGACTCGATGTGTTCGAGCACGAGCCCGCCGTCAATCCCAAGCTCCTGAAGCTCGCGCGCGCCGGTAAGGTGGTGCTGTTGCCGCACATGGGATCGGCTACGATCGAAGGTCGCATCGACATGGGCGAAAAGGTCATTATCAATATCAAGACCTTCATGGACGGCCATCGGCCGCCCGACCGCGTGCTGCCCTCGATGCTGTGATCCTGGTCTTTGATTTGCACATGGCGAACGTGCCCCGCTCAACCGTGCTCGGCCTGATGCTGCTCGCCGCCGCGCCGGCCTGGGCGCAGAGCATGACCGTCGACGAATTCCGCCGCGAGCTCGTAGGCGTCCCGCTCTGCGGCACGCCGAGCGTCGGCCCGCTCGCCGGAAAGGCGTTGTGCACCGTGCATCTGCCGGACGGCACCGCGGTCCTGTCCGGGTCGGGGATTCTCGTGCGCGGCATCTGGGAGGCGGAGGGCGGGAAAATCTGCCGCCGCAACGCCCATGATGCACCCGACCGCCGCCGCTGCGTCGAATACCAGCGCATGGGTCCGAACCGCTACCGCAACAGCGACGACGTCGAGTTCTGCATCGGCCCATGCCCGGAGCCGACCGCCGCGGCAAAGCCGCCGGAAAAATGATCTTCGCCGGGCGCTCGTCATGCGCTTGCGCAATTCGCCGCGTGCCCGGATTGTCTAATCGAGCCCGCAGCTACGCCGACCCCTCAGCCGACGTGCAACAGCGAGAGATCGCGGACCGAGGATCGTTCGCCCGAGAGCGGGTTGTTCGGGTCCCACGTGTAGCGCAGCGTTTCGAACCGCAGCGAGCGCGCGTCGACCATGAGCAGCCGCCCGACCAAGCCCTCGCCGAAGCCGACGATTTCGCGGATCACTTCGAGCGCCATGAGCGAACCGAGGATGCCGGTGAGCGCTCCCAGGATTCCGGCTTCGGCGCAGGCCGGCACCGTGCCGGCGGGCGGCGGCTCGGGAAACAGGCACCGGTACGTGGGGTTGGGGCGACCGTCCGTGCCGCGCTCGTGCGCCCGGATCGTGGTGAGCGTGCCGTCGAAGCTGCCGACCGCCGCGGTGACGAGCGGCTTTTTTGCGAAATAACAGGCGTCGGAAACGAGATAACGGGTCGGGAAATTGTCGGAGCCGTCGGCGACGATATCGTAGCGGCCGATCAGATCGACGGCATTCGCCGCGCTCAGCCGCACGCCGTGCGGCTCGACCGCGACATGCGGGTTGAGCCGCTCGATCACCTCTGCGGCGCTGTCGACCTTGGGCCGGCCGAGGTCCGGCGTCGCGTGGATGACCTGACGTTGCAGGTTCGAGAGCGCGACCACATCGTCGTCGACGATGCCGAGCGTGCCGACACCGGCGGCGGCGAGATAGAGCAGCACCGGCGCGCCGAGCCCACCGGCGCCGATTACGAGGACCCGGGCGCGGCGCAGCGCGAGCTGGCCGGGCCCGCCGACCTCGCGCAGGACGATGTGGCGGGCATAGCGCTCGAGTTCGTCATTCGTCAGCATCGGCTCGCCTCGATGCCACTTGCCGACTCTCGTCGGTCATGCCCGGCCTTGTGCCAATCATCCACGATCGTAAGCCCGCAGTGACAAGGCGTGGATGGCCGGGACAGGCCCGGCCATGACCATTCAGCAGTGGTCGTCATCGGCATATATTGCGATTTCTGGCGCAGTCCGCCAGCCGTCGCCGGACATTCATCGATTGCGGAAATTCGGTGCGCGCTTCGCGACGAAGGCCGCCATGCCCTCCTTCTGATCCTCGGTCGCGAACAGCGAATGAAACACCCGCCGCTCGAAGCGCACGCCTTCGGCAAGCGAGACCTCGAAGGCGCGGTTGATGCTCTCTTTGGCGACCATCACGGCCGGCAGCGACATCGACGCGATCGTCTCGGCGGTCTTGACCGCCTCCTCCAACAGGTCCGCCAGCGGCACGACGCGGGCGACGAGGCCCGAGCGCTCGGCTTCCTGTGCGTCCATCATGCGTCCCGTCAGGCAGAGGTCCATGGCCTTGGCCTTGCCGACGGCGCGCGTCAGCCGCTGTGTGCCGCCGATGCCGGGAATGACGCCGAGCTTGATCTCAGGCTGACCGAACTTGGCATTCTCCGCCGCGATGATGAGATCACACATCATGGCGAGCTCGCAGCCGCCGCCGAGTGCGTAGCCCGCGACCGCGGCGATCACCGGTTTCCTCGCCCTGGAGATGCGGTCCCAATGCGCGGCGAAATCCCCCATGAAGGCATCCATGTAGGATTTGCCGGCCATCTCCTTGATGTCGGCGCCGGCCGCGAACGCTTTCTCCGATCCGGTCAGCACGATGCAGCCGATCTCGTGCGCGGCTTCGAACGCATCGACTGCGTGGGTCAAATCCGCGATCAGCGCCGAGTTGAGCGCATTGAGCGCCTGTGGTCGGTTGAGCCGGACGATCCCGACCTTGCCGCGGGTTTCGATTTCGACGTTCTCGTAGCTCATGAGATCCCCTTTGGATTGTTTGCTCCCCGTCGGCGCGGTCGAGCCGAGCGTTGCGGCAACTGGCTCACTTCTGGCACTCCAGGCAAAAGAACGTGGAGCGGCCGTTCTGGGCGATGCGGCGCACGATGCCGCCGCAGCCGCGGTTCGGGCAGCGGCGACCCGCGCGATCGTAGACGCGAAACTTGTGCTGAAAGCTCCCGAGTTCGCCGTCGGTGCGGCGGTGATCGCGCAGCGACGAGCCGCCGGCGGCGATCGCAGCCTCGAGCACCTCCTTGATGGCGGCGACGAGGCGCACCGCGTGCGGCGTCGGCACACCGGCGCGCGTCGCCAGGGTCGAGGCTTTGCGCCGCGGCGACAGCCGCGCGCGGTTGAGCGCCTCGCAGACATAGATGTTGCCGAGGCCGGCCACGACCTTCTGGTCGAGCAACGCGGCTTTGAGGCTCGTCGCCTTGCCGGCGCAGGATCGCGCCAGCCGTAGCGGGGTGAAGGCGTGGTCGAGCGGCTCGGGGCCGATGCGCATCAGCGGATGCGTTTCGAGCTCGGCGCGCCCGACAAGCAGCATGAAGCCGAACCGGCGCGGGTCGTTGAACGTCACGGTCGCGCCCGAGGACATCCGGAATACCACGTGATCGTGGGCGAGGGTGCGTGAGCGCGCGAAATGGAAATCGCCGGGCGCCTCCTCCACAGCGCCGTTGAGCACCCGGAACGAGCCCGACATGCCGAGATGCATGATCAGCACCTCGCCGGAAGAGAGCTCGGCGAGCAGATATTTGGCGCGCCGGCGAAGCTGCTCGACGGTCGCCCCGACGAGGCGCCGCCCGAAATTGTCCGGCAGAGGCCAGCGCAGGTCCTCGCGGTGGGCCCGGACCGCGAGGAACGCAGCGTGCACCATCGCGGGCGCCAAGCCCCGCCGCACGGTTTCGACCTCGGGCAGTTCCGGCACGTTTACTCCGTCCGGTGATTTTCCGAGCTGTGATAGCGCCCCGCGGGCCCGCGCGCTATGGTCCGGCCGCCCGGAGCCGTCCATGGCCGAGACCCCCGATCGCCAGACCGATTTCGGTTTTCGTGAGGTGCCGCTCGCCGCCAAGCAGGAACTTGTCGACGACGTGTTCCGCAAGGTCGCGCGGCGCTACGACTTGATGAATGATCTGATGTCCGGCGGGCTGCATCGGGCCTGGAAGGATGCGCTCGTCACCGCGATCGATCCACCGCGGCAATCCCGATCGTTCGCGCTGCTCGATCTCGCGGGCGGCACCGGGGATGTCGCGTTCCGCACGCTCGAGGCCGCCGGCTCGGGCACGCGAGCTACCGTGCTCGATTCGAGTGTGGAGATGCTGCAAGTCGGGCGCGAACGCGCCGAGGCGCGCGCTCTCGACGATGTCGTGCGTTTTGTCGAGGGCAATGCCGAGCATCTGCCGTTTCCGGATCGCAGCTACGATGCGGTCGCGATCGCGTTCGGCATGCGCAACGTGCCGCGCATCGAGCGGGCGCTGGCGGAAGCGTTTCGCGTGCTCAAGCCGCTCGGACACTTTCTGTGCCTCGAGTTCTCGGCGGTCGACGTGCCGGGGCTCGATCGGCTCTACGATCTCTATTCGTTTCAGGTGATTCCCGCGCTGGGACGCGCGGTCGTGGGCGATGCCGAGCCCTACCGCTATCTTGTCGAATCGATCCGCCGCTTCCCGCGGCCGGAGGCGCTCGCTGCGATGCTGCGGGCTGCGGGATTCCGGCAGGTAACGCACCGGCGCATGTCAGGCGGGATCGTGGCGCTCCACTCCGGCTGGAGGCTGTGATCTCGCCGCGTGCTCCCATGCATGTTCGGTTCCGCGGCGGCGCGCCGGACTTGCCCGCGCGGCGACCGCCCCTGGTGTTGGCGCCGGCGCATCTCGCGCGGCTCGCGCGCGCCGGCTTCGTCTTCGCGCGCGAGGGGGTGTTCGGGCTCGTCGATCCGGTGTTCTTGCCCTGGCCGGTCGGGCTCGTGCTGCGCCTGGGCAGGCTCATCGAGCGGCGGCCCGCGTCCGCGGGACCCGGGACTGGCGAGCCGGCGGGCACCGCGGGTGCGGTGCGGCTCGCGGCGGCGTTGACGCGGCTCGGCCCGAGCTATGTCAAGCTTGGCCAGTTCCTGGCGACGCGCCCCGACATCGTCGGCGCCGCGCTGTCGCGCGATCTCGAAAGCCTGCAGGACCGTATGCCGCCGTTCGCGCAAGCGGACGCCGAGGCCGCGGTTGCGAGCGCGCTCGGCGCCCCGATCGGCGCGGTGTTCGCGAGCTTCGGATCTGCGGTCGCGGCCGCCTCGATCGCGCAGGTGCATCGCGCCGAAGTGCTGGAAGGGGGCGAACGCCGACCGGTCGCCGTAAAGGTGCTGCGGCCCGGTATCGAACGCCGCTTCAAGATCGACCTCGAAGCCTTCGCGTTCGTCGCGTTCCATGCCGAGCGGATCTCGGCGGAAGCGCGGCGGCTGCGCTTCGTCGAGGTGGTGGATACCCTCGCTCGCAGCGTCGCCGTCGAAATGGACCTGCGGCTCGAGGCGGCGGCGATCTCGGAAATGGCCGAGAACACCCGGGGCGATCCGGATTTTCGCGTGCCGGCGATCGACTGGATGCGGACCGCCAAGGACGTGCTCACGATGCAGTGGATCGACGCGACGCCGCTGTCCGACCGCGCGGCGCTGATCGCCAGGGGCTTCGATCTCAAGCAACTCGCGCGCGCGCTGATGCAGTCTTTCCTGCGCCACGCGTTGCGCGACGGCTTCTTCCATGCCGACATGCATCCCGGCAATCTGTTCGTAGACGAGAACGGCCGGTTCATCGCGGTCGATTTCGGCATCATGGGCCGGCTCGGCTCGAAAGAGCGGCGGTTTTTGGCCGAGATCCTGCACGGCTTCATCACCCGCGATTACCGGCGCACGGCCGAAGTGCATTTCGAGGCGGGCTACGTGCCGCCGCAGCACTCGGTCGACAGCTTCGCGCAGGCGATCCGCGCGATCGGCGAGCCGATCCACAGCCGCACCGCCGCCGAGATCTCCATGGCGAAGCTGCTCAACCTGCTGTTCGAGGTCACGAGCCTGTTCGACATGCGCACGCGGCCGGAATTGCTGATGCTGCAGAAGACCATGGTGGTGGTCGAGGGCGTGGCGCGGACGCTAGACCCGGGGCTCGACATGTGGTCGACCTCCGACCCCGTCGTGCGCGAATGGGTGGAACGGCATCTCGGTCCGGCGGGCCGCATCGAGCAGGCGGCCGAAGGCGCCGTCGAGCTCGGCCGGTTCCTCGGCGGCGTTCCGGAGCTGCTCGGCCGCGCCGCGGTCGTGCTCGATCACTTCGATGCGGTCACGCGCAACGGCGTCGTGCTCGCGCCCGAGACCGTCGAGGCGATCGGGAGCGCGCAAGCCCGCCGCAACCGATGGAGCGCCGTGCCGCTATGGCTGATCGTGGCGCTGTTGGCCGCGCTGCTGATATTCCGATAGAAGCGGAAGTGAGGTCGGAAAAGCGATGTTGTATGTTTATATGAGATCGATGATTACGAGGATGCGTTGACGCAAATGCTTCGGGGCAAGCGGATCCTGCTGGTGATCGGCGGCGGCATCGCCGCCTACAAATCGCTGGATTTGATCCGGCGCCTGAGGGAGCGCGGTGCGCTCGTGCGCGCGATCCTCACCCGAGGCGGCCAGGAATTCATCACGCCGCTCGCGGTCGGGGCCATCGCGGGCGAGCGGGCGTTCACGGATCTGTTCGACGCACGCGGCGAATTCGACGTCGGCCACATCCGGGTCGCGCGCGACACCGACATCGTGGTCGTCGCGCCGGCGACCGCGGATCTGCTGGCGAAGATGGCGGGCGGCCATGCCGACGATCTTGCCTCGACGGTGCTGCTCGCAACTGACAAGCCGGTGCTGATCGCCCCGGCGATGAACCCGCGCATGTGGGAGCATCCGGCGACCCGCCGCAACGTCGCGCTGCTCGCGGCCGACGGCGTCGCCTGCGTCGGGCCGAACGAAGGCGAGATGGCCGAGGGCGGCGAGCACGGCGTCGGTCGCATGGCCGAGCCGCTGGAAATCGCCGAAACAATCGCGCAGCTGCTCGCCCGCGGCGCCGCGTCGAGGCCGCTGCAGGGTCGCCGTGTCCTGGTCACTTCGGGGCCCACGCTCGAGGCGATCGATCCGGTTCGCTACCTCGCCAATCGCTCCTCCGGCAAGCAAGGTCACGCCATCGCGCGCGCGGCCGCAGAAGCGGGTGCGCAGGTCACGCTCGTGTGCGGCCCCGTTGCGCTGGCGGATCCTCGAGGGGTCGACGTCGTTCATGTCGAGAGCGCGCGCGACATGCTCGCGGCCGTGGAAAAGGCGCTTCCGGTGGACGTGGCGATCTTCGCCGCGGCGGTTGCCGACTGGCGCGTCGAGCCGATGAGCCGCAAGATCAAGAGGGCAAGCGAGCCGCCGAAACTCGTGCTCACGGAAAATCCGGACATTCTCGCGACGATTGCAGGCCGCAAATCGGGCCGGCCGACGCTCGTCATCGGGTTCGCGGCGGAAACCGACCACCTCATCGAGAACGCGAAAATCAAGCTCGCGCAGAAACATTGCGATTGGATTCTGGCGAACGACGTCTCCGAGGCCGCCGGCGTGATGGGCGGCGACACCAACCGCATTCACCGCGTCAGCGCGGACGGCGTGGAAACCTGGCCGCTGCAGTCGAAGGCCGAAGTCGCCGGCATGCTGGTGAACCGCATTGCGGCGGCGCTCGCGCGAACATGAAGGAGATCGAGATCCGGCTGGCGCGACTGCCGCATGCTGCCGGCCTCCCATTGCCCGCCTATCAATCGGAGCACGCGTCCGGCTGCGATCTCTTTGCGGCGACTGCGCAGGACCGGCCGATGGTGATCGCGCCGGGCGCATGGGCGGCGATCCCCACCGGGATCGCGCTCGCCCTGCCGCCCGGCACCGAAGCGCAAGTGCGACCGCGCTCCGGGCTCGCGTTGCGGTCCGGTGTGACCGTGCTCAACGCGCCAGGAACGATCGATGCGGATTATCGCGGCGAGATCCAGGTCCTGCTGGTGAATCTCGGGCGCGAACCGTTCACGGTGACGCGCGGCATGCGCGTCGCCCAATTGGTGATCGCGTCGAGCTTGCGCGCTCGAATCAGCGAAGTCGACCAGCTCGATGATACCGGGCGCAGCGGCGGCGGATTCGGCTCGACCGGCAGCGCCTGACCGCATCGGTGGGGCCGCGGCACGCGTGGCGCTGCTCGCGAATCCTCGAGCGCAACGCCCATCGCAGCCGTCCCCGAGCCTCTCGAACGCGAACTCGATCGCGCAAGTCGGGTCCGGTCCGCTCCGCGTCTTTGCGACTTTTCAAGGCGTTCACCGCGTTTCCTCTTAGCGTTTGACCGCATCGGAGGTACATTGGCGGCGATTCGCGGGCAGCACGGCGGAGCTTGCCCGCGGCACCGCCGGGCCCCAGTGGCGTCCTCGTCCGGCGGCGCGATCGCAGGCCGAACAGAGGCGGGGGGATGCCGGAAACGATCCGGGCGAAGGCCGGAGGCTTTCGGGCTGAGCGGCGCGCACGCGTCCTTGCGAAATCCCTGACCGTTGTCCTCGCTTGCGTGGCCGCGCAACCGGCTGCCGCCGAGCCGCGGATTTTCTTCGAACTCGGCACCTACGCGAGCGCCCTCGCACAGCTGCATCGCCATGAACTCGCGGCGCTGGCCCTCGTCGTCGGAGTCGTATCGTTTGCGGTCGTCACTGCGATCAGCCTGCTGCGGACGCGCCGGCGCGCGCAGCGCGCGACCGCCGCCGAGCTTACCGAGATCGTCCGGTTGCGCGAGCAGGTCGATCGTGCTCATGCGCTGCTGTTGGCCGACCCGCAGGTCGTGATCGTCTGGGACGCGCACGGCGATGAAGCGGAGGTGCTCGGCGATGCCGGCATCATCAACTCGGTTCCGGTCGCGCGTCGCATCCTGGCGTTCTCGACATGGCTCGATGCCGAGGACGCCCGCGGGATGGAGCGGGCCGTCGAGGCGCTGCGCTCGCGCGGGCAGGGCTTCGTCATGGCGCTCACCGCGGTCTCGGGCCGCCAATTCGAGGCGGAAGGCCGCGCGATCGGCGGCCGGGCCGTGCTGCGCCTCAGGGAAGTGAGCGGCATCAAACGCGAGCTGGTCGAGCTCACCACACGCCATGGCAAGTTGCTGCGCGACGTCGACGCGATCCGCACGCTCATCGAAGCCTTGCCGTCGCCGATCTGGGCTTCCGACGTCGTGGGCCGCACGACCTGGGTGAATCCGGCTTACGCACAGGCTGTCGAGGCGCGCGATGCCGCCGAGGCGGTCGCGCGGGGGCTCGAACTACTCGACGCGACCGCGCGCGCCGATCTCGGCGCCGCACGCGCTGTGGACGAACCCTATGCCGCGCGGCTCCCCGTGATCGTCGCCGGGACGCGGCGGATCTTCGACGTGTTCGATCTCGCCACCCGCAACGGCCGTGCCGGCATCGGCATCGACGTCACCGAGGTCGAAGCGACGCGCAGCGAGCTCGCCCGCACCATCGAGGCGCATCGGCGCACGCTGGACCAGCTCCCGACGGCGGTCGCGATCTTCGGCACCGACCACCGTCTTGCGTTCTACAACTCCGCGTATCGGGCGCTTTGGGGTTTGCCGAGCGAGTTTCTGGATCAGCAGCCGAGCGACGGCGCGTTGCTCGATCAATTGCGCGCAACGCGCAAGCTTCCCGAACAGGCGGATTTCCGTTTGTGGAGGAATCAACTCCACGAAGCCTATCGCGCCGTCGAAGCCCAGGAGCATCTGTGGCATGTCCCGGACGGCCGTACCTTGCGGGTCGTCACTACGCCCAATCCCGAAGGCGGCGTCACCTATCTGTTCGATGACGTCACCGAAGCGCTGGAGCTCAAGCGGCGCTTCGACGCCTTGATCCGAGTGCAGGGCGAAACGCTCGATCATCTCTCCGAAGGGGTCGCCGTATTCGGCAGCGACGGCCGGCTGCGGCTGTTCAATCCGGCGTTCTCCCGGATGTGGCGCCTGCTGCCCGCGCTGTTGGCCGACCGGCCCCATGTGGAGGCGATCATCGCCGCCTGCCAGGCGCTGCATGCGGATGACCTGACTTGGCAAGTGCTGCGCGGGGCGGTGACCGGGCTCGAACATCGCCAGTCGATCTCGAAGCGGCTCGAGCGCAAGGACGGCACCGTCATCGATTGCGCCACCATGCCGCTGCCGGACGGCGCAACGCTGGTCACATTCCAGGACGTCACCGACTCGGTCAACGTCGAGCGCGCGTTGCGCGAGCGCAACGAAGCGCTGCAGACCGCCTACGATCTCAAGAACGATTTCGTCCACCTGGTTTCCTACGAACTGCGCTCGCCGCTGACGAACATCATCGGATTCGCGCAATTGCTCGAAGATCCGGCGACCGGCCGGCTCGGCGACAAGCAGCGGGAATATCTCGGTTACATCAATTCCTCGAGCGCATCGCTGCTCGCGATCATCAACGACATCCTCGATCTCGCCACCATCGATGCCGGCGTCATGACGCTGGACCTCGGGCCCGTCGACATTCGCGCCATCATGGATGCGACCGCGGACGCGGTGCGCGAACGACTGGCCGAGCACGGTCTCGAGATCGAGGTTCGCGCCAATGCCGGAATCGGCAGCTTCACGGCCGACGAGCGGCGGCTGCGGCAAATTCTGTATAATCTCTTGGCCAACGCCATCGGCTTTTCACCGCCGGGCGAGGTCGTGACGCTCGCGGCCGAACGGCGTAGCGACGCCGTGTTGTTCCGGGTCACCGACCGCGGCCCCGGCATTCCCACCGAAATCCAGGATCGCGTGTTCGATCGCTTCGAGAGCCACGCGCTGGGCTCGCGGCATCGCGGCACCGGACTGGGCTTGTCGATCGTACGCTCGTTCGTCGAGCTGCACGGTGGTACGGTCAGTCTGGATTCCGCGCCGGGGCGCGGCACCACGGTCGTTTGTGCCTTCCCGCTGGAGCATGTGGCGGAACGGGCCGCCGCGGCCGAGTAGCGAGGCGCAGCAGGTTGCAGGTTCAGGCCAATTCGACCGCGGCAAGCCACACTCTCGTGCTGCCGAGCGAGCAGGCGACGCAGCGGCTGGCCGTGGATGTCGCCGCCATTCTCGCCCCGGGCGATCTCGTCACCCTCTCCGGCGACCTCGGCGCCGGCAAGACGACGTTCGCCCGCGCGCTGATCCGGCATCTCGCCGGCGACGAGCGGCTCGAAGTGCCGAGCCCGACGTTCACGCTGATCCAGAGCTACGCGCTGCCGCAATTCCCGCTGGTGCATGCCGATCTGTATCGGATCTCCGAGCCCCGCGAGCTCGCCGAGCTTGGGATCGAGGAAGCGATCGAGGGCGCTGCCGCGCTGCTCGAATGGCCCGATCGCGCCGATGGCCTCTTGCCGGCCGATCGATTGGATATTGCCCTCCACCTCGCCCCTACGGTCGGCCCGACATATCGCGAAGCGACCGTCACCGCGTTGGGGTCGCTCGCAACCAGGATGGCGCGCACGTTTGCAATCTGGCGGTTCCTCGAGCAGGCCGGTTTTGGCGGCGCCGAGCGCCGTTTCCTGCAGGGCGATGCCTCGACCCGCATCTACGAACGGCTCGTCAGCGACCGCGACGCGGCGATTCTCATGAATGCGCCGCGCCGCCCGGACGGGCCGCCTTTGCGGGATGGCAAGCCCTACAGCGCCATCGCGCATCTCGCCGAGGACGTGAAGCCGTTCGTCGCGATCGCGCGGGCGCTGCGCGCGCGCGGCTTCTCCGCGCCGGAGATCTATGCGGCGGACCTGGCGGAGGGTCTGCTGGTGCTCGAGGATCTCGGCGCCGAGGGCGTTGCGACGGGCAATCCTCCGGCACCTGTCAGGGAGCGCTATGCCACGGCCGTCGACGTGCTCGTCGCCTTGCACCGGCAAAAACTGCCGCACGTGCTGCCGGTGGCGCCACGTATCGACCATGTCTTGCCGGCATACGATCTCGACGCCTTCCTGATCGAGGCGGAATTGCTGGTCGAGTGGTACCTGCCGCATCGCAACCGGCCCGCCGAGGCGGCGGCGAAATCGGAATTTCCGGAGCTGTGGCGCGCCGCGCTCGGTCCTGCGCTTGCGGCGCCGCGCACCTGGGTGCTGCGCGACTATCACTCTCCCAATCTGTTGTGGCTGCCGCAGCGCCAGGGGATGGCCCGGATCGGGCTCATCGATTTCCAGGACGCGCTGGTCGGCCCGGCTGCTTACGATCTCGTATCGCTGCTGCAGGACGCCCGCGTCGACGTGCCGGAGCGGCTGGAAATGGCGCTGCTGGGCGGCTATGTGCGGGCTCGCCAGGCGTCCGATCCGGGATTCGAGGCCGCGGACTTCCTACAGCTCTACGCCACCATGGGGGCGCAGCGCGCCACCAAAATTCTGGGGATTTTCGCCCGCCTCGATCGCCGGGATGGCAAGCCGCAATACTTACGGCACCTGCCGCGGGTCTATGGGTATCTGAAACGCTCGCTCGCGCACTCGAGCTTGGCGGCGCTGAAAGCCTGGTATGACGCAAACGTTCCTGCCCCGACCTGAGCAAGCGGGCTGCGGGCCGGCCCGAGATGTGGAAAACCCGAGCAACTCGGGGCACGAGGAAAGACGACGTGGCGGTACGAAGTTTCATTGGGATACGAGGCTTTATTGGCCCGCTTGGGGTCATTTTCCGGTTATAGACGCGTGTTTCCCTCGCGCGCGATTTGCTAGGTTCCGGCCCGCGAATCGCGCTTCCTTCCCGGCCGCTCCGGAGCATTCCGCATGCTGAGCCCGCGTTCCCCGGACCGGCCACGCCGCGCCATGGTGCTGGCGGCGGGGCTCGGCATCCGCATGCGGCCGATCACCGAAAAAATCCCGAAGCCTCTGGTCGAAGTCGGCGGCAAGGCGCTCATCGACCACGCGCTGGATCGCCTCGCGGCCGCCGAGGTCGAGCTCGCCGTCGTCAACGTCCATCATTTCCCGGATCAGATGCAGCGGCATCTCGCATCGCGGCTCAAGCCCCGCATCGTGCTCTCGGATGAGCGAGGCCTTCTGCTGGGTACGGGCGGCGGCGCGCTGAATGCGCTTCCCAAACTCGGCCCCGATCCGTTCTATCACATCAATTCCGACACTATCTGGATCGAGGGCGTGACGCCCAATCTCGATCGGCTCGCCGTCGCGTTCGATCCGGCGATCATGGACGCGCTGCTGCTGCTCGCGCCGACCGTCACCAGCATCGGCTATCGCGGGCGGGGCGACTTTTCGGTCGGGGCCGACGGACGGCTTGCTCCGCGCGCCGAACGCGAAATCGTGCCGTTCGTCTATGCGGGTGTTGCCATCCTCGCACCGGCTTTGTTCGCGGCGGCCCCGGATGGGCCGTTCCCGCTCAACGTCCTGTTCGACCGCGCGGCCGCGGCGGGGCGCCTCCATGGGTTGCGCATGGAGGGTTTGTGGATCCATGTCGGCGCGCCCGAAGCGGTCGCCGAAGCCGAAGCCGCCATCCTCGCGAGCGCCGCGTAGGCCGTGATCCCGCGCGTCTTCACCATTCCGGCCTCGCGCCCGTTCTTGCCGACGCTCATCCACGCGCTCGCCAACGGCACGCTGGTCCCGGATTTTCCCGGGCCCGATCCGCTGGCGATCTCCGCCGCGACCATCTACCTGCCGACGCGCCGCGCCTGCCAAGCCGCGGCCGAAATGTTTCTTGACGTGCTCGGGCGCGACGCTGCCGTGCTGCCACGCTTCGTCGCGCTTGGCGACATCGACGAGGACGAATTCATCTTTGCGGACGCAGCCCGCGCGGCCTCGCTCGACTTGCCTTCCGCAATGGAGGCGCTCGAGCGGCGATTGCTCCTCGCCCGACTGATCACGCAATGGGCCGCCGCGCCCGAGGTGCGGGGCGCGCGGGGCTCTCCGCTCGTCGCCCGCACTCCGGCCGCGGCGCTTGCGCTCGCCGACGAGCTCGGCCGCGTGATCGACGACATGACGACCCGACAAGTTCCCTGGGATCGGCTCGACCGGCTCGTTCCGGAGCGATTCGATCGCTATTGGCAGCTGTCGTTGCAATTTCTGAAGATCGCGCGCGAGGCATGGCCCGCCATTCTCGCCGAGCGCGGCCGGATCGATGCCGCCAAGCGCCGCGATCGCCTGCTCGAGGCGGAAATTCTGCGGATTGCCGAATGGCAAGCCGGGCCCGTCATCGCCGCGGGCTCAACCGGATCGATGCCCACGACCGCGGCCTTGCTGAGCACGATTGCGGCGCTGCCGAACGGGGCGCTCGTGCTGCCGGGGCTCGATACCGAGCTCGACCGCACCGCTTGGGACGCCATTGCGGGCCACATGGCGGCAGGGGAGGAGGCAGCGTCGGCCGCGGCGGTCGGGCACCCGCAATTCGCCATGCACATGCTTCTGCGGCGGATCGGCATGGATCGGCAATTCGTGGTCGATCTCGGCGAGCCGCACCGAGCCCGGGCGCGGCTCGTCAGCGAAGCCTTTCGACCGGCTTCGACGACCGAGCGCTGGACGCAGCGCCTCGACGACCGCTCGCTTGAGGAGGGCCTCGACGGGATCGCCGTGATCGAGGCAGCAAATGCCGAGGAGGAGGCGAACGCGATCGCGGTCGCGTTGCGCGAGGCGATCGAGGCTGCAGGCACCAGGGTCGCGTTGGTGACCGCCGATCGCGCGCTCGCTCGCCGTGTCGCGGCCGCGCTCGGCCGTTGGAGCGTAGGCTACGAGGATTCGCGCGGTACATCGCTGGCCGAGACCCGCGCCGGCGTGTTCGCGCGCCTTGCCGCCGAAACAGCTTTGTCCGGGCTGCCTCCGGTGAACCTGCTCGCTCTGCTGAAACACCCGCTGCTCCGCTTGGGAGCGGAACGGGATCACGCGAGCGCGGTCGCGGCGCTCGAGCGAGCGCTGCTGCGTGGCCCGGCGCCGCGGCCGGGCTCGGCCGGTCTTGCCCACGCGCTAGCCGCGTTCCGGCGCGAGCGCCCGAAACTGCACCCGCGCGATTCTCGGGCGCATCTCACTGAGCCCGAGCTCGACGCCGCGGCAGCGCTGATCGATCGGCTGGCCGGCGCGCTCGCACCGCTCGAAACCAACGCAGGTTCGCAGCGGTTCGGAGAGCTCGCCGCGCGTCATCGCGACGTCATCGCCGCGCTCGCCCGCGATGCGGTCGGTTTCGTGCCGGCGTTCGCCGGCGAGGATGGGATCGCGCTCGCCGCAACCTTCGATGAAATTGCGGCTCGCGCTGCGGCCGACGATCTCGTCCTCGAACCGCCCGACTACCCCGATCTGTTTCGCGCCGTCATCGCCGCTCGGACGGTGTACCCGAAGCCGCAGCCCGGCGCTCGCGTGCACATCCTGGGTCCATTGGAAGCGCGCCTGCTAAGCTTCGACACCGTCGTGGTCGGCGGCCTCGTCGAAGGATCCTGGCCGCCCGAGGCGCACAGCGATCCCTGGCTCAGCAGGCCCATGCGCCAGGAATTGGGCCTCGATCTGCCGGAGCGCCGCATCGGGCTTTCCGCGCACGATTTCGCACACTGCCTGGGTGCCGAACGGGTGATTCTCTCGCGCGCCGAAAAGCTCGGCGGCGCCCCGACGGTCGCCTCGCGATTTCTGCAGCGCATGGCGGCCGTCGCCGGCACGACACGTTGGAACGAGGTGCGGGTCCGGGGCAGCCGCTATATCGCCCTCGCTCGCACGCTCGATCGCGCGCCTCGCGTGCTGACCGAACCTCCAGCGCCCAAGCCGCCCCGCACGGCGCGCCCCAAATACCTGACCGTCACCGATGTCGAGCATTGGTTGCGCGATCCGTACACGATCTACGCCAAGCATGTGCTGAAGCTCGGGCCGCTGGACCCCGTCAATACGCCGCCCGGGGCGCGCGATCGCGGCAACCTCGTGCACAATGCGATCGGCGATTTCACCCGACGCTTTGCGGAAGCTCTGCCGCCCGACGCCGTGGCCGAACTGCTGCGGTTCGGCACCGAGCGTTTCGGTCCGCTCGAGGATTTTCCCGAAGCGCGCGCGTTCTGGTGGCCGCGGTTCAAGCGCATCGCGGAGTGGTTCGTCGGCTGGGACGCGGTCCGGCGTGCCGACCTTGCCAAAAGCCACGCGGAAATCCGCGGCGAGATCACGATCCCGCTGCGCGATCACGGTTTTCGGCTCGCCGCCCGCGCCGACCGCATCGACCAGACGACCAGCGGCGCGTACGTGATCGTCGATTACAAGACCGGCGAAGTGCGCACCGAGAAGCAGGTCCGCGCCGGGTTCGCGCCGCAGCTGACGCTCGAAGCCGCCATCTTGCGCAATGGCGGCTTTCCGGAAATTCCTCGCGGCTCGGTGGCCGCGCTGGTTTATGTGCAGCTCAAGGGCGGCGAGCCCGCCGGCGAGGAAGTGCCGATCGACTTCAAGGACGGCACCCCGGACGGCCAAGCCGACCGCGCACTGGCGCGCTTCACCGAGGTGATCAGGCGTTTCGACAGCGAAGAGCAGCCGTTCCGCTCGCTCGTCCATCCGATGTGGAAAGCGCGCTACGGCGATTACGACCATCTGGCGCGGGTCAAGGAATGGTCGCTGGTCGCGGCCGCGGATGCGAACGGCTCATGAGCGTCGAGCAAATCCCCCAAGACGTGCTGCGGATGCAGCGGGCGGCGTCCGATCCCGCCGTATCGGCCTGGGTCGCCGCCAATGCCGGCTGCGGCAAGACCCATGTGTTGGCCCAACGGGCGATCCGACTGCTGCTCCGCAGCGTCGCGCCCGCCAAGATCCTCTGCCTCACCTTCACCAAAGCGGCCGCCGCGAACATGGCCAACCAAGTCTTCGCGACGCTCGCCAAATGGGTCGCGCTCGACGACGAAGAGCTCGATCGATCGATTGCCGCGCTGGAGGGCGGGCGGCCCGTCCCCTCGATCCGCACCAGGGGCCGCCGCTTGTTCGCGGAGGCGCTGGACACCCCCGGAGGGCTCAAGGTGCAGACGATCCATGCGTTCTGCGCCCGCCTTCTCCAGCAGTTTCCGTTCGAGGCCGATGTCGCGGCCCGGTTCTCGGTCCTCGAGGAATTTGCGCAGCGCGATCTCCTCGGGCGTCTGCGCCTGCAAGTGCTGCTCGAAGCCGCCGGTGCGCCGCACACCCGCCTCGGGCGCGCGCTCGGCGACGCAATCACCGCCGCGGCCGACAAGGGATTCGACGCCGTGGTCACGGACCTGATCGAAAAACGCGATGCGGTAGTCGCTTGGGTCGGGCGCGCCGGCAGCATCGAAGCGGCGATTGCCGAGCTTTCCGAAATGCTCGGCATAGAGCCCGAAGCGGCGCTGGCCGCGATCGAGCTCGCTATGATGCAGAGTTCGAATCTGCCCGTTGCCGACTGGAACGACATCGCCGCGCTGTTGGCGACGGGATCGGCCAGCGAATGCGAGCAGGCCGCGCGGTTGCGTGCAGCGGCGAGCATGCCGGGCGCGGCGCGGGCCGAGGTGTATCTCTCGGTGTTCCTCACGCAGAAAGGCG
Organism: Pseudomonadota bacterium; assembly: GCA_046727735.1. Lineage (GTDB taxonomy): Bacteria > Pseudomonadota > Alphaproteobacteria > Rhizobiales > Xanthobacteraceae > AP-16. The sequence goes on along the minus strand of JBKPDF010000007.1, from coordinate 78,137 downwards.
AGCCGCGCAACCGCATCGTCACGCGGTCGTTCGCAGCGGATCATCCTCAGCTCGCCGCGCGTCTCGATGCGGAGCAGATACGCCTCGCCCATTTGGTGCGGCGGCGCCGCGCCGTGCTCGCCCGCGACCGCACGGCGGCGGCGCTGACGATCGCCGAAGCGGTGATCCGGCGCTATGCGCGTGAAAAGGAGAACCGCGGCCTCCTCGATTTCGACGATCTGATCGAAAAAACTCTGGCCCTGCTCGAAAACGTCGAGGCGGCCTGGGTGCATTACAAGCTCGACCTCGGGATCGATCACGTTCTGATCGACGAGGCGCAGGATACGAGCCCGCGCCAATGGGAGATCATTCGCAGACTTGCCGCGGAGTTCACGGCCGGAGAGGGGGTGCACGCCCCGGGAAGCCGCAGCATTTTTGCGGTCGGTGACGAAAAGCAGTCGATCTTCTCGTTCCAAGGCGCCGCGCCGGAAAAATTTGCCGACATGGCACGGCATTTCGCGGCTCGGCACCGCGATGCCGAGCTCGCGTTCCGCCATTGCAAATTACAGTTCTCGTTCCGCTCGGGCGACAACGTACTTGGCGCGGTCGATACCGTGTTTGCGCGACCTGCAATTTTCCGCAGCGTCACGAGCGATACGGACGGCATTCCGCCGCACATCGCCTTGCCCGGAAAAACCCCCGGCATCGTCGAGATTTGGCCGCCGATCGAGGCGGTCCCCGCAGCCGAGATCGAGGCCTGGGACGCGCCGTTCGACGAACCCGCACAGTCCAGTCCGCAGGTGAAACTCGCGCAGCGCATCGCCGCCACGATCCGCGTGCTGCTCGGGCGTGGCCGCAGTCCCGGCGACGTTCTCGTGCTCGTGCGTCAGCGCGGCCCGTTGTTCGAAGCCATCATTCGCGCACTGAAAAATGCCGAGCTGCCGGTGGCGGGCGCCGATCGGCTGGTGCTCACCGAGCACATCGCCGTGATGGATCTTCTGGTCCTCGCCGACGTCTTGCTGCACGAAGGGGACGATCTTGCGCTCGCAACGGTGCTCAAGAGTCCCCTGTTCGGGCTCGACGAGCAGACGTTGTTCGCGCTGGCGTGGAATCGGCGGGGCAGCTTGCGGGCGGCGCTGCGGGATTCCCGAGATCCGCCGTGCATCGCGGCCGCCGCTGCGCTCGAACGCTACACCGAGCTCGCAAAGCGCGAGCCGCCGTTCGGCTTTTACCTGCGCCTGCTCGCCGACGGCGGACGTCGCCGGTTCCTCGCCCGTCTCGGGACGGAGGCCGCCGATGCGCTCGACGAATTGTTGAACCTCGCGCTGAACTACGAGCAGACCGAGGCGCCTTCCTTGCAAGGATTTGTCGCCTTCATGCGCGCCGCCGCGACCGAAGTGAAGCGCGAGATGGACATCGTCCGGGACGAGGTTCGGGTCATGACCGTGCACGGCGCGAAGGGCCTCGAAGCCCCGGTCGTGATCCTTGCCGATACCACCACGCGGCCGACCGGACCTCGCGATCCGCGGATTCTTGCGCTCGCTCGACTCGGCGCGCCCGCGGGCGCGCCCGATTGTCTGGTCTGGGCCGGCGCCAAGGATCAGGACGTGCCGCCGATGGTGGCCGCGCGCCAGCATGCCCGCACGCAGGCCGAGGACGAATACCGGCGGCTGCTCTATGTCGCGATGACCCGCGCGGGCGAACATTTAATCGTGTGCGGCGCCCATGGCGCGAATGGAAAGCCGACCGGCTGCTGGTACGATCTCGTCCGCGACGCGCTCAGCGACAGTGCGCGCGAGGAGCCGGCGCTGGACGGTGAAGGTTGCGTCCTGCGCTGGCGAAAGGTCGCCGAGATCGTTGCCGCGGCACAGCCCTCCAGGCGCCCGGGGGCGGAAGCGATCGAGATTCCGGCGTGGCTGTTGCGAAACGTCGAGCCTGCGCCCGACCCGCCGCAGAGGCTCCTGCCTTCTCGCGCACGCAACGGGATCGCACCGATCCTGCAGGTCGAAACCGATTTGGACCGTCGGGCGCTGCTGCGCGGCCGGCTGGCGCACCGGTTATTGCAGTCGCTCCCGGAGCTGCCGACGCAACGGCGCGTTGCGGCGGCGCGCCTTTATCTCGCGCGAGCCGCTCCCGAATGGGAGGAGCCGGACCGCGAGCGCCTGATCGCGGAGCTCTCGATGGTCCTGGACGACCCGCGTCTTGCGGCGCTGTTCGCGCCCGGAACGCGGGCCGAAGTGCCGATCCGGGGCCGCATTGCACGCGTTGCGCGGCCGCCCGTCGTGGTTTCCGGCCAAGTCGATCGCTTGGCCGTGACCGACACGAGCGTGCTCATCGCCGACTACAAGACGGATCGGCCGGCGCCGTGCGAGGATGTGCCGCCTCGCTACGTCAGGCAGCTCGCGCTCTATCGCGCCGTGCTGGAACAGGTTTATCCCGGCCGAACCATTCGGGCCGCCCTGCTGTGGATCGATCGGCTGCATCTTGTCGAGGTGCCGCCCCCTGCGCTCGAGGCGGCGCTCGCGACGGAACTGGATGCTTAGCCGCTGCACCTGCCCGCCAGCTGAGGCTTTTCATACCAGCCCTGCAGGGCGGCGCGACTTGACGCTCTCCGCCCTCGTTTCTACGTTCCGGGCACGATTCCGCGGGCGCCGGACGCGCCCTTCCGAATACGAGGTTTCCCATGGGCGTGGGCAAAGTGTCCGACTCAACCTTCGATGCCGAAGTGCTCAAGGCGAGTGAGCCCGTCGTGGTGGATTTCTGGGCCGAGTGGTGCGGACCGTGCCGGATGATCGCCCCGGCGCTCGAAGAGATCGCCGGCACCATGGTCGGCAAGGTCAAAGTCGTGAAGCTCAACGTGGACGAGAACCCGGCGACCGCGACCAAATACGGCATCATGTCGATTCCCACCCTGATGATCTTCAAGAACGGTCAGCTCGCTTCGCGTCAGATCGGCGCGCAACCCAAGCAGAAGCTCGAGCAGTGGATCACCGCTGCGGTGTGAGGCTCTTGCATTCCCGCCGGCTTGCCTCGTCGTTCCGGCCGAGCGCGAAGCGCGAGAGCCGGAATCCATGGCCACCGATCTCGATAAACCGCTAAGCTCGTGTTGGGCCCCGGCTCGGCGCTCGCCGCGCTCGCTTGGCCGGGGCGACAGCGGCCGAACAGAAACGTCTCCGCGAGGAGCCAGCATGCCTGCACCAAAACCGCCGGCATTCGAGACGCTCGCGCTCCACGCCGGCCAGCATCCCGACCCCGTGACCGGCGCGCGCGCCTTGCCGATCTACCAGACGACTTCGTTCGTCTTTCAGGATACCGACCACGCCGCGGCGCTGTTCAATCTCGAACGCGCCGGCCACTTCTACACCCGCATCTCCAATCCGACGATCGCGGTCTTGGAGGAGCGCCTCGCGGCGCTCGAAGGCGGCGTCGGTGCCGTGTGCACCGCGAGCGGCATGGCCGCGATGCATCTCGGGATCGCGACGCTGCTCGGTGCCGGAGATCACATCGTCTCCTCCGCCTCGCTCTACGGCGGCACGATCAATCTCCTCACCCACACGCTGCCGCGCTTCGGCGTCACGACGACCTTCGTCCAGCCCCGCGATCTTGTCGGCTTCCGCGCCGCGATGCGGCCCAACACGCGGCTCGTGATCGCGGAAACCATCGGAAATCCCGGGCTCGAAGTTCTGGACATTCCTCGGGTCGCAGAAATCGCCCACGACGCCGGTGTGCCGCTGCTGATCGACAATACGTTTGCGACGCCGTATCTCAGCAGGCCGCTCGAGCTCGGCGCCGATCTCGTGATGCACTCCATCACCAAATGGATCGGCGGCCACGGCGTCGCGATCGGGGGCGCGCTGATCGACGGCGGCCGGTTCGACTATCAGGCCTCGGGCAAATTCCCGACCATCACCGAACCCTACGCGGGCTACCACGGCATCGTGTTCGCCGAGGAATTCGGCCCCTCGGCCTTCGTCATGCGGGCGCGCGCAGAAGGCCTGCGCGATTTCGGCGCGTGTCTCTCGCCTGCCAATGCCTTCTATCTGCTGCAAGGCGTCGAGACGCTGCCGATGCGCATGCAGCGCCACATCGAGAACACCGCGGCCGTCATCGAGTTCTTGGTCAAGCACAAGGCGATCGACTGGGTGCTCCATCCCTCGCTCGAATCGCACCCGGATTTCAAGCTCGCGCAGCGCCTGCTGCCGAAGGGCGCCGGCGCGATCATCAGCTGCGGCATCAAAGGCGGCCGTGCCGCGGGCAAGAAATTCATCGAGAGCCTGCGCTTGGCGAGCCATCTCGCCAATGTCGGCGACGCCAAGACGCTGGTGATCCATCCGGCGAGCACGACGCACCAGCAGATGGATGCGGAGCAGCTCAAGGCCGCCGGATTGGGCGAGGAGCTGGTGCGGATCTCGGTCGGACTCGAAGCCGCCGGCGACATCGTCGACGACCTCGCCCAGGCCTTACGCGTCTCTCAGAAGGCGTAGCCGTGCAGCTCCGGGTCGACGGCACGAAAATTTTCGCCGGCACCGGCGGGCGCGTGTTCGATCCCGGCTTGCCGACCGTCTTGTTCCTGCACGGCGCCGGCCTCGATCACACCGTCTGGGCGCTGCTCGCGCGCTGGTTCGCGCATCGCGGGTTCGGCGTGCTCGCGCCCGACCTGCCCGGACATGGCCGTTCGGAAGGCGCGCCGCTCGCAACGATCGCCGCCATGGCGGATTTCGCCGCCGCGCTGGTCGCCGCAGCCGGCGCGCGCAAGGCTGGCATCGTCGGCCATTCGATGGGATCGCTGGTTGCGCTCGAAACCGCCGCGCGGCATCCGCAGCGCGTCGCCGCGCTGGGCCTGATCGCCGCCGCGGCCGCGATGCCGGTCGCACCCGATCTGCTCAAAGCCGCCGAGGCCAATGACCCCGCGGCGATCGATATGGTCTCGGTCTGGGGCTACGGCTTTGCGGCCGGCATCGGCGGCTCGCTCGCGCCCGGCGCCTGGATGTTCGAAAGCGGCCGGCGGCTGCTCGAACGCGCGCGGCCCGGCGTGTTGTTCAAGGACCTCGCCGCGTGCAATGCCTATCGCGACGGGCTTCTATCGGCCCGCAGGGTAGAGGTGCCGGCGGCCCTCGTGCTCGGCGCGCGCGATCTCATGACGCCGGAAAAAGCCGGCCGCGAGCTCGCCGCCGCTTTGCCGCGCGCGCGCGTCGTGACGCTCGCGGGCGCCGGCCACATGCTGATGAGCGAGCGACCCGACGAGGTGCTCGCCGGTTTGCAGGAGTTCGCGAAGAGCTGCGCGGCTGCTCCGGCGCAAGCCGCGCAGTGAGCATCCGACGTTCGTACGCCGGTGTTCAGGATTTGGAGCTGCGGCGGCGGGAGCTCGACGAACGCGAACGCGAGCTCTTGCGCGGCACGCGTTTGCCTTTGCGCCGGGCTTTGGACAGGCCGATCGCGATCGCCTGCTTGCGGCTCTTCACCTCGCCGGCTTTCCCGCCCCTGCCGCTTCGCGCGGTGCCGCGCTTGTAGCGGCGCATCTCGCTTTCCACGTCCTTCGATGCGCTGCGCGAATATTTCCTCGCCATGTGGATTCTCCGGCTTGTTTGCTGTTCGGCACTACGGAAACGCCGTTGCGGTGGAATCGTTGCACGTGCGGGCAGCATCCGGGGTACACTGTTGCAATGAAACATTTGCTCGTCTCCCGAAATCCCAATGTTATGGGAGGCACGCCCGTGTTCTACGGGACGAGGGTCCCGGTGCAGACTCTGCTCGACTATTTGGAGGCGGGCGAATCAATCGACGCTTTTCTCGAAGGCTTTCCCTCGGTCACGCGGGAGCAGATCGTGGCATTCTTGGAAGAAGCCAAGGATCGATTGCTTGAAACGATTCCATGAAGGTACTTCTCGACGAGTGCCTGGATTGGCGCTTGTCGCGTGACCTGGTCGGACACCGTGTGAAGACTGCACGTCAGATGGGATGGGCCACGCTCGATAATGGAGAGCGCCTCGCGCTCGCCTCCGAGGACTTCGACGTGTTCGTGACCGTCGACCGGAATCTGTCGTTTCGGCGCAGGGCTAAAACCAACCGTCTTGCGGGACCTGCGGCCGCTCGTCTCGAAGCTTCTCGCGGCCATCGATTCGGCCGAACCGGGCGTCACATGGATCGTGGAGTGACTTGGGTGGGGCAGCCTAGTCGGGCTTGACATTGCGGGAGTGACGAATTATAAAAATCGTCACAATTCACTAACCCCGTGATGCTGGCTGCCATGAATTCCCAAGCCAAGCTCAAGCTCGATGACACCCGTGCGCGGATCATGGAAACCGCGGACGCACTGTTCCGGCGGCTGGGCTATGCCAAGACGGCCGTCGCCGACATCGCCGCCGAGCTCGGCATGTCGCCCGCCAATGTCTACCGCTTCTTCCCTTCCAAGAACGCAATCGTCGAGGCGATTTGCCAGCGCTGCCTGTCCGAGCTCGAGACGAAAGCCTGGGCGGTGGTGCGCCAAAAGGCGCCCGCGGCCGAGCGGCTGGAGAAGCTCTTTGTGGCAATCGCTACGTATAACAAAGAGAATCTGCTGGAAGAACAACGGGTTCACGAGGTCGTGGTGGTCGCCATGGAGCAGAACTGGCAGGCGATCGCGGTGCACCTCGAGACGATGCGCACCATGGTCGAGGTGATCCTGCGCGACGGCATGGCGGCCGGGGAATTCGAGCCTGTCGATCCCCGCGAAACCGCCCAGCTCATCAAGCGCTCCATGATCGCGTTCACGCATCCACTCCTGATTGCCGACTGCCTCGAAGAGCACGAGGATCTCCAAGCCGCCGTCCGCCAGTCGGTGCGTTTCGTGCTGCGCGCCATTACGCCCCGGAGCTGAACTCATGCCGCGCCCGCCGTTGCCCCCGTTTGGCCGAGTTGTGACGAAAGTCGAATATCGTCAATCCTCACGCATGCGTGAACGGATGTGAAGAGGAGCCCGCCATGGCGACCTCCTGGCTGAAAATCTCCGGCGCGGTGCAGATTTCGGGTGCGGTGCTCTCGCTCATTGCGCTGCTGCTGCTTGCGGGCTGTGACGCTCCGGCCGCGACGCGGCCGGCCGCTTCCGCCGAACCAGCCGCGCGGCCCGTAGAGGTGCAGCGCGTGCAATTCGCGAGCGAGGGCGCAAGCCGCGAGTTCGTCGGCGTTGTGCGGGCGCGCTACGAGACCGATCTCGGTTTTCGCGTCGCCGGCAAGATCGTGAGCCGTGCCGTCAACACCGGCGACGTGGTCCATGCGGGCGACGTCGTCGCGCGGCTCGATGACAAGGACTTCGCGCTGCAGGTCGAAAGCGCCGAGGCCGAGCTCGCCGCCGCGACTTCGAGCCTCGCCCAGGCCGCGGCCGATGCCGAGCGTTATGCAACGCTGAAAGCCCGCGGCTTTGCGGCGGTCGCCGAGTTCGATCGCAAGAAGGCCGCCAAGGACGAGGCCGAAGGCCGCCTCGAGCGCGCCCGCCGTGCGCTCGAGCTCGCGCGCAATCAGCTCTCCTACGCCGAGCTCAAGGCCGATGCAGACGGCGTGATCACGGCGACGCCCGCCGAAGCCGGGCAGGTCGTCGCGATCGGCCAGCCGGTGGTGCGGCTTGCGCGCGACGGCGAGAAGGAGGCGGTCGTTGCGCTGCCCGAGAGCTTTCTAGGCGAGGCGCGTGGTGCGCAGGCGAGCGTCCGGCTGTGGTCGGACCCGGACCGGCGCTTCTCGGCGCATTTGCGCGAGCTTTCGCCGCAGGCCGACGCAATGACCCGCACCTATGCCGGACGCTTCACGATCGAGCGCGCCGACGACGCCGTGGCGCTCGGCATGACCGCGACGGTGCGGCTCGAGCGCGGCTCGCAGGCGAAGATCGTCAAGCTGCCGCTTGCCGCCGTGCTCAACCGCGGCACCGGCCCCGCTGTCTACGTCGTCGATCCCTCCGGCGCCCTCGAACTGCGCGACGTCAAGGTCGCGGCTTTCACCGAAGATTCCGCGCTGGTCGCTGCGGGCCTGCGCGAAGGCGAAATGGTCGTCACGCTCGGCGTGCAGAAGCTTCGCGGCGGCCTGAAAGTTCGCACCGTGGATGCCCGCTGACACGGCAGGGAGGCAAGCCATGCATCGCTTCAATCTCTCCGAATGGGCGATCACGCACCGCGCGCTCGTGCTGTTCATGATTCTCGTGCTCGGCGCTTCGGGCCTGTTCTCCTATTTCAAGCTCGGCCGCGGCGAGGATCCCTCCTTCACCATCAAGGTGATGATCGTGAACGTGGCCTGGCCGGGCGCGACCGCGCCCGAAATGCAGGAACAGGTTGCCGACAAGATCGAGAAAAAGCTCCAGGAGCTGCCGTATCTCGACCGCGTCGAGAGCTACGCGCAGCCGGGCATCGCGTTCATCCAGGTCATCCTTTCCGACCAGACGCCGCCCGCCAAGGTGAAGGACCTCTGGTATCAGGTCCGCAAGAAAGTCGGCGACATCCGCGGCGAGCTGCCGGCCGGCGTCATCGGCCCGCGCTTCAACGACGAATATGGCGACGTCTATTCGGCGATCTACATGCTCCGTGCCGACGGGCTTTCGCCCGCGCAGCTCAAGGCCCGCGCCGAGGACGTGCGTCAGCAGCTGCTGCGGGTCCGGGATGTCAACAAGGTCGACATCATCGGCGAGCGCCCGCAGAAGATCTTCATCGAGTTCAGCCATGCCAAGCTGGCGACGCTCGGAGTGACGCCGCAGCAGATCTTCGACAGCGTCGCGCGGCAGAACGCGGTCGTATCCGGCGGCTCGATCGAGACCGCCGCCGATCGCATCAACCTGCGGGTGACCGGCGGTTTCTCGGGGACCGCGGCGATTGCCGCGGTGCCGGTCGAAGCCGGCGGCAGGATTTTCCGGCTCGGAGACATTGCGACCGTGACCCGCGGCTACGAGGATCCGCCGAGCTTTCTCGTGCGTGAGCGCGGCAAGCCCGCGATCGGGCTCGGCGTCTCCATGCAGGAGGGCGCCAACATCACCAAGCTCGGCGAGAACCTCAAATCGGCGATGGCCGCCATCACCGCGACGCTGCCGGTCGGGATCGAGGTGACGCAGATCGCCGATCAGCCCACGATCGTCGAGCACTCGATCGCCGAGTTCGTGGAATCGTTCCTCGAGGCGCTCGGCATCGTGCTGCTGGTTAGCTTCCTCTCGCTCGGCTGGCGCACCGGCATCGTGGTCGCGCTTTCGGTGCCGCTCGTGCTGGCGATCGTGTTCGTGGTGATGTACACGGCCGGCCTCGATCTGCACCGGATCACACTCGGCGCGCTCATCATCGCGCTGGGCCTCCTGGTCGACGACGCCATCATCGCGGTCGAGATGATGGTGGTGAAGATGGAGCAGGGCTTCGACCGCGCCCGCGCCGCGACCTTCGCGTGGACCTCGACCGCGTTCCCGATGCTGACCGGCACGCTGGTGACCGCCGCGGGCTTCCTGCCGGTCGGCTTCGCCAAATCGAGCGCCGGCGAATACGCGGGCGGCATCTTCTGGATCGTCGGCCTCGCGCTGATCGCATCCTGGTTCGTGGCGGTGCTGTTCACGCCTTATCTGGGCCTGAAGCTGCTGCCGGACTTTGCCAAGAAACGCGGCGCGCACGCCGACCCGCAAGCGATCTACGACACGCGGATCTATCGCGCGTTGCGGCGCGTGATCGAAGCTTCCCTGCGCCGGCGCGGCAGGGTCGTCGCCGTCACGGCCGGGCTGTTCGCGGCCTCGGCCGCGGGCTTCGGCATCGTGCAGCAGCAATTCTTTCCGACCTCGACCCGAAGCGAGCTCTTCCTCGAAATGCGGTTGCCGGAAGGCACCGCGATCGGCGTCACCGATGCGACCGCACACGAGGCCGAGCGCCTGATCGGCGACGATCCCGACGTGGTGTATGCCACCACCTATGTCGGCCAGGGATCGCCGCGGTTCTGGCTCGGGCTCAACCCGGTGCTGCCCAATCCCAACTTCGCGCAAATCGTCATGGTGACGAAGGATCTCGAAGCGCGCGAACGCGTCAAGGCGCGGCTCGACCGCGCGATCGCCGAAGGCGCGCTGCCGCAGGCGCGCGCCCGCACCGATCGCTTCATCTTCGGGCCGCCGGTCGGCTTTCCGGTGCAGTTCCGCGTGGTCGGCCGCGAGCCGTTGCGCGTGCGCGCCATTGCCGAGCAGGTCCGCGCCGTGATGGCCGCCGACCCCAAGGTGATCGATCCGCACCTCAATTGGACCGAGCAGCAGAAGTCGATCCGACTCGAGGTCGATCAGGACCGCGCCCGCGCGATGGGCTTGACCCCGCAGGATGTCGCGCAAACCCTGCAGACGCTGCTCTCGGGTTATACGGTGACCCAACATCGCGAAGGCATCGAGCACATCGACGTCGTCGCCCGCGCGATCCCCGCGGAGCGCCTCGCGCTCGGGCATTTGCCGACGCTCACGATCGCGACGCGCGACGGCATCGCGGTTCCGCTCTCGCAGATCGCACGCCTGCATTACGAGTACGAGGAGCCGATCCTGTGGCGGCGCAACCGGGACATCGTGCTGACCGTGCGCGGCGACATAGTCGACGGCGTGCAGGCCCCCGACGTCACCAACGAGATCCTCCCGAAGCTGCAGGCGATCAAGGACGCGCTGCCGGACGGCTACCGCATCGAGACCGGCGGCGCGATCGAGGAAAGCTCGAAGGCCAACGGCGCGCTCATTGCCGTGTTTCCGGTCATGATCGTCGTCATGCTGGCCCTGTTGATGGTGCAGCTGCAGAGCTTCTCCCGGCTCGTGCTGGTGGTCCTCACCGCGCCGCTCGGCCTGATCGGCGCGACCGGCGCGCTGCTCGTCACCGACCGGCCGTTCGGATTCGTGGCACTGCTCGGCTTGATCGCGCTCGCCGGCATGATCATGCGCAACACCATCATTCTGGTCGATCAGATCGACCACGACATCGCCGAAGGCCACGGCCGCCATCGCGCGATCGTGGACGCGACGGTGCGCCGCGCGCGGCCGGTGGTGCTCACCGCGCTCGCGGCGATCCTCGGCATGGTCCCGCTGGCGCGCAGCATGTTCTGGGGCCCGATGGCGATCACGATCATGGGAGGGCTGTTCGTCGCGACCGCGCTGACCCTGCTGGTCGTGCCGGCGCTCTATGCGCTGTGGTTCCGGGTGAAAGAAACCGAGCAGGCGCCGACGTGGGATGCCGACTCCGCGCGCGCCTTCGCAACCCGCATGGACCCCATGCGGATCGCCGCGGAATGAATCGGCGAACCCGCCGGTCTCAAAGGAGTTTTCGAGCCGAGGGACACGAAACGAAATCCGAACAGTCGAGCCTCGGCGCGACACGATCGTGGAGGACGCAATGCGTGCATCGACTCTTGCGCTCCTTCTTATCCTGGGCGGCGCGATTGCGGCGCTCACGGCCACGACCGACCTAATCGCACACCGATCGCCGCGATCACCGGATGCGCGCGCGGACCATCCGACCCTCGCCATCGCGCGGCCGGTCGGAAACCTGTCGCTCGGCGAACCGAGATGGCAGCATGCCGGCGGGCTCCTGGTCGGCGAGCTCACGCTGACCAACGGCAACGATTATTCCGTGAGCAACGTCGTCATCGCCTGCGAGCTCCTCGATCGGGCGGGCAAGCTTTTGGACGCGCACAGGACCGCGATCCGACGGGTGTTCGAGCCGGGCCAAAGTCTGGTCGACGGAATCGAGTTCGTGCGTTTCGCGCGCGATCTTCAAGGCGGCGCCTGCCGCATCGTCTCGGCGCAACCGGCCAGAGCGGCACGAAACGAAGTGGAGTAAGCGGTTCGCTCTTTTGGCGCGGCGTGTCGGGATCGCAACCTCTCGGCCGGTCGGCGCTTGTAAGTCAATGGCCGCCCTCTCGCTCCGCCGCCTGCGGTCCGCCGTGAAAGGAACGCGGCGGTGGCTGTGGTCGCAAGTCCGCACGCGATCACCGCGGCGGCTGCGTCGCACGCTCGCCGGTTACCGCGGGGCGCGCCGCTCACAATATGCGCCCACTTCCCGTCAGAGTCGGCACGGCCTCGATTGGATGAATTTCTTCCTTGCCGACGTACAGACCGGGTTCGGTTCGTTCGTGGCGTTCTATCTCGCCGACCTCGGCTGGTCGAAAGCGCAGGTCGGGCTCGCGCTGACGACCGGCACGCTCGCCGGCGTGGTCGGGCAGATTCCCGGCGGCGCCTTCACCGATGCGTTCCGCTGGAAGCGTGCGCTCGCCGCGGCCGGCATCCTCATGATTGGAGCTTCCGCGCTCATCCTCGCGCTGGTGCCGACGTTCCCGCTGGTGTTCCTGGCCGAAATCCTACACGGGCTCACGGCCGGAATCGTGCCCCCGGCGATCGCCGCGATCAGCCTCGGCCTGGTCGGCCGCCGGGCGATGTCGGCGCGGACCGGGCGGAATTACCGCTTCGACGCCGCCGGCAACGCGCTCACCGCCGGCGCGATGGGGCTTGTCGGCGACTATTTTCGCAAGAGCGCCATTTTTCTCGCCTCCGCTGCGCTGTGCATCCCGGCGCTGTTCGCGCTCAGCCGGATTCGCGGCGATGAGATCGATTATGCGCGGGCGCGCAATGCCGGCAGCGGCGAGCAGGCCAAGAGCTTCCAGGGAATCCTCGAGTTCACCAAGAACCGCAAGCTCTACATCTTCGCGGCTTGCGTCTTCCTGTTCCAGTTGGCCGATGCTTCGATGTTGCCGATCGTCGGGGAGAATCTCGCGCAGAGCAAAGCCGCAAACCCCTCGCTGATGATGGCAGGGCTGGTCGTCGCACCGCAGGTCGTCGTGTCGCTGCTGTCGCCATGGGTCGGCTATTATTCGGAGCGGTTCGGGCGCAAACCGCTGCTCATCCTCGGCTTCGCCCTCGAACTCCCGCGCGCGCTGTTGTTCGCGTTCTTCAGCGATTATCCGATGCTCGTCCTCGGACAATTGCTCGACGGCATCAGCGGCGCGACCGTGACCGTCCTCACGATTCTGGTGATCACCGACATCACGACCGCAACGGGTCGTTTCAACCTCGCGCGCGGCGTGGTGGGCACGCTGCTCGCCATTGCCGCCTCGATCAGCACCGGCGCGACCGGGTTCCTGTTCCAGATTTTTGGCCACTGGGCCGGATTCTCCAGCCTCGCCGGCGTGGCGATTGCCGGGACCTTGCTGCTCTGGTTCGCGATGCCCGAGACCAAGCCGGCGCAATACATGGATTGATTGGAGACGCGCGGCAGCCTGGATGAAACTCCGTGGCGGCGCAATCCGCGACGGCTTGCCGCATCGGACGAGGACATCCACGCCCTCGATCGGGATTGTCCCGCTCAGGTCGGCAAAGTGCCGTTCAGCGCCAAGGCTTCGCCGGCAAGATAGAGCGAGCCGGTGATCAGGATGCGCGGGCTCGCTTCGAGATCGAGCCGCGCGATCGAGCCGAGCGCCGGCTCGATCCCGTCGCCGATGTCGGCCGGAATCCCGATCCGCCGCGCCGCGTTCGCGATCGCCTCGGGCGGCAGGACCTTTTCCTGATGGATCGCCACCGCAACGAGCCGCCGGGCGAGGCCGGTGAAATTGCGCAGAAAACCTTCCAGATCCTTCGTGGCAAGCATGCCGACGACCAGCACCAGAGGCCGCGGGACTCGCTCCTCCATGTCGGCAATTGCGGCGGCGACGGCGCGGCCACCCTCCGGATTGTGCGCGCCGTCGAGCCAGAGCTCGCCGCCTTCGGCGATCAGCGGCAGCAGCCGACCGGCGGTGAGCCGCTGCAGCCGTGCCGGCCAATCGACCTTGAGCAAACCGGCCTCGAAGGCGGCAGCGACGATCGCCGGATCGGCAAGGCTGCGCAGCGCCGCGATCGCCGCACCGGCGTTGTCGAGCTGATGGCGGCCGAACAGCCGGGGCCGGGGCAGATCGAGCAGTCCGTGCTCGTCCTGGTACACCAGTCGGCCGTGCTCCTGCGATACCAGCCAATGCTCGCCCGCCGCCATCAACGGCGCGCCGAGCCGCGCCGCTTGGCGCTCGATGACGCCGCGCGCCTCATCGGTTTGCGGCGCGATCACCGCGGCCACCCCCGGCTTGAGAATCCCGGCCTTCTCGGCCGCGATCTTCACGATGCTGTCGCCGAGATATTCCACGTGATCGAGCGACACCGAGGTGATCACGGTCGCGGTCGGACGCTCGACGACGTTGGTCGCGTCGAGCCGGCCGCCCAGCCCGACTTCCAACAACAGCATATCCGCCGGATGCCGGGCGAACAACACCAGCCCGGCGGCCGTGGTGATCTCGAACACCGTGATCGGCGCCCCGGCATTGGCGCGCTCGCAGGCGGCGAGCACTTCCGCTAGCTCCGCGTCGGAGACCAGCACGCCGCCGTCCGGGCGACCGAGCCGGAACCGCTCGTTGACGCGCACCAGATTGGGCGAGGTGTAGACATGCACGCTGCGCCCAATGGCCTCCAGCATCGCGCGCAGGAACGCGATGGTCGAGCCCTTGCCATTGGTGCCGGCGACGTGAATGACCGGCGGCAGTCGTCGCTCCGGATGACCGAGGCGCGCCAACAGCCGCAGCATGCGATCGAGCGAAAGATCGATCCGCTTCGGGTGCAGCGAGAGCAGCCGGGCGACGATGGCGTCGACCGGGGTCGAAGAATGGTCGCGCTCGGCGCGCGCGCTCACGCAGAGGCCGGGGCAGCCACGGCAGCCGGTGCCGCGGCATCGTCCGTTGCAGGCGCCTTGGTCAGTACGCGGCACAGCCGGGCCAGCGTCGGCCGCAATCGATGACGATGCACCACGAGATCGACCATGCCGTGGTCCTTGAGGTATTCGGCGCGCTGGAACCCGTCGGGCAGCTTCTCGCGAATCGTCTGCTCGATCACCCGCGGGCCGGCAAAGCCGATCAGCGCTCCCGGTTCTGCGATGTGCACGTCGCCGAGCATGGCATAGGACGCGGTGACGCCGCCGGTCGTGGGATTGGTGAGCACGACGATGTAGGGTTTACGTGCTTGCCGCAATTCCTGGACGGCGACGGTCGTGCGCGGCAGCTGCATCAGCGACAGAATGCCCTCCTGCATGCGGGCGCCGCCGGAGGCCGCGAACAGGATGAACGGCGTTGCGCGCTTCACGGCGGTTTCGAGCCCGGTGATCACCGCCTCGCCTGCCGCCATGCCGAGCGATCCTCCGAGAAAATCGAAATCCTGGACGCCGGCGGTCACCGGCAGGTCCTCGAGCCGCCCGAACCCGAGCTTGAGCGCGTCCTCGAGCCCGGTCTTGTTGCGGGCGTCCTTGAGCCGGTCGGCATAGCGGCGTTCGTCGCGGAATTTCAGCGGATCGGGAGCGACCTCCGGAACCGGAATTTCCTCGAACTCGCCGTCGTCGAACAGGGTCCGCAGCCGCACGAGCGCGCTCATGCGCATGTGATAGTTCGACGTCGGGATCACGAACTGGTTGGCTTCGAGATCCTTGTAGAACACGAGCTGTCCGGTTTCCGGACATTTGACCCACAAATTCTCCGGAACTTCGCGGCGCAAGAAGCTGCGAATCTTCGGACGGACGACGTTGGAGATCCAGTTCATCGCTTCGGATCCGCGCGAACTGTCCTGCGATGCGACGGACTGTGAGCGCGACCGGCCGTGCCAGGAGCAACAGCAGGCCAATCGCGCGCCCATTCAGCTGCTGCCGTATTCCGCGTGCCCGAATCGCTTGCCGGGCGAGGTGCGGCGATCATGACGGAACGGTTCGTTTTTTTCATTTGCTCGATCTCATTCGGCGGCCTGTTGCCGAGCGCCGCGCACACCGGCTGCCAAGTTGGCGACGAGATCGCGAACTGCCGGCAGCGTATGCGCACTGGCTTTGCCGGCCGCATCGAGACTGGCCCGGATCGCCTCGACCAGCGCTGAACCCACCACCACTCCGTCCGCCCCCGCCGCGATGGCGCGGGCATGCTTCGCCGTTTTGACCCCGAATCCGACCGCGACCGGCAGCGAAGTGTGACGCTTGATGCGCCGGACCGCGTCGGTCACGCGCCGGGTATCCGGCGCAGCCGCCCCGGTGATTCCGGTGATCGAGACGTAATAGACGAAGCCCGAAGTGTTGGCGAGCACGGCAGGGAGCCGGCGGTCGTCCGTTGTCGGCGTTGCAAGCCGGATGAAATTGAGCCCGGCGCCGAGCGCCGGAATGCAAAGCTCGTCGTCTTCCTCGGGCGGGAGGTCGACCACGATCAACCCGTCGACGCCCGCAGCCTTGGCGTCGGCCAGAAACCGCTCGACGCCATAGACGTAGATCGGGTTGTAATAACCCATGAGCACGAGCGGCGTCGCATCGTCGCCGCTGCGGAAGGCGCGCACCATCGCGAGCGTCTTTGCGAGCGTCTGGCCCGCGTGCAGCGCGCGCTGCGAAGAGGCCTGAATGGCGGGTCCGTCCGCCATCGGGTCGGTGAACGGCATGCCGAGCTCGACCACGTCGGCGCCCGCCGCCGGCAGCGCCCGGAGAATTTCGAGCGAGGTCCCCGGGTCCGGATCGCCGGCGGTGACGAACGTGACCAGCGCGGCGCGGCCTTGCTGCTTGAGCGCCGCAAAACGCGCCTCGATGCGGGTCGTCATGCGCGCCGCCGCTGCAGATGGTCGGCAACGCTCGCCAAGTCCTTGTCGCCGCGTCCGGACAGGTTGAGCACCATCAGGTGGTCCTTGGGTTTCTGCGGCGCGAGATCCATCACGCGTGCCAAGGCGTGTGCCGGCTCGAGCGCCGGAATGATGCCCTCGAGCTTCGAGCAAAGCTCGAACGCGGCGAGCGCCTCCTCGTCGGTCGCCGACAGATAGGTGACACGCCCGACCTCGTGAAGCCACGCGTGCTCGGGACCGATCCCCGGATAATCGAGCCCTGCCGAGATCGAATGCGCCTCGTTGATCTGGCCGTCGTCGTCCATCAACAGATAGGTGCGGTTGCCGTGCAGCACCCCGGGGCGACCCCCGGCGAGCGATGCGGCATGCAGGCTGCTGGAAAGCCCGTGTCCGGCGGCCTCCACGCCATAAATCTCGATCTGACGCTCGTCGAGAAACGGATAGAACAGGCCGAGGGCGTTCGAGCCGCCGCCGATGCAGGCGATCAGGCTGTCGGGGAGCCGTCCTTCGGCCTCGAGCATCTGGACGCGCGTCTCTTCGCCGATGATCGCCTGGAAGTCGCGCACCATCATCGGATAGGGGTGCGGGCCCGCGACCGTGCCGATGCAATAGAACGTCGTCTCGACGTTCGTCACCCAATCGCGGAGCGCTTCGTTCATCGCGTCTTTCAGCGTCTTCGATCCGGATTCGACAGGCCGCACCTCCGCGCCCAAAGCCCGCATGCGCAGCACGTTCGGCTGCTGCCGCTCGACATCGACCGCGCCCATGTAGACGATGCATTCGAGCCCGAATTTCGCACAGAGCGTCGCGGTGGCGACGCCGTGCATGCCGGCACCGGTCTCGGCGATGATGCGCTGCTTGCCCATGCGGCGCGCCAGCAGGATCTGGCCGAGCACGTTGTTCACCTTGTGGGCGCCGGTGTGGTTGAGATCCTCGCGCTTGAAGTAAATCCGCGCGCCGCCGAGGTGCTCGGTCGTGCGCTCGGCGAAATACAGCGGGCTCGGCCGCCCGACATAATGTTCGAGATACGAGTTCATCTCCGCCCGGAAGGCGGGGTCCGCCCTGGCCTGCCCGTATGCCTGCTCCAGCTCGAGGATGAGCGGCATCAGCGTCTCGGCGACGAAGCGGCCGCCGAACATCCCGAAATGGCCGCGCTCGTCGGGACCGGCGCGGAACGTGTTCGGTTGCGGCTTGTTCATGCCGCCCCTCCCGCATTCGCGCCGATGTGCGCAGGCGCCTCGCGCACCGCGCGAACGAAGGCACGGATCATGTCCGGATCCTTGCGGCCCGGCGCGCGCTCGACCCCCGAGGACACGTCGACCCCGCGCGCGCGCGTCACGCGAAGGGCCTCGGCGACATTGCCGGCGTCGAGCCCGCCCGAGAGCAGGAACGGCACGTCGGGATCGAGGTTCTGCAGCAGCGTCCAGTCGAACGCATTGCCCAGCCCGCCCGGACGCGTCGCGTCCTGCGGCGGGCGCGCATCGAACAGCAGATGGTCCGCAACATCCGCATAGGCGGGCACCATCAGCAGATCCGCGGAACTCTCGACATGGATCGCCTTCATGACCGGCAGTCCGAACCGTTGCTTTATCGTGGCGACGCGTTCCGGCGGCTCGCGGCCGTGGAGCTGCAGCAGATCGGGCTCGAGCACCGCGATGACGGTCGCGAGCAAGGCATCGTCGGCATCGACGGTCAGCGCTACTTTGCGGGCGCGGCTGGCGACGCGCTGCCCGAGGGCGCGCGCAATTTCGCCATCGAGGTGACGGGGCGAAGGCGGAAAGAACACGAAGCCGACGAGGTCCGCACCCGCATCGAGGGCGGCTTCGAGGCTCTCGGTCCTGTTCAGCCCGCAGATTTTGACCAACGTGGCCATGGTTTCCACAACGTAACCGTTCATCACCTGGGTCCGATCACGGATCGCCACCCCGGGGTTAGGGTCAGCGCAGGCGTCGCGGGTGGCGGCCGCGCCCCAGAATGGCGATGCTTCTACATCGGTTGTCTTTCCTTGTCTTGCCAGGCCCGCACCCGGCTTTCCGGAACGGCGGCTTCCCTCGTGTCCGTAAGGGAAGCTACCCAGGCCCCAAGCTTCGCCAAACGTGCATGGCGGCGGCAAAATCCTCGAGCGCCGTCCCCACCGATTTGAACAGGGTGATCTCCGCGTCCGAGGTGCGGCCGCCGATTTTGCCGCGGCACAGATCGAACAGGTCGCCCTCGATATCGGCGGCGCCGATGACGCCGCGCCGGATCGGATCGACGAGGTCGCCCGCCTCCTGGAGCGCGACCCTCGTGTCCACGAACACCCGGGCGCACCGCAGAACTTCGTCGTCGGCCTCGCGCATGTCCGGCCGGAAGCTACCGACGAGATCGACGTGGGTTCCGGGCTTGAGCCATTTGCCGCGCAAAAGCGGCGCCGTCGCCAAGGTCGCGCAGCACACGACGTCGGCCTCGCGCACCAGCCGCTCGAGGTCGTCGCCGACCGCGGCCTCGAAGCCGTCCCACACCAGCGAGAACGCCAGCGTTTCCGCGCGCTGGCGCGTGCGGTTCCATAAGCTGACGCGCCGGATCGGCCGCACGCCGGCATGCGCGCGGACGAGGTGCGGCGCGAGCGCGCCGGCGCCGATCATCACGAGGTGCGCGGCATCCTCGCGCGCAAGATATTTCGCCGCCAGCGCCGAGGCGGCCGCGGTCCGCCACGCGGTGAGCGCGCGTCCGTCGATCACGGCGAGCGGCTCGCCGGTCCGCCCCGACATCAGCAGGTAGGTGCCGTAGACCGAGGGCCGGTCGAGCTCGGCGTTCCCGGGGAACA
Organism: Pseudomonadota bacterium; assembly: GCA_046727735.1. Taxonomy (GTDB): domain Bacteria; phylum Pseudomonadota; class Alphaproteobacteria; order Rhizobiales; family Xanthobacteraceae; genus AP-16. Next base: position 58,764 of record JBKPDF010000007.1, on the reverse strand, counting down.
CGGTCACCAGCTTGCATCCGAGAAATTCCTCGGTCCAAGCCGGCATGATCAGCAGCGTCGCGTCGGCGGCGCGCTGCGCGATCCGATGATGATGGCGCACCGGCAACTCGATCTCGTTGCGGAATGCCGCTTCCAGCGCTTCGACCAGGCTGGGATAGGTCAGCACCCGGGCGATGTCATCGCCGCCGATGATCTGCATGGCGCGTGGCAGTCAGGCCGCCGGCGGGGGCCGGTAGGCCAACGGGGCGACTGCCGTGGACGCGGTGTGCTCAGCCTCGATGCGACGCTGCCACGCGTCGACCTGGTCGCGGCAGCCGCGCAGTTCGGCCTCGAGCCGCCGCGCGGCTCTGCGCCACTTGCGTTGCCCGATCCAGGCTGCGACGCCGCCCACGGCCACCCCGAAGATCAGCGTGAGCAGGATCGCCAGGAACAGCGGCAAGTGCACCGCCAGTACCGGAGAATCCCCGGAGAACGGATCGAGCGATACGGCCGTCCATTGCCGGTTGGCGACCGCGAACAGGATCAGCACGACGGCGATCGGAACGAGGATCAGCGACTTGAGAAACGTCCGCAGCATGCATCCTCTTCGTGGGTCGCGCACTTCGGCGCCGGCGAGCGGGGCGGGAAATCGACAACAACCGGCCCCGGTTATGTTTCCCGTGCGAAGCCGGCGGGAGCGACCGACTCAACCTTCGCGATTGAGACGCTCACGCATTTCCTTGCCGGTCTTGAAGAACGGAACGCTCTTCTGCTCGACCGCAACGTGTGCGCCCGTGCGCGGGTTGCGTCCGGTGCGCGCCGGCCGATGCTTGACGGAAAACGCGCCGAAGCCGCGCAACTCGACGCGATCGCCGCGGGAGAGCGCGGCGATGATCTCGCCCAGAATGGCGTTCACGATGTTCTCGACGTCGCGCTGGTAGAGATGCGGGTTCTGCTCCGCGATGCGCTGGACGAGCTCGGATTTGATCATCGACTTGCCGCCCATGGCACCCGCGACGCCGAAACGGGCCTCCCCGCACGCCTGCCTCAATTCGCGCTGGAAGGGTGCCAAAGGGCCAGAACACCGTCAAGGTTGGCGCGCTCGAGTGCTTGCATCGCGCTCGACTCGAGGATAGCGCGGGCGAATGCGCCCAATCCGGCGGCGTCGAGCACCTTAGCGGCGGCAAGGTGCAGGAAACCGAGGTCGCCGAACCGCGACTTGAGCTGCCAGTCGACGATGCGGAGCTTGGGATCGATGTGCTTTTCCCTGGCGAGCCAATCGAGCGCCGTCTGCTCGTCGCCGAGTTCGTCCACGAGCTTCAGCTCGATCGCCTGTCGGCCGGTGAAGACCCGCCCGTCGGCGACCCGGTCGAGCGCGGCCGCATCGAGCTGGCGGCGATCCTGCACCAAGCTGCGGAACCAGGCGTACGAATCCTTGACGATCGACTCGATCGCTGCGCGCGCCTCCGGGCTGGTCGGCTCGAAGCCGTTCGGTGCCGCCTTGAGCGGCGAGGATTTGATCTCCTCGACTTTCACGCCCAAAGTTTTCATCAGATCGGCGACGTTGGGATATTGGAACAGCACGCCGATCGAGCCGGTGAGCGAGGTGTCCTGGGCGATGATGTGATCGGCGGCGATTGCGGCGATGTAGGCGCCGGACGCGGCGAGCCCATCGACCACGATTACGGTCGGCTTCTTGGCAACGACCCGGCGCAGCGCGCCATAGAGCTGCTGGGCTCCCGCGGTGGTGCCGCCCGGGCTGTCGAGGTGCACGATCACGGCGCGGGCGCGGGATTTCGCCAGCTTGTCGAGCGCCTCGACGCGGCCGAAATCGTTGCGGATCAGCCCCTGGATGCTCAGGCGCGCGATATAGTTGCCGGACCGCTCCGCGAAGCTGTCGCCCGAGCTCGACAGATAGCCGCCGATCGCAACCACCGCGGCGATCACGGCTAGCGTCGCGAACACCCGCCAGAACGTCAGCTTGCGCCGTAGCCGGCGGCGATCGACGATGGAATCCGCATCGAGCGACATCGGGGTGCTCCTGTCACGAGCCGGAAGACGAACCGGCGAGCGCGGGGATGGCGCTCGGTTCCGCCACCCGTGCTCCGCCGGCTGTCATCCGAATTATGTCTCGTCTTCGCCGGCCGTCTCGTCGGATTTGTCCGGCTTCTCGGTCGCCCGTTGCTTCAGCGCCGCGCCCAAGATGTCGCCGAGCGAAGCGCCGGAGTCCGACGAGCCGTATTGCGCGATCGCCTGCTTCTCCTCGGCGACCTCGAGCGCCTTGATCGAGACCGAGACCTTGCGGCTGCGGCGGTCGAACTGAGTGACGCGGGCGTCGACCTTCTGGCCGACCGCGAAGCGCTCGGGGCGTTGCTCGGAACGGTCGCGGGCCAGCTCGGAGCGCTTGATGAAAGCGGTGAAATCCGTTCCGACGATCTTCACGTCGATGCCGGATTCCTTGACCTCGGTCACCTCGCAGGTGACGACCGCTCCCTTCTTGAGATCGCCGGCCTCCGCGAACGGATCCGCCTCGAGCTGCTTGATGCCGAGCGAGATGCGTTCCTTCTCGACGTCGACGTCGAGCACCTGCGCCTTGACGTGGTCGCCCTTCTTGAACTCCTCGATCACCTGCTCGCCCGGGCGCTTCCAGTCGAGATCGGAGAGATGCACCATGCCGTCGACGTCGCCGTCGAGCCCGAGGAACAGGCCGAACTCGGTCTTGTTCTTGACCTCGCCCTCGACCACCGAGCCGACCGGGTGCTTCTCGACGAACGCTTCCCACGGATTGCGCATCGTCTGCTTCAGGCCGAGCGAGATGCGCCGCTTGACCGGATCGACTTCCAGGATCTGGACTTCGACCTCCTGCGAGGTCGACACGATCTTGCCCGGATGGACGTTCTTCTTGGTCCAGGACATTTCCGAGACGTGGATCAGCCCCTCGATGCCGGGCTCGAGCTCCACGAACGCGCCGTAGTCGGTGATGTTGGTAACGCGGCCCTTGTAGCGGGCGCCGACCGGGAATTTCGCCTCGATGCCCTGCCACGGATCGTCCAGCAGCTGCTTCATGCCGAGCGAGATGCGGTGGGTCTCGTGGTTGATCTTGATGATCTTCACCTTGACCTGCTGGCCGATGTTGAGCACCTCGGTCGGGTGATTGACGCGCCGCCAGGCGATGTCGGTGACATGCAGCAGGCCGTCGATGCCGCCGAGATCGACGAAGGCGCCGTAATCGGTGATGTTCTTGACCACGCCGTCGATGACCTGGCCCTCTTCGAGGTTCTGCACCAGCTCCTGGCGCTGCTCGGCTCGGGTCTCTTCCAGCACCGTGCGCCGCGAGACCACGATGTTGCCGCGGCGCCGATCCATTTTCAGGATCTGGAACGGCTGCGGGACGTTCATCAACGGCGTGACGTCGCGGATCGGGCGAATATCGACTTGGCTGCGCGGCAGGAAAGCGACCGCCCCGTCGAGGTCGACCGTGAAGCCGCCCTTGACCTGATTGAAAATGATCCCCTGGACTTTTTCGTTTGCCTGGAACGCCTTTTCGAGCCGGCTCCAGCTCTCCTCACGCCGCGCTTTGTCGCGCGAGAGCACTGCTTCGCCGAGCGCATTCTCGACCCGCTCGAGATAGACCTCGACGATGTCGCCGATCTTGAGATCGCTCTGGCGGCCCGGTCCGGAGAATTCCCGCAACGGGACCCGGCCCTCGGTCTTCAGCCCGACATCGATGACCGCGAGGTCTTTCTCGATGCCGACGACGGTGCCTTTGATGACGGAGCCTTCCTGCAGATTTCCGTGATCGAACGATTCTTCGAGCAGCTTGGCGAAATCCTCGCGCGAGGGCGCGACGGATTTTTCCTCGCTTCGGACGGTGGCGGCGGTGGCGGTGGCCATGCAATCTCCTGACGGGTGACCGGCGGCTGGTGTTGCATCCGTACCGTTCGGGCCAAAGACCCCGCAGATCCTTGGCTGCCGCCGAATTTTTGCGGCGGGCCGGCCCGATCATCCGAACGGTCGGGACGATATTGCTTTCGTCCGGCCACGCGCATCGGCGCGGACGCGTGATGCGAAAACGCCGAACGCGCGCCGCGTTTCCCGCCGATCCGGCTTGCCGAAATCCGGCGGTGAAACCCGTGCGTTTTCGGTTATTCGGTCCGGGCCGCCTCCACGATCGCGATGGCGGCCCGGACGGCTGCGTCTATATCCAAATGCGTGGTGTCGAGCAAGTGCGCGTCGGCTGCGGGTTTGAGCGGGGCGACCGCCCGGCTGCGGTCCCGCTCGTCGCGGCGCTCGATGTCGGCGAGAATGGCCGCCTCGTCGGCCGTCTCGCCCGTGCGCGAGAGCTCGGCGACGCGGCGGCGCGCCCGCTCAGCGGCACTCGCGGTCAAGAAGATCTTCACCTGCGCATCGGGCGCGATCACCGTGCCGATGTCGCGCCCGTCGAGCACGGCTCCGGGCGGCATTTTCGCAAAATTGCGCTGCAATTCGACGAGCGCCGCACGCACCTCCGGATAGGCGGAGACGATCGAGGCCGATTCGCCGATCGCGTGGGTTTTCAGCGTACGTTCGTCGAGGCGCACCGGATCGAGCGCCTCGGCGGCTGCGAGCGCTTTCGCGCGATCCGCCAACGGATGACCGGCATCGAGCAACGCCTTGGCGACCGCGCGGTACAGCAGGCCGGTATCGAGGTGGCGCAAACCGAAATGAGCCGCCAACCGTTTGCCGAGCGTTCCCTTGCCGGATGCGGCGGGCCCATCGATGGCGATGATCATTCCGGTTGCCGAGTGACGGCCGAGCCGGGCGCGGCCGGCGGCCATCTTGAACATGCCCGGGACCGAAGTTGCAAGGCGCCGGATCAGCCGAACTGCGCCCCGAGGCCGCCCATCAGATTGAAAAATTCCGGAAAGCTCGTCGCGATGTATGCAGTGTCGTCGACCGCGACCGGTTCCTTGCTTGCGAGGCCCATGACCAGGAACGCCATGGCGATGCGGTGGTCCATGTGGGTCGTAACGCTGCCGCCGCCGGGCACAAGGCTCTTGCCGTGCACGATGAGATCGTCGCCGGCGATTTCGGCCTCGATCCCGTTCGCGAGAAGCCCGGCCGCCGTCGCGGCGAGGCGGTCGGACTCTTTGACACGCAACTCGGCGAGGCCGCGCATCCGAGTGGTGCCCTGCGCGAATGCGGCCGCAACCGCGAGCACCGGATATTCGTCGATCATGCTCGGCGCGCGTTCCGGCGGAACCTCGATCGCCCGCAGCGTGCTCGCGCGCACACGCAGGTCTGCCACCTCTTCGCCGCCTTCGCTGCGGCGATCGAGGACTTCGATATCCGCACCCATGTCGCGCAACGTCACCACGAGGCCGGCGCGCAATGGGTTCATCATGACACCTTCAAGAATGATTTCGGAGCGCGGGACGAGCAGAGCCCCGATCAGAGGAAACGCCGCGGACGAAGGGTCGGCCGGCACGGCGATCGGTTGCGGCACGAGCTCGGCCTCGCCCTTCAGCGTCACGCGACGGCCATGCGAGCCGAGCGGCTCGACGCGCACGTCGGCGCCGAAATGGCGCAGCATGCGCTCGGTATGGTCGCGCGTCGCCTCGCGTTCGATCACGCAGGTTTCCCCCGGCGCCGCAAGCCCCGCGAGCAGCACCGCGGATTTGAGCTGCGCGGAGGCAACCGGCGGCTCGTAGACGATCGGGATCGGATCGAGCGCGCCGCGCAGGGTGAGCGGCAGCCGTCCCCCGTCCGCGACCGAGACCACCTGCGCGCCCATGCGCTCCAGGGGGTCGAGCACGCGGCGCATCGGACGTTTCCGCAGCGAGGCATCGCCGTCGAAGCTCGCGGCGATCGGTGCGCCCGCGACGGCTCCGAGCAGAAGCCGGCAGCCGGTGCCGGAATTGCCGAGATCGAGCGGCTTTGCCGGTTGCGCAAATCCCGCCACCCCGACCCCGTGCGCGCACCAGGCACCCTCGCCGGTGCGCTCGAGCCGCGCACCGAGCGCGCGCAGCGCATCCGCCGTGCGCAAGACGTCCTCGCCTTCGAGCAGGCCGGAAATGCGGGTTTCGCCCACGGTGAGCGCCGCCAAGATCAGCGCCCGGTGCGAGATCGATTTGTCTCCCGGCACGCGCAGGCGGCCTTTCAGCGGCCGGCTTTTGCGCGCGCTGAGCGGGGAAGTCGGAGGGCGGCGGCCGATCGGACGCATCGCGCGCGCTCGTAGCATGCGCGCCTGCCTTGCGTCATCTCGGCCCCGCTCCCATGTCTGCGGCTCGGTTTTGGCGGCAAAAGCCCGCGGACGGCGCATCGTCGGCCTTCGGCACGGCCCCCTCGCGGCAGCCCAAACGGGACGCCCGGCGCTATTGACAGCCCGCGAGCAAGTCGCCAAGGGAAGCACCGCCCAAGCGGGCAAGTTTCAAGGATTTCGGACGTGGCAAAACCCGAGCTCGGCACCAAGCGGCTGTGCGCCAATTGCGGCGCAAAGTTCTACGACCTCAGCAAGGATCCGATCGTCTGCCCGAAATGCGAGACCGTGTTCGTGCCGCCGGTTGCCGCGCGCGCTCGGCCGGAGCCCGTTGCGCCCGTTGCGCCCGCCGCCGCCGCCGCCGCGGAGGAAGAAGTCACGGTCCCGGAGACCGCGGAGGCCGAGCTGATCTCGCTCGAAGAGGCCGAGAAGGAGACCGAGGGCACGAGTGCGCCCGCCGCGGAAGGCGGCGAGGAGGAAGTCGAGGTCGACGACGAGGCACTCGACGACGCGGCCTTCATCGTGCCCGAGGAGGAGGACGAGGAGGACGTGACCGACATCATCGGCGAGGGCATCGAGGACGACGAGGAGAGATGATTTTCAGGGACAGAGGTCAGTAATCAGTGGAAGGGGCGAATGTCGATGGCGGCGTTGCTTTCCTGATTACTGATTCCTGATCCCTGGCGGGGCCATAGCTCAGTTGGGAGAGCGCTTGAATGGCATTCAAGAGGTCGGGGGTTCGACTCCCCCTGGCTCCACCAATTACTCAAGTGCTTAGTCGAAATCGGTTGGTCTCTTAGGCACCCCGTAGGCATGCCGTAGCAGGCAAACTTCTCAACGCCCCGGTTTCAAAATTCAAGGCCGGTTTTGGGGTATTCCCGACATCCGTCGGGCACCCCGCGTCCTTCGGCGCAAATGATCCAACTCCGACATGAACCCATCGGGGCGAGGCGACAGATATTCCGCGACGCAGGAGAACTGCTCCGGCCCATTCATATCAGCACCGCTTTCGGAAACTCGGCTGCAAGGTGATCGATGAACACGCGGACCGACGGCAGAAGGCCCTTCCGGTACGGAACGAGAGCCGTGATCGTCGAATCGCCGGCGAGCCAGGCAGGCAATACCCGCCGCAGTGCTCCGGATCGAACTTCGTCGCGACAGACGTAGCCGGGCAGCGCGATAAGGCCGAGGCCTGCGATCGCCGCCTGCTTTAGGCCGATCATGTCGTCGCTCATGAGGCGGGGCGTCAGGGCCACGATCACCGCCTTTGCGCTGCTCGACCGACGAAGCCGCCACACGGGAGCGACCCCCGTCCGCATCATGAACAGCGAAGGGTGGCTGCGAAGATCTTGGGGCGTTCGCGGTGTTCCATTTGCATCGAGATATGCCGAGCCCGCGAACAGGAACCAGGGCGCTGGCGTCAGCGTCCGTTGTACCAGGTTCGAATCCGGGAGAGGGTCCGTATGGGCTCTGATCGCGATATCGTAATTCTCGCCGACGATGTCGACATTCTGGTCGGTCGCATGCGCCACAACATTGACCTTGGGATAGCGGATCAGAAAGTCTGCCACCATGTCGCGCATCGCGAACTGCATGGTGGCGACCGCCGCGGTACAGCGCACGGCGCCGGTCGGTTCGACCAGCCGGTGGCGGATGGCGGTCTCCGCCTTTTCGGCCTCACGCAACATCATCACCGCGTGGCGATAGAATTCTTCGCCGGCGTCGGTCATCGCGAACCGCCGCGACGTGCGGTTCAGCAGCCTGACCCCGAGGCTGGTTTCCAGCTGCGAGCGGGATGAACAGCTTTTGGACCGCTGCCGAGCCGATCGCTTCGATTGCCGATCTGCTGCAGCCACGTTCTTGCTGACGATCATCGACCGGGCTCGCGCGCTGCAAGGTCGCGCCCGCATCGGCGAGGTGAACCGATCTATCAATCTCGCCATTCGACCACGCAGTCGTTTTGCCCGATCCAGAGCGCAAGATGCCTGGCGCGGTCCACTTTCGGCGCTCGCGGCAGAGATCGGAGATTGCAAGGACTATGCCGTAGCGAAATACGTCGCGCTTCGGCAGACGGGCGTGCCCGACCAGGATCTGCGTCTCATCATCATCCGTGACGCGAGAGTCCACGAGAACCACGCGGTGGTCACCGTGCGGCTCGACGGACGCTGGCTTGTGCTCGACAATCGCTGGCTAGCCCTTGCGGAGGATCGAGAGCTGCCGCGGTTCACGCCCTTGTTCTCGCTCGGCCAGGACCGCGTGAGCCGATTGATGCCGCCAGGAGAGCGCGCAGCCGTTCTCGGCGAGGCCGGCTCACTCGACTTGTTCGCGGAAACGACGGCTCGCTAGCAACACGCGCCGCGCGCCCGGTCGCTCAACCCCCGAACCGGTCGCGCCAGGCAGGCGGCATGCCGTCAAGACCGGCGCTCGAGGCTGCCGCGTAGACGCCGCGCGCGACCGCCCGCGCCAGCACGTCGGCCGCGAGCGCGCCCAGAAATGCCAGCGCCCAGACCGGATCGGCGAGCGGCCGCGCCCCGGTCGCGGCCGCGAAAACCGTGTCGCCGTCGAGCGGCGTATGCACGGGACGGATCGCGCGCGAAAGCCCGTCCTGCGCGGTGACGGCGAGCCGACGCGCCTGCGCCTTCGTGAGCGCGGCATCGGTTGCGACGAGGGCGATCGTGGTGTTGCCGGCCGGATGGCCCTTGGTACGGAACGCGAGCGCGTCGGGCGCGAGCTTGGCGGGCGAGCCGAGGCCGCCGAACTCCGTTCCGATCTCGTAGGGCGCCGCCCAGAAATGCGGGCCTTCGCCGACGGTAACTTGGCCGACGGCGTTCACGACGACGAGCGCGCCGACCGTGTACCCGTCCGGCGAGACCGCCGAGGCGCTTCCGAGACCTCCGCGCAGATCGGCCGTCGTCGCGCCGAAGCCGGCGCCGGCGCTGCCGATCGCGAAGTCGCGCGCGGCGGCGTCGACCGCCGCGACCCCGAGCTCGCGATAGGGCGCAAACAGACCCCAGTCCTTGTCGCCGCCGTTGAGCAGATCGAACATGGTCGCGCCGGGCACGATCGGCACCCGCGCCGGCCCGATGACGAAACCGCGGCCCTGCTGACGCAGTCGCGCTTGCACGCCGCCCGCGGCATCGAGCCCGAACGCCGAGCCGCCCGACAGCACCACCGCATCGACGCTCTGCACGGTGTTTTCCGCCGCGAGCAGGTCGGTCTCGCGCGTGCCGGGACCGCCGCCGCGCACGTCGACGGCCGCGACGGCTCCGTTCTCGAACACGATCGCCGTGATACCGGAGCGCAGGCGAGCATCCTCGGCGTTGCCGACCTGCAGGCCTGCAACGTCCGTGATCAGATTGCGTGCACCGGTCTTCATCGGTTTCTCCTGCCCGCGAGCAGACTTGCGCCGCCGCCCGGCGCCGCGAGGATGCACGCACGCTCGCACGCCGGCCCAAATTTCCCCGCGAACGAGCTCACGCGCTTGCCGGCAGAATCATCAGATCGGTGTCGCCCGGGCGAATCCCGCATTGGGTGAGCATGCAATGCACCTGGCCGCGATGATGGGTCTGGTGATTGAAGAAATGCGTCACGAGAACCCATGCCGGGCGCGTGAGCTCCTTCTGGGCCGCGCCCGAGAACCAGGTCAGCTCGCCCTCGAGCCAGCGCGGATCGAGCGCTTTCGCCCATCGCACAATGATTTCGTCGAATGCTTCGCGCTCGCGTTTGAGCTCCTGCCAGTCCGGATGATGCCCGGTCGACTCCTTGATGCCGCCCGCCGGCTTTGGCGTGCCGGCGAAGCGGTGCATCCAGATGCGATCGCCCCACAAGAGGTGATTGAGCGTGCCATGGATCGAGCCGAAGAAAGCGCCGCGCTCGCGCTTGCGGTCTTCATCGGAGAGCCGGTCGGCGCAGCCGTAGAGGTTCTGATTTTGCCAGCGATTGTATTGGGACATCCGTTCCACGAATTGCCGATCGATCATGTTTCCCCCCGCTCAAAAAACGGCGTCGACGAGCACGCCCATCAGCAGCGCCGGCTCGCTGCCGCGGTTGACCCAATAATGATTGGTGCCGCGCTGGATCACCACGTCGAGCGGCCGCACCGGAATTTCATCGCCCTCGTCGAGCAAGAGCGACACGGCTCCGCGCAGCAGCACGACACAGTCGATGGTCCGTGTCGTGTGCATGGCCGGGTGGCGCCGGGTATCGACCTGGCAGTGCGAGCCCTGCATGGCCGCGAACATGGCCTTCACCGCTTGTTTGTATTGTTCCGTCGAGATGTCGCCCTGTGGCGGAATGACGAAGTACAAGATCGTTCCGGAGGCCGGCGGCTCGAGCCGCGCCGGCTGCGCGCCGAACGCGACGAACTGGTCGCAGCGCGCCGGCATCGTGGTCGTGGTCCAAAAATCCGCAAGCCCGATGTCGTTGATCTCGACCGCGATGTCCTCGGCGAGTGCCGATCTTCCGTCCGCCATGCGTTTGTTGGTGATGCGTCGGAACGCCGGAAACATGCGATTTCTCCGGTGGCGCGCGCGGCCCGGCAGCCTCACGCGCTGCGCGCCGCCTTGTCTTTTTCGTTGACGCGTTGGATCGCCTCGCGGGCGGCTTTCCATTCCGCGTCGCCCCATTGCCGCAGGTCGTAGAAATTGCCTCCGGTCGCGAGTGCATTCGCCCCGTCCAAGGCGATGGTCTGGCCGGTGAGCCAGTCGCAGCCGCCGGAGAGCACGAAGGCTGCGAGATTCTGCAGCTCCTCGATGCGGCCATTGCGGCCCATCGGGTTGGGGCGCTCGGTACGGCTCTCCGGCGCTTCGATCGGCCGGAGGCGTTTGCCCGCGCCTTCCGTGGGGATCGTGCCGGGCGCGATGGCGTTGAGGCGGATGCCGTAGCGGCCCCATTCGGCGGCGAGCGACATGGTCATGGCATGGATCGCGGCCTTGCTCATCGCCGAGGGCACCACGAACGGGCTGCCGTTGTGGATCCAGGTGACGACGATCGAAAGCACGTTGCCTGGCTGCTTGGCCGCGATCCAGCGCCGGCCGACCGCGTGCGTCACGTAGAACGTGCCGTGCATCACGATGTTGGCGATCGCGTCGAAGCCGCGGGGAGAGAGATCCTCGGTGCGCGAGATGAAGTTCCCGGCGGCGTTGTTGACGAGATCGGTGAGCGGGCCGCGCGAGAAGATATCGTCGACCATCGTGTCGACCGCGGCTGCGTCGCGGATGTCGATGCCGTAGCCCTCGACCTTGCCGCCGTGCTTTCGCATCAGCTCGGCCGCGGTCTCCTCGCACACCGATTTGCGCCGTCCGCAGATGATCAGTTCGGCGCCGAGCGCGAGAAATTTTTCGACCATGCCCCTGCCGAGCCCGGTGCCGCCGCCGGTCACCAGGATTCGCTTGCCGCGAAACAGACCGTCGATGAACATGCGACTCCCCCTTCATTGCGGGACGCGGGGGTGAGCCCGCGAACCCGGAACCCATGGGCCACGGAATTGCAAAGTATTGCACGGCCGGTGGCCATGGGTCCTGGGCTCTCTCGCTTCGCTCGAGCCCCGGGACGACACGCGAAAGTGCGGCGCGCTCATGCGCCTGCTTTCCTCGGCACGCCCGGCTCGCCGAGATCCCAATAGAGTCCGGCCATCAGCCGCAAACCTTCGCGGGCGAGCGTCAGCGGCAAATGCTCGTTCGGCGCGTGCTGGGAGCAGCCCGGATAGGAATGCGGTACCCACACGGTCGGCATGGCGAGCAGCTCGGCGAACACGTCGTTCGGCAAGGCGCCGCCCGTGCTCGGCAGGATCGCGGGCTTTCTTCCGGCGGTGCGCGCGATCGAGGCCGCTGCCCATTGCGCCCAAGGATTGTCCGGGTCGAGGCGGGTCGCACGAAAAATCTCGTCGCGCGCTTTGGCGATCTCGACCTTGGAAAAACCGTGGCGGTCGAGATGGCGGCGCAGCGCCGGCATGATTTCGTCCGGATCGACGCCGACCACGAAGCGCAATTGCCCGCGTGCCCAGGCGCGCGGCGGCACCGCGTTCACCGGCGCCTCGGGATTGCCGGCGCTCATCGCCAGAATCTCGAAGCTGGACCAGGCATAGAGCTTCTCGGCCGATTTCAGGCCGGGCTCGCCCCAGCCCGCATCGATTTCGGGACTGCCCTGTCCGGAATGGATTTCGCACTCCGCGAGCGCGCGCTTGACGGAATCCGGAATGCCGTCCGGCACCCATTGCGGAATTCTGATCTGCCCTCTCGGGCCGACGATCGCGGCGATCGCATGCGCGAGCTCGATCGCCGGATTCGAGAGCAACCCGCCCCAATTGCCGGAATGGTGCCCGCCCTCGCGCGCCTCGATCCACAGGTCGATCGGATATGCGCCGCGATTGCCGAGATAGATCGTCGGCTGGTCGATCGATATGCGCGGACCGTCGGAGCCGATCAGCGCGTCGGCCGCAAACAGCGCGCGGTGCTCGGCGCAGACCTCGCGCAGTCCAGCCGAGCCCGTTTCCTCGCCCATCTCGATCAGCCATTTGGCGTTGAAACCGAGGCAGCCGCGCACGGCGAGCACCGCGCCCATCGCGGCGATGCCGATCGTATGCTGGCCCTTGTTGTCGGCAACCCCGCGGCCGTAATAGCGGCCGTCTTGCTCGATGAGCGTGAACGGTGCGAGCCCCTTTGCCCAGCCGGCTTCGAGGCCGCGGATCACGTCGCCGTGGCCGTAGCACACCACGGTCGGCAGCTGCGCCGCCTCGATGCGCTCCGCGGCGAGGAAGGGGCCCCGGGCCTTTTCGTGCGTGAGCAGGCGGCAACGGAAGCCCAGCGCTTCGAGCGCCGGCACCATCTCGGCTTCGATATAGCGCTTGAGCTCGCCGGCGCGGTCCGGGTTCTGGCTCTCGGTCGGGATCGCGACGCGGCGCGCGAGGTCGGTCTTGAAGGCGCCGGAATCGAAATAGGTTTCGGCGTGCTTGATCGCGGCTTGTCTGCTCATGCGAGCGCGGTTCCTCTGTCGTGGAGATGGCAGGCGACGAGCCCGCCGTTGCGAAGCGCGCGCGGCGTCTCGATCCGGCAGCGCGCACCGGCATCGGGACAGCGCGGATGAAACGCACAGCCGGACGGCGGCTCGAGCGGGTTCGGGAACGCGAGGCCGAGGCCCGTGTCGGGTACGCCGAGACCGGGCTCAGGCGTGAGCACGGAGTTGAGCAGCGCCCGCGTGTAGGGATGGCGCGGGTTGGCGAAAATCGCTTCGCGGTCCGCGGCCTCGACGATGCGGCCGAGATACATGACCGCGACGCGCGTCGCGACATGCTCGATCACCGCGAGATTGTGGCTGATGAAGACGTAAGTCAGGCCGAGATCGTTGCGCAGATCGAGTAGCAGGTTGAGGATTTGCGACTGCACCGAAACGTCGAGCGCCGAAGTCGGTTCGTCGAGCAGCACGATCTTGGGCTCGACGATCAGCGCGCGCGCAATGGCGACGCGCTGGCGCTGCCCGCCCGAAAGCTCGCCGGGATAGACGTCGGCGTAGCGGGGCGGCAGGCCGACGCGCTCCAGCATGGCGATCGCCCGCGCGCGCCGCTCCGCGGCGGTACCGACGCCGAGCACCGCGAGCGGCAGGGCCACGATCCCGGCCACGCGCTTGCGTGGATTGAGCGAGGAATACGGATCCTGGAACACGGGCTGGATCAGCCGGGCCAAGTCGCGTCGCTCGATTTCTCTCACGTCGCGACCGTCCACCCGGATCGTGCCGCGGTCCGGTACCAGCAGGCCGAGCAGCATCCGGCCGAAGGTCGATTTGCCGGAACCAGATTCTCCCACGATGCCGAGGACCTCTCCTGTCGACACCGTGAGATCGACGTCGACGACGGCGCGGATCACCGGCTTGGCCGTGAACAGCCGCCGGCCGAGACGGAACTCGCGCGAGACGCCGCAAGCTTCGATCAAGCCTTTCATGCCGCAACCGGATGCGCCTCGAGCACGCAACGCCAATCGTGCCCGGCCTCGGAACGTACCGCGACCGGCGCGGCGCAGATCGCGGTCGCATGCGCGCAACGCTCGCGGAACGCGCAGCCGCGTACCTCGCCGATCAGCGAAGGCACCACGCCCGGGATGGCACCGAGGCGCGCGCCTGGCGGCGTCTTGCCGGGCACCGGAATCGAAGCCATCAGGCCGCGCGTGTAGGGGTGCCGCGGCATCCGGAACACCGAAGCGGCGGTTCCGGATTCCACGATCTCGCCCGCATACATCACGGCCACGCGGTGCGCGGTGCGGGCTACGACGCCCAGATCATGCGTGATCAGCAGCATGGCGATGCCGAGATCGCGTTGCAGATCGACGAGCAGCCGGAGAATTTGCGCCTGGATCGTCACGTCGAGCGCGGTGGTCGGCTCGTCGGCGATGAGCAGTGCCGGCCCGCACATCAGCGCCATGGAAATCATCACGCGCTGGCGCAGGCCGCCCGAGAGCTGATGCGGGAATTGGCCGAGCCGCTTGCCGGCGGCGGTGATGCCGACCTTTTCCATCAGCTCGACCGCGCGCTCGCGCGCCGCCTGCCGGCTCGAGCGCTTGTGGCGCCGATGCACTTCCGCGAGCTGATCGCCGATGGTGTAGGCGGGATTGAGCGCGGTCATCGGCTCCTGGAACACCATGGCCATTCGGTCGCCGCGCAGCGCGGAGAGCCGCGCCGGCGCCGCCGTTGTGAGATCCTCCGCCTCGAACCGGAAGCCGCGCACGCTGCGGCGCGCGGTCGTCGGCAGCAAGCCCATCAGCGCGAACGCGGTCATGGATTTGCCGCAGCCGGATTCGCCGACGAGACACAGCGTTTCGCCGCGCTCGATGCGGAACGACACGTCGCGCACCGCATGCAGCGCCCCGCGCGGCGTTTCGATGTCGACCGAGAGCCCGTCGACCTCGAGCAGCGCCATGTCAGGCCTTTCCGCCCGCGGGCGCGGTGACGTCGCGGATGCCGTCGCCCAGCATGTTGATGGCGAGCACCAGGATCGCGAGCGCGGTGCCGGGAATCGCGATCAGCCAGAACGAGAAGAACATGTAGACCTTGGCTTCGGCGATCATGAGCCCCCAGGAGGGCAGCGGCGGCTGCACGCCAAGCCCGAGGAACGACAGCGCCGCCTCGAGCAGGATCGCGCTCGCGGCCTCCACCGTCGCGACCACGATCAGATGCGGCAGCACGTTAGGGAGAATCTCGCCGACGACGATGCGCAGCGTGGAGGCGCCGACGCATTCCGCCGCCGCCACATATTCGAGGCCGCGGACCTGCTGGGTCGCAGCTCGCATCACGACCGCGAAGCGGTCCCATTTGAGCAGGCCCAGCACCAGAACCACGACCCACAGCGAGCCGCCGACCGTCGCCACGACCGCGAGCGCGACGAGAATCAGCGGCATGGCGAGCCGCACCGTGGTCGCGAACATCACCAGGGCATCGACGCGGCCGCCGAAATAGCCGGCCGCAAGCCCGAGCGTCGTTCCGATCATTCCGGAGATCACCATCACGCAGGCGCCGATCAGGAGCGAAATGCGGGCGCCGTAGATGACGCGCGAGAGATAATCGCGACCGAGATTGTCGGTGCCGAGCAGGTGGGCCCAGGTCCCCTTCTGATACCAGATCGGGGGAATGAGCCGCCGCCCGAGATCCTGCGCATAGGGATCGTGCGGTGCCAGCACCGGCGCGAGCAGCGCAACGACCACGATCAGCGCCAGGAGTGCCGCGCCGATCCGGAGGCCCTTGTGCCCCCACAAGCGCCGGCGCAGCAGCGTGCGCGGCGACGGTCCGACGAGTTCGACCAGCGGCAGCGCGGCGACTTCCGTCATTCATCCCACCCTGATGCGCGGATCGAGCCAGGCATTGACGAGATCGGCGCCGAGCGTCAGGCCGACATAGATGAACGACAGCAAGGTCACGATCGCCTGCGTGACCGGCAGATCCAGGTGACTGATCGACCGATAGGCCAGATAGCCGAGCCCATCGAGCGCGAACACCGTCTCGATCACGACCGAGCCGCCGAGCAGAAACCCGAGTTGCACCGCGGCGAGCGCCACGATCGGCACCAGCGCGTTCACCAGCGCGTGCTTGAGCACGATGCTGGCGCCCGACAGCCCCTTGGCGCGGGCGGTTCGGATGTAATCGGAAGCGAGCACCTCGATCATGCCGGCCCGCGCCAGACGCATGAACGGCGGCGCGACGTAATAGCCGAGCGCGATCGAGGGCAGGACGAAATTCGCCCAGGACTCGCTGCCCGAAACGGGAAACACCGGGAACATCACGGCGAACAACAGGATCAGGATCAGCGCGAAGAAGAAATTCGGCAGCGCCTGGCCGACCACCGCGAGCGCCAGGCAGGCGCGGTCGATCCAGCTGTTGGGGTGCAGCGCGGCAAGAATGCCGAGCGGTATCGAGATCGCCAACGCGAACAGCAGCGAGAACAGCGCGAGCAAAGCGGTGGTGGGGAGCTTGTCGCGGATGAGCGCGAGCACGTCGGTCTTGAAGTAGAGCGACTGGCCGAAATCGCCGTGCGCCATCTTGCCGATCCAGTCGGCATATTGCGCGACGAGCGGGCGATCGAGGCCGTAGGCCTGGCGGATCGTCTCGATGTCCGCGGCACGGGCGCCCTCGCCGGCGAGCGCGGTCGCGACGTCGCCGGAAGCCCGCAGCAGCAGGAACGCGAGCGCGGAAACCGCGACCGCGACCAGGACCGCTAGGCCGAGCCGCTTCAGCGCGAAGCTGAGCATGCGGAAAGCCCAAGCAATCGTGAACCGCCGTACCGCCGTCGTTCCGGGGCGCGCCGCAGGCGCGAACCCGGAACCCATGACCACGACCGTCTCGCCGCGATCGACGCGGTGTTCATGGATCCCGGCTCGCGCGCTCTCGCATGAGATGCGAGAGCGCTTGGCCGGGATGACCGCTTCGCGGTCATTTCCAGTGCATCTCCCAGAACCGCGGCACCTCGTCCGGATAGGCGACGAACGCCAGATCCCTGGCGGCGACGTAGAAGGTCGGGATCGAGTAGAGCGGCAGCACCTCCGCGCGCTCGGCGATCAGCCCGAGCGCCTTGGTGTAGGCCGCCTTGCGTTCCTGCGGATCGACGACGGAATCGCCGCGCTCCATCAAGTCACGGACCTCCGGATCGCGAGCGGTGTCGTCGGCTTCGAATTTGTGGAACACCGAGACCCCAGCCGAAATGTCGTTGATCGAGAACGAGCCCCACGTCCAGACCGCGAGCGGCGCCTTGCCGGCGCGCACCGCGTCCCGGTAGGCGGCGTACTGCAGGTAATGCAGGTTGGCGCGGATGCCGACCGCGCGCAGATAGCCGATGATCGCCTCCACCTGATCGCGTTCGCGGTAACCGTAGAGCTCGATATCGAAGCCGTTCGGATAGCCGGCTTCGGCCAGCAGCTGCTTGGCCTTCGCGGGGTCGTAGGCGTAGCGCGGTGCGGCTTCGTCGCTGCAGCCGAATTGCGAGGGGAAGCATGGCACATTGAGCACGCGCGAGGCCGCCCCCACGATCGACTTGACCATGGCTTCGCGATCGATCGCATGCATGATGGCCTTGCGCACGCGCAGGTCGCGCAGCTGCGGCGCCAGCGTCCGCTCGGTCGAATCCATCTGCAGGAACGCGTAGCGCATGATTTCCGCGGATACGACCTGCAGGCTCGGTACGCCGCGTAATTGCTCCGCCTGGTCGAGCGCGACGTTTTTGATGAGATCGAGCCCGCCCGAGAGCATCTCGGCGACCTGCGTCTGGCGGTCCGGGATGAAGCGCAGCTCGACCGTCTCGATCTGCGGCTGCGGCTTGGGGCCGTCCTTGTAATAGTCCGGGTTGCGCGCGAGACGGATGTACTTGCCGAAGGCGTGCTCGACGACCCGATACGGGCCCGAGCCGACCGGCTTCTGGTTCATGCCCTGCGGTCCGACCTGCGCGTAATACTCGTGCGGATGGATCACGATCGGGCCCGACAGATATTCGATGGCGACCGGAAACGGCCGTCGCGTGACGATGCGCACGCGGTAAGCATCCAGCTTTTCGGCGTGATCGATCCAGTTGACGTTGGTCTGCGTGACCGCCTTGTTCTCCGGCTTGGCGACGAAGTTGAGCGTATAGACCACGTCATCGGCATCGAAGGCGGCGCCGTTGTGGAATTTGACGCCCCGGCGCAGTTCGAGCTCGAGCGTCTTCTGATCGATCCATTTCCACGAAGTCGCAAGCTGGCCCTTGTACTCGTTGGTCTTGGGATCGCGGTAGATCAACGTGTCCCAGACCTGCTGCGACAGGATCACGCCGATGCGCACGTTGTTGAAATACGGATCGGCGTTGTCGAGCACCTGCTCGTCGGCGACGCGGAGCGCGTTGTCCTTCTTGGCCGCCGTGACCGGTGCCGCGAAGCAGGCGCCCATCATTGCGACGGCGGCGATACGAGCGAGGATGGACGACACGCGGCGCAGCACCGGCGCCCGCCCATGCTGGTTTCCGTCAGCGAGCGGCCGTTGCCCAGCCGGACATCGCGATCGGTTTTCGAGCATGAGTTCCTCCCGGAGCCGGCCGGCATCTGCAGTGCCGTTGCCAGCGCGAGTGGAAGCCGGGCGAGCCGGACAAGTCAAGCCGCGCAGGTGCCGCCGAAAAATCGGCTAAGCTCGCCGTCGGGATCGACCGAGGTTCGCCATGCGCCTTGCCGGAAAAATCGCGATCGTGGTCGGGGCCGGCCAGAGTCCCGGCGAAGGCATGGGTAACGGCCGCGCCACCGTGCTGCGCTTCTGCCAGGAGGGCGCGAAGGTGCTCGCGGTCGACCGCGACCTCGCCTCGGCGGAGGAGACCGCGGGGTTGGTGGCCAAAGACGGCGGCGCGTGCGCCGCATTCGAGGCGGATGTGACGAACGAGCCCACCCTTGCGGCCGCCGTCGCCGAGGCGCGGCGGCGCTGGGGCCGCCTCGATATCCTGCATTATAACGTCGGCGTGAGCATCGGGGGCGGCGACGCGCCGCTTGCCGAGATCTCCGAGGAAGCGTTCGACCGGA
Organism: Pseudomonadota bacterium; assembly: GCA_046727735.1. GTDB lineage: Bacteria > Pseudomonadota > Alphaproteobacteria > Rhizobiales > Xanthobacteraceae > AP-16. Next base: position 39,540 of record JBKPDF010000007.1, on the reverse strand, counting down.
TCTGCGCGATCAATCTGCGCGGCGCCGTGATGGCCGCCAAACATGCGCTGCCCGTCATGCGCGAGCAGCGCTCGGGCGTGATCCTCAACATCTCCTCGGTCGCGGCCTGGGAGCATTATCCTTACGTCGCCTACAAGGCCACAAAGGCGGCGATGATCGCCTTCACCCAGCAGGTCGCGATCCAGAATGCCGAGTTCGGTATCCGCGCCAACGTCATCCTGCCCGGGCTGATGGACACCCCAATGGCGGTCGACACCCGCGCGCGCGTGAGCGGCAAGAGCCGGGCGGAAGTCGCCGCCGAGCGCGACCGCCGCGTGCCGCTGCGCCATCGTATGGGCACTGCGTGGGACATCGCCAATGCGGCGCTCTTTCTTGCCTCCGACGAGGCGAATTTCATCACCGGGGTCGCGCTGCCGGTCGACGGCGGCGCGCTGGTGCGCATCGGGTGACGCTGAATGCCGTAACGCGGCCGACTTGGCCGCGGAACGGCCCGATGCGAGAGCGACTGCATTCCCGGAAACCCAGGGTCGGTGGTCTGCGTTTCCGGCCAGCAACCACTGGAACGCGGACCGCCATGGCAATCCGATTGCTTAGACTTCTTGCGACCGCAATTCTCGTCGCAGCGAGCCCTATCTTTGCGGCTCTCGGTCAGGAACAGAAGCCCACCCAGCCTGCTGCGGGCGCCGACACACTGAAAGAGAACTTCGCCGCGCAGCACGAGATCGGCAGGCCGTTTCGAATCGATCCGGAAAGCCTGCCGCCGCCCAAGACCGGCGCCATCGTGACCAATCGTCCGCTCATCCTCGGCTACAACGGTCAAGTACCGCAGGTCCCGCCGGACTTCACCGTGACGCTGTTTGCGTCCGGGCTTGCGCATCCGCGCCGCTTGCTGGTGCTGCCGAACGGCGATGTGCTCGTGGCCGAGCAGAGCGCGGGTTATTTGACGCTGCTACGCGACACGAGCGGCGGCGGGCGTGCGGATTTCATCGACCGTCATGTCGAAGATCTCAACCGGCCGTACGGGCTCGCCTGGCGCGACGGCTACGTGCTGATCGCCGATCAGGACGGCATCTGGCGGGTGCCCCATCAGCTCGGCGCGCTGCGCGCGGGCCGCAGCGAGCAGCAGCGGGTCGAACAGGTCCCGCCGGAGCAGCGCAAGCCGGTGCCGGGCGCCTACGGCGCGCAGCTGATCACCCGCAAGGGCGTGTTCGGCATCGTGCAAGGCCATCAGAACCGCCATCTTGTCATCGATCCGAAGACCGGGGCGTTGTTCGTGGGCGTCGGCTCCTCCGGCAATCTCGGCGCCGAGCCCGAGCCGAAGGCGACGATCCAGCGCTTCGATGCCGACGGCTCCAACCAGATCACGTTCGCGTCCGGGATGCGCAACGCAACCGCGATGGCGTTTCACCCGCAGAGCGGCGAACTTTATGCCGTGGTCCAAGAGCGGGACGGCCTCGGCGACCTACTGCCTTCCGATTATCTCACGCGCGTGCAGGAAGGCGGGTTCTACGGATGGCCCTACGCCTACAACGGCCCGCATCCTCAGCCCGGTTTCGCAAGCTTGGCTCCCGAAAAGGTGAAGGCGACGATCGTCCCCGATCTGCTGTTCGAGGCGCATTCTTCGCTGTTGGATCTCGTGTTCTACGATGCCGATCAGTTCCCGCCCGATTACAAGGGCCATGCGTTCGTGGCCCTGAAAGGCTCTTGGAACCGCTCCGAGCCGACCGGTTACAAGGTGGTGCGGGTTCCGTTCCGCGACGGTCGCCCGGAAGGCTATTACGAGAATTTCATGGCCGGCTTCTGGGCCTCCGGCGAGCAGCGGGCCGAGGTCTGGGGCCGCCCCGCGGCCCTTGCGGTTACGAAAGACGGTTCGCTGCTCGTGGCCGATGACACCGGCGGGACGATCTGGCGCGTTTCGTACGCGGGTGCCCGGCGCGCCGAAACCGCTGGTCCGAAACCATAGGGACCTGGATCGGCCGGCGGATTGTGCAGCATCGGGACTCCCTTCGGATGTTTTGCGTGTGCCGGATCGCATCTCGACCCGCCAAATTCAGCGGATGCTCCGGTGCAGCATGAAAACCGCGTGGTTCCCCGACGATCCGGCCGAGTCGAAGCAGTTCATTGACACTGCACGCGAGGGCTGACGAGAGCCGAGAGGCGTTTGATCGGGCGTTCGATAAGGTCACGAAGCGGCCCTCACCCAAGAAATGACAGGTTATAAATTGCTGCTCTGCGTAACCGCACATCCACTTCGATCATGAGCTTCGCGTAGTCTGCCGGATGCCCTTGGTCGGAAAGTAGGTGCTCGCTCTCTACCTCCAATCCTGAGACCATTGAATCCTCTTCCAACAGGCAGAAAATCGGATCTGCTGCACTTGATCCCGCGGCCCCGGCAGGGGGCTTAAAGACCTGTTCGACGTGCTGGGCATGGTAAGTGCGTCAACCAGCGTCTTGATGCGACCGTCAATAAGCCCGCAATGCAGGGCGAATGACTCTCTAACCAGCGGCCTGAACCACGCACCGTGCTTGTCAATCGATTCGCACAGATCAAACTGCTCACCGATTCGCTGATCAGGCGGAACCAATCCCGTGATCGGGCCGGGATAGAGGTGATGGGTTTGCATAATCATGGCTCCGCCATGTTTGGGAAAATGCCTGTCCTCAAATGCTTCGATGAGTCCCGGATGGCTGGTCCATAGGTCTTCAACTGCGGATGAAACGCTTGGCGGATCGCCCATTTTTCCTTGTTCTTCGGCTTGTTCGCCGAAGGCGGCAGCGACCCTTCGTAGGTCAGCGTGAACTTCATGAACGGCACCCCGAAGACGGTGGGTCTGCCAAGTGTAACGTCGCCGTGCATGCATCCGGAGAACGACGCTGTGCGGAGGCCATGCCTCAGCTTTCCGCAAAACTTGAACACTCGGGCACATGGCCGCGCGTCAGGATCGTCGGCCGCTGTTCGATGGTCAACGGCATGGCTCCTGCGACGCCTACGGGCGAGCCTGCGAGGCGGACCCGATGTCCGTATCCAGGGCTGCGATCGTAGGTCAAATAGCGATTGTTCACGTCCCGTTTCGCCGGTTGCGCGTTACCGAAATCCGTGAACGCCTGGCGGACACGAAGTGAACGCCAGCAGAAAATTAACCAAACAATAACCATCTGCGCGGCTGCCCGCGACACCCGCTGGCGAGTGACCGAGAACCGTCGAGAGACCCCGCTACGGTGCGGAACTCGGACCGAACCTGCGTCCTGCAGGATCACCGATTGGGCGTGGCATCGGCGGCGCCCTGTACCCTCCGCCGCCGTGCACCCGCCCGTTGTCGTGCATCACGCGGAGCGTCGCGTCTTGCTGCTCGCTCCACAAATTGTGCTGGCGCGCTCCCGGCGGATGCGCCAAGTTTTGCCTCACCAATGCGGAGGACGCGCCATGGCATACGAGCTTGCGGATTTTGTCGCCGATTGCCGCGCGGCGCTGGCAAGCGATCCCGGCCCGAATGGGCGGGAGCGGGTTCGCCTCGCGCTCGAGCGCCTGCTCGCAAATAGCGAGTTCGTCCGCCGAGTCTGCGGAGAGGAAGCGCCGCAAGGCCTGCACGTGCTCTACGAGGACCCAACGCTCGGGTTCCAGATCCTCGCGCATGTCAACGAGAAGCCGCGGACCTCGCCCCCGCACGACCACGGCGCGTCGTGGGCGATCTACGGGCAAGCCACCGAATACACCGACATGACCGAATGGGAGCGCATCGATGACGGCCGCGATCCCGAGCGCGCCGACCTGAAGCCCAGGAAGCATTATCGCCTGATGCCGGGCCAGGCCGGCATCTATCAGGAGGGCGCGATTCATTCGATCGATTATCCGGCCAGGGCCCGGTTCATCCGCGTGACCGGCACCAATCTCGATCGCGTTTCCCGCCAGCGTTATGATGTTGCGACCGGCAAGGCGACACAAATGACGCCGCAACGCGCGACCTGATGGGCACGCAGTCTGCCGAACCGGACCGGCGCGCCGCATTGCAGCGGATCGAGCCCAGCGTCCTCAAGGCAATGCTCGCCGACGGGCAGGAGCTCGCGCTCCTCGACGTGCGCGAGGAGCTGATCTTCTCGCGCGCGCATCTGTTGTGGGCGCGCTCGGTTCCGCTGAGCCGGCTGGAATTGCTTGCCGGCCGGCTCGTCCCGCAGCAGGGCACGCGCGTGGTGCTCTGCGACGATGATGATGGCCTCGCGGAGCGGGCGGGCGAACGGTTGCGCGGGTTCGGCTACACCGACGTCCGTGTGCTGGCCGGCGGGATCGCCGGGTGGGCCGGTGCCGGGTTCGAGCTGTTCTCGGGCGTCAACGTGCCGAGCAAGGCGTTCGGCGAGTTCGTCGAGCACGAGGCCGGAACGCCCAGCATCGCGGCCGAGGAACTGGCGCGAATGCTGGAGAGCGGTGCCGACGTGGTGGTGCTCGACAGCCGGCCGCTCGAAGAATACGCGCGGATGTCGATACCGACCGCCATCAACGTTCCGGGTGCCGAGCTGGTGCTGCGCGTGCGCGATATTGCGCGCTCGCCGCACACGACGGTGGTCGTCAATTGCGCCGGACGTACGCGCAGCATCATCGGGACGCAGTCGCTGATCAATGCCGGCGTACCGAACAAGGTGGTGGCGCTGCGCAACGGCACGATGGGATGGCAGCTCGCGGGATTTACCTGCGACCGCGCACAGCAAAGGCGGTTCGACAAAGCCTCCGCAAGCGGTCTTGCTTGGGCGAAGGCCGCCGCGAGCGCGGTAGCGAGCCGCTTCGGCGTCGAACGGATCGATGCGGCGAAATGCAAGGAATGGCAGCAGGATCGCGCGCGCACGCTCTATCTGTTCGACGTGCGCGATCCCGAGGAGTACCGCGCCGGCCATGTCGCGGGCGCACTTTGCGCGCCCGGCGGACAGCTCGTGCAGGCGACTGACGAATATATCGGCACGCTTGGTGCGCGCATCGTGCTCGTCGACGACGCCGAGGTGCGGGCGCTGATGACGGCGTCGTGGCTCAAGCAGATGGGATATCGCGACGTGTTCGTGCTCGCGGAGCGCGGCAGCGAAACCGGCTTTCCGGAGCCGCCGGTGCTCGGTTTTGCGCCGCCGCCGGAAGCCGCGATCGAGCCCGGCGAGCTCGACCAACTGCTGCGGCGCGAGGCCGCGACCGTCATCGATCTTTCGCTCAGCCGCGCCTACCGGCGCGCGCATATTCCGGGCGCCTGGTTCGCGATCCGCGCGCGGCTCGAGCGTGCGCTCGCCGTCATTGCGTTGCGCGGCACCGTGGTGCTCAGCTCCGAGGACGGCGTGCTCGCCGGCTTGGCCGTGCCGGAGCTTGCGGCGCTGACCGGTCTTCCGGAGCGTTATTTGGCCGGCGGCAACGCTGCCTGGTCGGCGGGCGGATTTACGCTCGTCGCCGGAGCGGACAAGATGGCGGATGAAGCCGTCGACGTGTGGCTGCGGCCCTACGAGCAGACCCGCGCGGCGCGCGAGGCGATGAACGAGTACCTGACATGGGAGGTCGAACTTTTGCCGCGTCTCGCGCGCGACGGCACGACCCGTTTCCGCGTCTCGAACTAGCGGATCCGGATCGATTCCCGGAATCCTCGCCGCTGCCCGATTTGCATTGCATGACGCGAGCGCAATTCCTGCACGGCTCGCTCGGCGCGCTCTGCGCTTGCGCGCTCGGAATTCCCGCCCGCGCGCAAACTCCCGGAGCCAGAATGCAAACGCGCAAGATTCCTTCGAGCGGAACCGCCCTGCCGGTGGTCGGCTGCGGCACGTGGCGGGCATTCGACGTCGGGGACGGCGCCGGGGAGCGGACCCCGCTCGCCGAAGTGCTGCGTGTCCTGTTCGAGGCCGGCGGATCGGTCATCGACAGCTCGCCGATGTACGGGCGCGCCGAAGGAGTCGTCGGCGATCTGCTCGCCGCCGCCCACAACCGTGGCAACGCGTTCCTTGCCACCAAGGTGTGGACGAGCGGGCGCGCCGCGGGCATCACGCAAATGCAGCGCTCGCTGCAACTGCTGCGCACCGACCACATCGAACTGATGCAGGTGCACAATCTCGTCGACTGGCGCACGCACCTTGCGACGTTGCGCGGCTGGAAACGCGAAAAGCGCATCAGCTATCTGGGCGTCACGCATTACACGCCCAGCGCCTATGACGAGCTCGAAGCCGTACTGCGTGCGGAACCGCTCGATTTCGTGCAGCTCGATTATGCGATCGACGACCGAACTGCGGAGCGACGCCTGCTGCCGCTCGCGGCCGATCGCGGCATCGCCGTGCTGGTCAACCGGCCGTTCGGCGGCGGCGGCTTGCTGCAGAAGCTGCGCAACCAGCCGCTCCCGGACTGGGCAGGCGAGATCGGTTGCCGCAGCTGGGCGCAGATCCTGCTCAAATACGTGCTCGGCCATCCGGCCGTGACCTGCGTCATTCCGGGCACGAGCCGCCCCGAGCACATGCGCGAGAACGCCGACGCCGGCGTCGGACCGCTGCCCGACGCGGCATTCCGGGCCAAGATGGTGGCATCGCTGCGGCTATAGCTCATTCCGATACGGTTGCCGGGGGAGCGGGTCGGCCGAGAGCCCAGATCATTGCGGCCGTTCGGTCGACATCGCGTCCTGCTTGCGGCCGAGCCACAGCCCGTTGGCGAGCCACCCCGCCGAGACCACCACGGCCACAAGCCCGATCTGCTTGCTGCTCAGTCCGAGCCCAGAGGAGAACAGCGCGAACGACCACGCGCCGACCTGATCGCCGGCGCGGTACACCACGGTGTCGATGAAACTCTTGGCCTTGTAGCGATCCTCGCGCGGCAGCACGGTGTAGAGGACTTCGCGCGCCGGTCGCGCGAGCGCATAGTCGCTGGAGCGGCGCAGCACCTGAAAGCTCATCAGCGCCGGGATGCCGGGCAAGAGCGCCAGCGCCCCAAAGCCGACGATGGTAAGCGCCGGCAGAAACGCCAGCGTAGGACCCACGCCGACCGAGCGGATCAGCCGCCCGGTAAGGAACAGCTGCGTGAACAGCGTGAGTAAGTTGACCGCGAGGTCGATGCCGGCAAAAAACGCCGTCTGTGCTCCGCGGTCTTGAAAGTTGCGCGCAACGATCCCGGCCTGCTCGAAATACAGAAATGTCGACGTGATGGCGAACAGCAACAGAAAGACGCTCACGTTCAGGAGATAGGGCGACTTGAACGGATGGGTGATCCCTGCCAGCACCTCGCCGCCGATCGGGGTCTCCTGGTCTTGTTCGGCAGGGCGGGTGTGGAGCTGCGCCGATTGCCGCGATAGGCGCCGGACGCTGAACACCGCGATTTCCAGCAGCAGCGCCGCCGCGATCAACAGAACGGCGGTGGGTACGTGGCGCGCGAGCGAGGCGGTCGTCGCCGAGCCGACGATGGCGCCGAGCGTCGCGCCCGCGGCGATGAAGCCGAACAGGCGCTTGCCGGCTTCGGAGCTGAAGATGTCGACCATCAACTGCCAGAACATCGAGACGACGAACAAGTTGAACACCGAGATCCACACGAAGAACACGCGGCCGACCCAGACGGTCTCTTGCGGGTCCGACGCGTAGAGCACCGCCGCGAACAGCAGGATGTTGGCGGCGAAGAACCGGTAGGTGAGGGGGATGAATCGCGCGCGCGGCAGCGTCTTGACCAGATACCAGAACGGAACATTGACCAGCAGCATCGCCGCGAGCGTGCCGAGGAACAGCCACTGCAGCTTGTCGACGCCGCCCGCGATTCCCATCTGATCGCGGATCGGCCGCATGATGTAGTAGGAGGATAGCACCGCAAAAATGTAGAGCCAGGACCAACCGAGCGCGGCGACCTCGGCCGGCTTCACCTCGATGGCGCGGCGGAGCAGGCGGAACAGCAGGCTGTCGGCGGAATCGGCGCCCCGCGAATGAGCCGACGCCTCGTTCATTGGGCGATGCCGAGGCGACTGCGAAGCTCGCTCACCGGCATGGCCTTGCCGAACAGCGGCGTTCCGGGCGCGAAGTCCATGGCGCGTGCGAGCGGCAGTACGACGGGCTCGACGCCCGCATCGCGGGCGAGCTGCGCGGCGATCTTGACCGCCTCGGGGTCGTCGCCCGCGAGCGGCATGCCGATTTTTTCGCCGCTGCGCGGTTCGCCTTCGAAATTCCGATAGCCGACCGGGTTGAACGCGCGTACGAGCCGGGCGCCCGGCAGATATTTCTGCGAGGTCGGCCCGATGCCGTTCGTCATCGCCTCCTCCACGATCTCGCCGTCGCGTGCGGCGATCGGATTGCAGGCGTCGATCACGATCTTGCCGGACAACGCTGCTGCGTTGTCGCGACCGATCTGCGGCAGCGCCGCGTAGGGCACCGCGATCAGCACCACCTCGCCGAAGGCGGCCGCCTCGCCAACGCTGCCGGCGCGCGCGCGGGGCCCGAGCCCTTCGACCAATCCCTTGAGCTCATCCGGATGGCGCGAGGAAAACAGCACTTCATGGCCGGCCTTGACCCAGCGCGCGCCGACCGCGCCGCCCAGCTTGCCGGACCCGACAATGCCGATCTTCATCGCCGTGCCGCCGGCACTCGGCTGGGCAAACGTCGGGCGCGGGCCGGCCGCGAACAACAGGAGCGCAGCCGTTCCGGACATGCGCAGAAACGATCGGCGGGTTCGCTGAATCGGCGGATCACCTCCCATTGGCGCGCTCCTCGAATGCCGCATGCGAAGAAACACCGAATATCCACGGCATCATGCGGCAGCCGAATTGACGATCGCGTGATCGGACCAATGCTGCACCGCATACCTACCCCGCGCTTCCAACTCGACCCGGCGGGTGCTCGACTAGACGGACCGTTGCTCGAGCGACGGCGTTGAGGTTCATGGATCGAGGCCGCCGATGTTGCGGCCCTGATCCTCGTCCACGTGCGGCCGCTATCTTCGACCATAGCCGCGTGCCCATGATCCGATCTCCGGTTCGGCGAACTCACTTCCTGGTTTCGGTGCTGTTGCTGTGGTTGCTCGGCGCGGCGTTGCGCCTGACCGTGCTCGCGGTGCCGCCGATCATTCCTGAAATTCAGGCCGACCTGCGCCTCTCCGGTACCGAAATCGGCCTGCTCATGGGCTTGCCGGTCGTTCTGTTTGCAGTCGCGGCAATCCCCGGATCGATCCTGATCGCGCGGTTCGGGGCCTTGCGCACGTTGATCATCGGTCTGTTGCTCGCCGCTGCGGGCGGCGGTCTGCGCGGTCTCGCCACAACGGCCATGCTGCTCTACGCCGCGACGATCGCGATGGCGGCCGGCATCGCCGTGATGCACCCGGGGATGACTGCAATCGTCCGGGAATGGCTGCCGCAACGCATCGGATTGGGCACGGCCGTCTACGCCTTCGGCTTGATCGTGGGCGAGATCGTGCCGGTTGCCCTCACGGTGCCCTTCATCATCCCGCTGGTCGACGGCAGCTGGCGCGCGGCTCTTGCGGTGTGGTCGCTGCCGGTCGTGCCAATCGCGATCGCGACGGCGGCGTTGGCGCGGCGGCCCGGAGGATTCGAAGGTGCAACCTTCGTTGCCGATCGCCAATGGTGGCCCGATTGGAAGGACCCGCTGGTGTGGCGCCTTGGATTCATCCTGGCGAGCATCAACAGCGTCTATTTCGGCACCAACACGTTTCTGCCGGGCCTGTTGGCCGACGCGGGCCGTTCCGATCTGATCAGCGGGGCGTTGACTGCGCTCAATTTCGGCCAGCTCCCCGCGTCGGCCGTGATGGTGGTGGTCGCCCCACGTCTCGAGCGCCGCAACTGGCCTTATGTGACGATCGGCGGCCTGATCATGCTGACGCTGTTCGGCGCAGTCGCGGCCGCCGGCCCGGCGACGCCAATCTGGGCCGGCGCGCTCGGCTTCTGCTTCGGCATCGCGCTCCCGCTCGGCCTGGCGCTGCCGCCGCTCCTGGTCAGCGCGGCGGACCTCGCCCGCACCTCGGCGGCGATGTTCACGGTGAGCTACGCGCTGGCGATGGCGATTTCGGTCCTGGCCGGCGCCGCCTGGGATCTCAGCGGACAACCCGTGTTCGCGTTCCTGCCGGTGGGGCTTGCGCTGGTGCCGCTGCTCGTGCTCACGCCGACGCTCCGCTTCGAGCGACGCTAGCACCAACCAGTCGAGCGGCTGCGCGACCGCCGCGATTTTTTTGCGCAACTCTTCGCGGTCGTTTCGATCTCGACGAGTTTGCAGGCGCAGGACAGTTCGAGAACGGTACGGCCCTTCGCCGGAGCATGGACCGCGCGATCGCCGCGCCGGCAGCCATGCCGAGCAACTTCGGTTAGCGTCGGGAGGCGCGGCCAATTCCATACTGATCGCCTACTTGGGTGACCAATCCGTCGGTGAATTGGATTTCGAGCACGTCTTCGGTCGACGCGATCACGCCGACGGATGCATGTGTACGCGCGTCGAATATCTCGGTCGGCTCGTCGCCGCCCTTGTTCGGCGCGACGTACCCGTACTGTCCTTTGATGTCGAACGTGAGCCAGTGCGATCCCCGGCCGCTTCGCAACGTCAATTTCTCCTTGAGGATCGGAGCCATCGGGTTCGCCATGCTCCAGACATAGATGTGCGGATCGGCCGCACTGCTGCTTTGCCATACTTCCTTTTCGTCGGGCGTCCAGCCGATTCCGTGCAACAGGCCTGGTTCGCCCGGCGGATGATCGGGAATGTTCGCGGTGACGATCTGACCCGCCCTCAATTCGGCGACCTGCATCCCCCAGAGATCGGTCACATTGTTCACGACATGGATGCTCATGCTGTCCACCGAATAAGGTCCGAGGACTCCCGCATAGGGCCCGATGCGGGATACCGCGTAGGTGCCCGGATCGACCAGATACAGAAATCGGCCGCTTCCGTCGCTGGCCTTCGTCTCCTGGAAAAGCGGGCCCGATAACGGAAACTGGGCGTCGTGCGATCGATTGGAGAAATGCACTTTGCGGACGATTTCGCCGGCAGCGGCATCGAGCACGTTGATGAAATCGGCCGAACCGCCTTCCCAGGTCGGAACGTAGAGCAACCGGCCGTCCGGATCGATCGCCAGTCTGTCGACGCCAGGATCGATAATTCTGTTCCAAACAATCGTATCGTTGTAGAGATTCAGGCAAAATATCATGCCGACTTCCAACTCGCTTCGGTACGCGACGTAGAGTCTGCCGGTAGCGGCGCTCGCGGCAATTCCTCTTACGTCGCCGACGCGCGGAACGGTGCGAATGGTCTTGATCGGACGATGCCCCTGGTCGATATCGTAGACCGAAATAGAGCCCCGGTCGCCGGAAGACTGATTGACCGCATAGAGGTAGCGATGGACCACCGGCGATATCTGCGCGGCGCCTGTTGCAGCTTCGCTCGATGCACCGGAAGCGGGCCGCAAGGCGACGTTGCCGATGACCGAGGCGAGCGCAGCGAGCGCGCCCGCTGTTACCAGCACGAAATAGAGCATCTGGATTCTCTGATTTGCATCAGCGCCATTCCGCTCTCGGGTACTCTAGTCGGGACACGAGACCAGAGCGTGTTCTCATAAATCGCTATATCCCGCAATTGACGGTTGATGTCCGCACTGCTCCCAAAAGCGGCCGTACACAGGACAGTCGATCGACGTCTCAAAAGTGCCATAAGCGGACACACGGAACCGTCTCAGTGGCGAATCGTTTTCGTTCCAAGATTGATCTTATCGAGCAATGGAAATGGAAATCGTTGCAAGCGCGACGACGATGGCGAAGGGAGGAAGGGCCATGGCATCCATCCGGTACATTGTGACAGACATTGACAGTTCGGTCGTATTTTATCGCGATAAACTCGAGTTCAAGGTTGACATGCACAACCCTGGCAAGTTCGCAGCGCTCATTCGCGATGATCTCACGCTCTACCTAAGCGCTCCGGGGGCAGGCAGTGGAGGAACTGCTGGCGGGAAACCGGAGCCCGGCGGATGGAACCGATTCATGATCGTCACGAAAGACATAGACGTCCTCGTCGGCCGGTTAAGCGACGCTGGCGCCAAATTTAGAGGAGAAACTAGCGAGGCGGGAGCTGGGCGCGCCAGGCTTTTGGAAGATCCGTCTGGCAACCTAGTTGAACTGTTTGAGTTCAAGAAAAAATGACTAGCGCGTCTTATGTCGCTCCGTCCGTCAAAATCCAACAAGGACACCAATGAACCTTGCCCGGACAGGCCCGGGGATGACACTGCCTTTGTTTTATGAACCAGCCAACGTCAACCACTGCGAAAGTCCGCCATGGGTCATTAGCGGCAATCGATGGCTCGCTAGGGTGCGTCCGCTTTTCCCTCCAAAGCAGACCCGAGGTGTCGATCGGCGCACGGCCGCTGAGTGCCAAAAGCGGACATCGAGGCGTAATCAGATCAGTGGAATTGATAGTTCAGTCCGACGCGCAGCATAGCTGCGAATGCAGTGTCTGATTTTAGAAGTGGTAATTTATCCCGGCCCTGGCAATGCTGCCCCTATAGGCCGCTTCTGATGCGATGGTAACGCCGAAAAATGGCACAGGACCTGTATTCACGTTTATCGCGTTGTTCACAGTCACGGTGCCCAGGTCATAATAGAGATACTCGCCCTTGATCGACCAACGCGGAGCAATCATCCATTCGAAGCCGCCACCAACGGTCCAGCCTGCCTGCCAGGCATTAATTGAAGCAGCGGAGTTAGCGTTAAAGATAACGTTAGGGAAGCCTGCTGTTTCTGCGAATGATGCGGAAGTCTCGGTGTGCCCGTACGCTAAGCCGCCCGTCACATAGACCAGCCACGGGCCGCTCGGCGCCCAGCCTAATCGGCCGCGGAGAGTTCCTAAAAACTCGAGCTTCTGGCTACCCGTGCCCGCCACGGTGACAAATTCGATGGGTGTGTTGACGTCGGGTACCGTCGTATTGGCCGCGCTTGCACTGCCTTTCAGGTCAGCCCCTTGAAAGTCCGCCTCAAGGCCCCAAACAGTTACGCCGTCCTGCCAATTGTATCCGATTTGTCCGCCGCCGATAAAGCCGCGCAGTTTCGTATCGAAACTCGCCGTTACAGCCTGCGCAGTCGCTGCGCCAAATCCAGGAAACGCACCCGCGCCGGGGCAGCCACCAATGTTGGGATTACAGAAGGAGGATGTGATGGAATTGTTGATCCCGCTATTGTTCCCCCATCCGCCACCCGCATTCAGACCGACGTACCACCCTGCCCACATAGAGACCGGTGTCAGCACCGGTGCCGGCGGAGGTGCCTTGACGGCCATATCAGCCGCAAACGCAGACCCGCTCGCGGCGAGGATGAAAGCAGCCCCGGATAGAATTGAAATGGCTCGGTTGCTCATTGGGAATCCCCAACCAACGATAATTGCACGGAGAATGGCAATCCGTGGGTACCCGTAGGGGCATACCGCAGATTTCCGGCCGGTGTTGCTCTGTGGCAACGCGGTTGAGAATGTCCGCTTTGGGTCATGAGCGGCTGTCCGGTCCACCAAAGACCTCGTCCGCTTTGTCTTTCAGAACCGACCTACATGGCTCGAGGGCAATAGGCCGCCTTTGAAGGCCGCGAAGCGAATAGGGCTGACTATTCCTGAGACCATTCTGGTCCGGGCCGATACGGTCATTGAGTAAAAGGTTCGGAAAAAGTATCGATCGGCCCAATGTCCGAATCGGGTCCTCCGCGCATTTATGAGTACACGCCCCAGTGCCCGCGCTTCGGCTTGGTTTTGCGCGAGACCGGCCGCGTTCTCGCGTCCACTCAGCGGCGCAGGAATTCCATCGGCGAGCGCACGATCCGCAGCAAGCCAGCGGCGCTCGACAGGCTCTGCACCGACCGGCGCACTTCCAGCAGCAAGTGCCGCAGCACGACATGGTCCGAGGTGCGCCCCGTCTCCTCGACGAAGTACAGCCGGTGCATCGAATAAAGGCCGAGCACGAAGGCAAGCCCGAACAGGAAAGTCCAGGACTGGAACTTCAGCACCTGCACGGTGACGTCCTGCCCGCCGCCCGTCCACGTGAAGGCGAGCGCCAGCTGGTGCGTGGCGAAGAAATCCGCCCCGTAGCCGCCGATGATGGGCGCCGCGGCCGCGAACGTCGAGGTGACGACGCTGTTCGCGGCCAAATACGCCGTCGCTTCGCCCTCCGGGGAGAGCTTCATGGCGATGTTGCCGGAGGCGAGCGCCACGCCCGCGGTCGCAATACCCATCAGCACGTGGATCGCGCCGATCAGGTACAGCAGGATCGGCTGCGCCCACGGCAGCCCGGTGAACGTCCAGGCCAGCATGCAGGCGAGAAACAGCGGCGCCGAAATTCCGAGCACGGCTTTGTTGCTGAAGCGGTCGATCAGCGTGCCCCAGATGTTCAGCGCGGCGAGGTTGCTCAATTGGCTGACGATGGTCAGCGCGATGATCATCGTCATGTCGTAACCGAGCGTTTTCAGCATGTAGACTGTGAAGAACGGCGCGGCGAGATTGACGGCGAAATTCCACGAGGAGAGGAACACGATGAGGCGGCGAAAATTGCGATCCCGGAACGGACTGGCCAGCAGCTTGAGCAGATGCGGTGGCTCTCGCAGTTCCGGCATCGGCCGTTCGGGGGTGATGTGGAGCAGGTACACGCCGAACAGGCCGATCAGCGCGCTCACCGCAAACAGGCAGGAATAGCCGAGCGCCGGATTGGCCGGCACATGATTCTTCCACGCATCGACCGCAAGTCCGCCCAAGAACGCCATCACGATCGACACCGCCGTGGTGGCGGCGGTGCGCCGGCCGAAGAAGCGGCCGTATTCGGCGGGCGGGACCAGGTCCCGCATCCACGAATTCCAGGCGCAGCCGCTGATCGCGGCGGTGCCCTGATGGACGGCGAGCGCGCCGATCAGTGCGATCACGCCCGCCTCGGGTCCGAGCAGCGGCGCCGCGGCCGAGCCGAGCAGGAACACGCGCCCCATGCCGGAGGCCCACACGCTGATGCCGCGGCGGGAGCGCCAGCGCTCGACCAACGCTACCGCCGGAATCTGCAGCAGCTGCGCCAGGAACGGAATCGCGGCGAGCACGCCGATGGCGAAATTGCTCGCGCCGATCGCGACCGCAAAGCCGACCAGGAAAACTCCCGTGGTCAGCGCCCCCATCGCCTCATGGGAGAGCGCATCGTAGAGGACGAGCCGGGAGGCCCGCTCGGCCACTTCCTGGCTCGGCCAGCCCAGCCTGTCTCCTGCACTCGTTTGCGACACTTGTTTTCTCACGCGCGACAATGGAGCGGATTCGCGGCCCTCGACCGCCGCTCCGCGGTAATCACGTACGCACAGAAACCTCGATCGAACGCGGTGAGTTCCGCGCCCGAGGTGGCCGCCCCGGGGGAGGCGAACGGGACCGGCATCCGGGCGTTGTGTTGCGGGGCGGGTCGACCGAGCCCGACGGATTGCTGCCGCCGTGCCGAGCCGTGCCGAGGAGCCGCCGATGGCCGAAAAAAGACTCGAAACTGGCGCGCAAAAGCTCGAGCGCAGCACGCGGAAGATGCAGCGCAGCACCCAGAGCATGGAGAGCAGCGCCGACCGCCGCACCCAGCTCGCGGCCGATCGCACGGTGTTCGCGGCCGAGCGCACCTATGCGGCTTGGGTGCGCACCGGGTTGGTTTCGCTCGCAAGCGGTATCGGCGCGAAGAAATTGCTGGCCGGCATCATCCCCGAATGGATGATCATCGCGACCGGAAGCTTGCTGGTCGTGTTCAGCGCCTTCTGCTTCGTTGCGGCGGTATGGCGCCAGTTCCATCCGGGCGCTCCCCCGCCGGATCCCGACACCAAGCGCATCGCGCCGTGGCTGCTGGTGCTGGTCAACGGCTTCTTGGCTCTCGTTGCGATCGCGGCGCTGGTGGGCATCTGGTTCGGACGGACCGGCGGCGAGTGATCACCCCGAAAGTGAAGCAAAGCGGGCTCAATACCACCCGTGCCACCGGTGATGCCTATGCCAGCCCCAGCCCCACGGTCGGTGATACCCGTACCCGTAGAAGCGCCGGCAGAACGGGTACCATCCCCATCCATGCCAGCCGTATCGCCAGCAACCGGCTTGCTCGACTGGGTTGACGGTATCGACCGCGCCGCGGATGGCGCCCGGGTTGCCCAGCGTGATCGCGCCAGCGCGATCGATCGTCATCAGGCCGCCGGCCAGCATCGCCGCCGTGGCCGTCAACGCGAGAACACTCTTGCATGGTGCCTCCTCCAATTGATATCGACGTATCCTCAAAACTCCGCTCTGGGCGGCCTGGTTCCTGGGTAACTAATTGAAGATTCGGGTGCTTTTGGCCGCCATCCTGAACGGATATTCAACAATTTTTGCTCGGGAAGCTGGGGATTCTTCCCTCTGCATTCCGAGCCCGCGGCCATAAAGACGGCATTGCCGAACGGCGGCGCCCGCTTATGGTCGTCGGGAGGGAGCGTGCCATGGTTCATTCCAACTACCGTACGGCCTTGATTGTCGGCGCGGGTCCGGGGCTGAGCGCCTCAGTCGCGCGCGCATTTGCGCAGGCCGGCATGAAAGTGGCGCTCGCGGCGCGCACGACGAACGACCTTTCCGGCCTCGCGCGCGAAACCGGCGCCGCGGTGTTCGCGTGCGATGCGACGGATCGCGGTCAGGTAAGCGGATTGTTCGCCGACGCGAGTGCGGCGATCGGCGCGCCCGAGGCCGTGGTTTACAACGCGAGCTACCGCGTGCGCGGCCCCTTCGTCGAGCTCGATCCCGCCGAGGTGGAGAAGTCCTTGGCGGTTTCGGCATTCGCCGGATTTCTGGTGGCGCAAGAGGCAGTGCGGCACATGCTGCCGCGCGCGCACGGCGCGGTTCTGTTCACCGGCGCGTCGGCGAGCGTGAAGGGCTATGCGCAATCGGCCCCTTTCGCCATGGGCAAGTTCGCGTTGCGCGGACTGGCGCAAAGCATGGCCCGCGAGTTCGCCCCGCAGGGCATCCACGTCGCGCATTTCGTGATCGACGGCGGCATCCGCAGCGCGGGCCGCGCGGCGCCGGCGGATCGACCGGATTCGTTGCTCGACCCCGACGCGATCGCGGCGAGCTATCTTCACGTGCTGCAACAGCCGCGCAGCGCCTGGACCTGGGAGATCGAGCTGCGGCCGTGGGTGAGAAATTCTGAAGGTTCTGCGTGGCCGGCGCTGCGCTATGCGGCCGCCGCAAGATCGAGCGTCGCGAGCTCGCCCAGTATCGTGGGAAGCAGCTCGGAGACCGTCGGGTGAATGTGCATCGCGCGCTGGATCACGGTGTAGGGCGCGCCGGCGTACATGACGTCGAGGATGACGTGTACCACTTCGTCGCATCCGGTGCCGAGCAGCGCCGCGCCCAGAATGCGCCGGTCCTGAGCATCGACGAGGATTTTCATGAAGCCCTGGGTTTCGCCCTTCTCGACCGCGCGGCTGACGCGGGTCATCGGCCGTTTGGCGATCAGCGCCGGTTTGCGGTGCCGCCGTACCTCATGTTCCGTCATGCCGACGCGGCCGAGCGGTGGATCGGTATAGAGAGCGTAGGCTGTAATCCGATCCGACAGGCGGCGGGGATCGTGATCCAGCAGATTGGCCGCCACGATCTCGAAATCGTTGTAGGAGGTGTGGGTGAAGGCCCCCTTGCCGTTGCAGTCGCCGAGCGCCCAGATCCCCAGCACATTCGTGCGCAGCTGCTCGTCGACCTGGATATACCCGCGCTCGTCGACCGCGACCCCCGCCTGTTCCAGCCCGAGGTCGTCGGTGTTGGGGCGGCGCCCTGTCGCCAGCAACAGATGCGAGCCGGTGACGTCCGATCGCCGGCCGGCGCAGTCGACGGCAAGCGACAGCTGTCGGCCGCGCGCAGTGACGCGGAGGCAGTTGGCGTCGGTCTGAATGTCGATGCCTTCGTGCTGCAGAATCTCCGTCACGCCGGCGGAGATGTCCTCGTCCTCCCGCCCGATCAGCCGTGAGGCCAGCTCGATCACCGTGACGGCGCTGCCGAACCGGCGGTACATCTGCGCGAATTCGAGCCCGACATAGCTGCCCCCGAGCACGATCAAATGTTCGGGCAGGAAGTCGACGTCCATCATCGAGCTGTTGTTCAGATACGGAACTTGCTCGAGCCCCGGAATCGGCGGCACCGACGCGCGGCCGCCGACATTGATGAAAATCTTTTCAGACTTCAGCACCTCGGTGCCGACCGCAACCTCGCGCGGCGAGACGAACCGCGCATGGCCTTCATAGACCGTGCAGGATTTGAGGCCTCTGAGCCATTGCTCTACCCCGGTCCGCGATTTTCCGGCGACCGCGTCCTTGCGGGCCTTCACGGCCTTCATGTCGACCGCAACGTCGCCCTGCAGCCGAACGCCGTACTCGGTCGCCCGGCGGGCCATTCTGGCCGCGTAGGCGCTGGCAATCAGGGTCTTCGTCGGGATGCAGCCGGTGTTCACGCAAGTGCCGCCGAATGCCTTGCGCTCGACGATCGCGACCTTCATGCCCGCCGCGGACAATCGGGCAGCCAATGGCGGCCCGGCCTGTCCGGTGCCGATGATGATCGCGTCGAATTCCTGCATGGCACTACCTCGTCGGTTTCGGCTTTCTCGGAGCGGCGCCTCATTCGATCGGTTTTACATCGAGGCGCATCGGCTGGTGGAGGATCACCCCTTCGAGCGGATCGAATTCGCCTTGCCAGGGCGCGCGCTCGATTGCGGCGCGCGTGTCGGCGAGCCCGGCCTCCCAACGCATCCGGATCCCCGATGCGCTAAAATCGATGTCCTTCGTGTGATCCTCGTTTTCGAGCCGCGGCGCAAGCAATCGGACCACGTGCATCTGCGTCAGGCATCCATAGCCGGCGAGCTCGCGCACCTCCGCAGAGCTGCGCGCATCCGCGGGGACGTGTTTCAGGAGCTGAGAAATCACGTGGCGCATCCGATGCACCTGGCGCTGGCGTGCGATGTGGCTGGCGACGCGGCTCGAGTACTGGATGTCCTTGTGCCGGTGCAGCACCTCCCACATCGTCTGCGGCGCATCTCCGATCGGGTTCCACATGTGGACGGCGAAGATCAGGGAATCTCTGCGCGGATTGTCTTCGAAGATCGCCTCCGTCGGGGTGTTGGAGAGAATGCCGCCGTCCCAGTAATACTCCTCCCCGATGCGGATCGCCGGGAACGCCGGCGGCAGCGCGCCGGACGCCATGATGTGGCGCACGGTCATCTCGGTGTCTCGCGCGTCGAAATAATGCATTTCGCTGGTGCGCACGTTGGCGGCTCCGACCGTGAGCCTCGGCCGGCATCGGTTGAGCAATGAGCAGTCGACGAGCTCGGAGAGCGTCGCTTCGAGTGGAGCCGTCGAATAATATCCGGCTTTCTCGGCGCCGAGATGCACATGGCTTCCCCAGAATGCCAGCGGGTTGAGCTCGAAGAAACCCGGAATGCCGCCGAACAACGTGGCCAAGTTCGCCAGCGCATTCGCGAGGTCTCGCCACGGCGAGAGCCCATGCAACAGTTCCCGGCGTTCGACGCGTCGCCAGAACTCGCGCAAACGCGGCAGCCGGTCGCGGACTTCGTTCCCGGCGATGATTCCGGCGTTGATGGCGCCGATCGAGGTTCCGATGACCCAATCCGGCTCGATCCCGGCCTCGTGCAGCGCCTGGTAGACGCCGGCCTGATAGGCCCCGAGCGCGCCGCCGCCTTGCAGCACCAGCACGATCTGCCCGGGTACACCCGGTACTTTCTCCGGCTTGCGCGCACGCGCGGGTTCGGCGGCCCGGACCTCCTGCACGATCGTCATGGCACGTCCCCTGCGGTCGGAATGGCCGGCCGCGTCGCCCGGGCGGCCGGTATCTGCAAGCCGACCGCGAGCAACCCGGCGAGCAGCAGCGAGAGGCCGATGCCGGCGACGCAAGCCGCCCATCCGAACCGATCGAAGATCTGCCCGAGCACCGCGGTGCCGACGAGCCCGCCGAAGAAATAGCAGGCGAGGTAGATGCCGCTCGCGGAGCCGCGGTCGGCGGTGGCGGCGCGGCCGACGAAACCCGTGGCGGTCGCCTGCGCAAAGAAGGTTCCCACGCCGACCAGCACCAGGCCGAACAGCACGGCGGGCAGGCTCGGCAGCAGCAGCAACGGCAGGCCGATGCCCGCGACCGCAATGGCGCACCAGAACGTCGGCCGGGTGCCGAACCGTTGCACGAACTCTCCGGCAATCGGCGTCGTGAAGATCGAGGGCAGGAACACGAAATACACGAACCCGAGCGCCATCGGGCCGACCGCATAGGGTTCGCGCACCAGCACGAAATTCACATACGTGAAGGTGCCGATGAAGGCGAACAGGATAAGGAACCCGATGGCGAAGCTCGCGCGCAGTTGCGCATTGCGCAGGTGCACGCCCCAGAGCGCGAACGGCGAGCTCGGCAGCGGCTCGACCGCATCCATCGGCTTGGTGCGATTGATGGTGAAATACACCAGGACGGCACCGGCGAGATTGAGCGCGGCGAACACGTAGAAATTCGTCGCCAAGCCGAGATGGTCGGCAACCGCGGCCGAGAGCAGCCGGCCGATCAGGTTGCTCGCCACGTTGCCGGTGATGTAGGCGGCAAACGCGCCGCCGGCGGCTTCAGCACTGCACGCCTCGCCGAGATGGGCAAGCGTGAGCGCGAACGCGGTGGACATGAACAGCCCCTGCGCAACGCGCAGCAGCGCGAAACTCGGCAAATCCGGGGCCGACGCGAGCAGCGCGGTCGGGATCGCCAGCAGCGCCAGGCTGAGCAGAATTCCGAGCCGCCGATCGATCCGCCGGCTGAACAGCGCGACCGCAAGACCGGCGATCGCCATGCCGAGCGTGCTGGCGTTCACCGCAAGTCCCATTGCGGCGGGAGTCACGTGATAGGCCCTCGCGAGCGACGGCAGGATCGCCTGGGTGGCGAACAGGTCGACGACGGTGAGGAAAGCGGTCAGGCCGATGACGATCGTGCGTCGGAGCACCTCCGATCGCTGCGGCATCATCATCTCGGCCCGGAGCACTGCGGACACGGGCGTCATGATCGTTCCCCTGGTTGGACGCGAGTGACGCCTCGTTCGCCGAAGCGTCACGCCGCGGCCGTCACGCGACGGCGATCACATGTTCTTGTCGGACTTGTCGTGCAGGATGTCGGCCGAGAGCAGCACGACGGTTTTGGTGCCGGTGTTCTTCCACCAATGCGAGGTCGTGTGCGTCTCGCGCGCGACGTCGCCGGCCTTGTGCACGATCGGAACCGCGCAGGTGCTGGCATATTCGAGGATTTCGCCCTCGATGATGTAGATGATCGCTGGGCGATCGCCGTGGCTGTGCCAGGGCACGACGCCGCCGGGCTCGATCACGAGCTTGCGCAGGCGCAGCTGGCGGTCCTGGAACTTCGCGGGCTCCTCGGCGAGGTTGATCGCCGCGAGCACGTTGTCGCTCACACCCTTGGCGGGAGTGGTGTCCATCTTGGTCAGATCTGTGCCGCGCTTGTCGGCCGGGCACTCGCCCGCCGCGGCGGGGCCGAACGTCGTCAACGCCGCGCCCGCGGCGATCGTGGCCGCGAACAGGCCATGCCGAACGCCGCGGCCGATAAAAGGATTGCGCATGTCTTCTCTCCTGGTTGCGTGTCGGCCGCGACCGAAGTATCTCGGCAACGGCAACACGCAGCCTCGGAGAAATGCCGGCCAGACGGAAATACCGGATTGCTTCCGAGTTCATAGCGCCCGGCTATTTCGCCGGCGCGAAGAAATTCCGGCTTGTTGCGACGGCGAACTTGGAACCGCCGCATTGCGCCGGTCACGATATCTCTCGATCCTGATCGGCGCTCGCGGCGGGGTTTTCGCTCAACTCGCGTTCGACGGCGCGATAAAGCTGTTCCAGGATCGGACGCTTCATCGCGATGCGAATCGGGCCGCTGCGCGTCAGCACTGTGATCGTTCCCCTGCCGCCGCCGTCACCCACATGCGCGCTTGCATCCAGAGCCTCATACGTCTCAACGGCTGAATCGGCCATGGTGGCCTCCTGTTTCGTGTCCGGATAGCGTCAGTCTTGGTCGATGAATCGCGCCGATTCCGGTGTGTCCGGACCGTGCCGGCCGACCCACCATAGAGCCACGCTATGGAGTTCATCGGAGGATGATATTTCCATCGACGGCATCGTGTCGGCTTTATCGGTGTGCACCCACACGATAGGCTGGGCTTCGATCATCGAGAACGGAACCGAGGCATGTCCTGCAACACTCCCGTGAGCCCGCTGGCGCTGGCCGCCGCTCTGAGCACCGCGCTGGCGATCCTCTCGGCGCCGGCATCGGCCGGTCCGAAACCGCCGGAGCCCACCAAAGACAAGTGTTTCGGCATCGCACTCAAGGGCGACAACGATTGCGCTGCGGGGCCGGGCACGACCTGCGCCGGCACCGCGACGAGCGATTATCAGGGGAACGCCTGGAAATACGTCGCGAAAGGGACCTGCGAGACGATCCAGACGCCGCTTGGCAACGGTTCGCTACAGCCGATCAAGCGCTCGTGATCGATCGCCGATTTTCTACTCGGGGCCGGCACCGACGCGCGCGGCCGGCTTGCTCCCCGATGTTGGTCCGGTGCCACGAGGCGAGATGCCCATGAACCAGATCTATCGCGGCGATGTCGCGAGCCTCGCGTTCCCTCCGGCGCTGGCCGGCGTTGGACTCAAACGCGAGCACGCCACCGCGATCTTCGCGGGCCCGCCTGCGGTCGATTTCTTCGAAGCGCATGCCGAGAACTACATGGGCGACGGCGGTCCGCCGCACGCGCTGCTCGCGCGCATCCGGGCGAGTTACCAAGTGTCGATCCATGGCGTCGGGCTGTCGATCGGGGCGGCTCGGCCGCTCGACCGCGCGCATCTCGACAGGCTGAAGAAGCTGATCGATCGATATCAGCCGTTCCAGTTCTCCGAGCATCTGGCTTGGTCGAGCCACGCGGAGGTCTACTTGAACGATCTGCTCCCGCTTCCATACAACGAGGAGACGCTCCAGCGCGTGTGCGACCACATCGATCAAGCCCAGGAGATCCTCGGAATTCGCATGCTGCTGGAGAATCCGTCGACTTACCTGAGCTTTGCTACCGCCACCATGACCGAAATCGAATTCCTGCGCCGAGCGGTTCGGCGCTCCGGATGCGGGCTCCTGCTCGACGTAAACAACGTCTACGTGTCTGCCATCAATCAAGGCGTGGAGCCGAACGAATACATCGATGCGTTTCCGCTCGAGCACGTCGGCGAAATCCATCTCGGCGGCTTTGCCAAGGATGCGGACGACGACGGTGCGCCGCTGTTGATCGACGATCACGGCGCGGCGGTTGCCGAGGCAGTGTGGGGGCTCTATCGCCGGACCTTGGCGTGCATCGGACCGATTCCGACCTTGATCGAATGGGACAACAACGTGCCGGCGTTTTCGGCACTGGCCGCGGAAGCGGCAAAAGCGAAATCCGCGCTCGTCGCAGAGGCGAACCGCCCCCTATTTCGCAGCGCGGCCTGACGCGCGATGGCTGGGACATGAACGATCTCGCCGCTCTCCAACGCCAGTTCGCAGCGGCGATGCTCGATCCCTCCGCGCCGCTTCCGCCGTCGTTGCAAGCACGCGGCAAGAACGCGCCGCACCGGCGCTTCGCCCTATACCGCAACAACATTGTCACGAGCCTCGTTTCGGCACTCGTCGCGCGATTTCCCGTCGTTCACCGTCTGGTCGGCGACGAATTCTTTCGGGCGATGGCGCGCCGTTACGTGGCCGCTGCCCCGCCGCGCTCGCCGGTGCTGCTGTTGTATGGCGAAAGCTTCCCGGATTTCATCGGGAGCTTCGCGCCGGCGGCTTCGATCGAATACTTGGCCGACGTCGCGCGGCTCGAGTTCGCACGCGGACGCGCCTATCACGCCGCCGATGCCGTGCCGATCGACCCCGGCGCATTTGCCCACCTGCGGCCGGCCGAGCTTGCGAACTTGCGCATGGTGTTTCACCCGTCCGTCGCGTTGGTGGACTCGCCGTTCCCGATCGTCTCGATCTGGGAGAGCCATCAGCAGGCGGAAGTCGCTGCGATCCAGCATTGGCGGCCGGAGACCGCATTGGTGGCCAGGCCCGCTCTCGATGTCGAAATATGGCGGCTGCCGCCGGCCGGCGGCGTTTTCATCGGCAGTCTGGCGCACGGCGAGCGTCTTTCTTCCGCGGCGGAGCGTGCGACGGCAGCCAGTGTCGAGTTCGATCCCATCCTCACTCTTAGCGTGCTGCTGCGCGCCAATATCGTCATTGCGCTGCGGCGGGAACCGGCGACGGTTTCGTAAGCATCCGCATTCTCGTCCAGACCAGCTGATCGAGCGAAACGGCGCCGGGCCCGCGCGCGACGATCAGCAGCAGCAAGGCGATCCAAAGGAGGTGCTGCGGCCATCCGCTCGGGTACACGAATAGCTGGATCACCATCGTCATGCCGAGCAGGCCAAGAGCGGACAGCCGCGAGGCAAATCCGATCACCAGCAGTGCCGGGAGCACGTGTTCGGCAACGGTCGAAATGTAGGCGACGAGGTCGGGAGGCAGCAGCGGGAGCCGATACTCCTCCCGGAACAGCGCGAATGTCTCCTCCTTGATCGCGAAGCCGTGGACTTTGGTCCGGCCGGAACGCCAGAACACGCTGGCAACGGCGAGCCGCGATACGAGCGCGAGCAGCCCGTACGGGATGCGCTCGGCGAGCGCACGGCCGGCATCGAGCATTCGGATCGGCCACATCGCAAGCTCCCTGCTTGTGCCAGCCCGCGAGCGGCCGAGCGTCGCCACCGGCCGCGGCTGCACGAAGCTGCGGACATCGAAGCCGATCGCAGCGCAGCTGCGAAATGCCGATTGGTGATGAAACCGATAGCGGCGCGCTATCGGGTTCCTGGTGGACGCCGGCTGCAGCCGGCCCTATGCATACTCGACGAACGGCAACCATCATGCGCATCGGCGTCCGCCTCGCCATCTCGGCTCTGGTTCTTGCCTCGATCCTCGTGAGCGTCGGGGCGGTGCACGCGTTGTGGTGGCGCACCGCCGAGGCCAACAGCCGCGAGCTGGCCGCCACCATCAACGCTCAGATCGTGGCGGCGGTCGAAAAGGAGATCGCGGCTCTGGACAGCGCGGCGCGATCCGCTCATTCGTCGATCCGTACGCTGTTTTTCCAGAACGTGCTCGAGGCGCACGAGGCCGACAAGCGCGAATTCGTGTTCCTGTCGCAGCTCCAAGCACAGCCCGCGGTCTCCTGGATCGCGTTCGGCCTCCCCGACGGGACGTTCGCGGCCGCCCATAAGCTCGGCGACGAGCGTCTGGAAATGATCGAGGTTTCGCGGGTCGACGGCGTCCTGACCCGGCGCAGCGACCGATATTTGATCGTGGTCGGAGACATCGAATTCGAGCAACGGCACTTCGAAAAAACCGATTACAAGGTCACCGATCAGGAATGGTACCGCGCGTCGATGGCGCAAGACACGCCGCGATGGTTCGACATCACCGTGCATCCCAACGGCGTGCATCCCGCCATTGCCTATGCCGGGCCGATCGATGTCTATCAGCAGCGCCAGGGCGTACTCGCGGTCGTGATCGAGCACACGCGATTGTCCCGGTTTCTGTCGCAGCTGTCGGTGGGCAAGTCCGGCGCCGCTTTCATTCTCGGGCAGGACGGGGCGCCGATCGCCGTCCCCGACCCCGACGCCGACGAGCTCAAGATCCAGCATGCGAGCAAACAGCCGCTGTTCGGCGTCGTCCGGCTCGCGGTTCGCCAAGCGGATGGCGGGCAACAAGCGAGCTCGGCAGGAGCGCGGCAGACCCGCGAAGTGATGTCGGGCGAATCCTACGCCGTGACCCTGACGCCGCTGGCGTTCCCGGGCTGGAGGCTTGCGACCGTGATCCCGGAACAGGAATTCCTCGGTTCGGTGCACGAGACCACACGGCGGCTGCTGGTCGGCATTGTGGTACTGGTCGTCGCGGCCGGCCTGCTCTCGGCTTGGCTCGCCCGCAGGATCATCGCGGCCCCGCTGCTGAAAGTGGCGGGCGAGCTCGGCCATGTGGAGCGTTTCGAGCTCGATCGCGTGCGGCGGCATCCGTCGCGCCTCGTCGAGATCGAGCATCTCTCGGCAGCGATCGCCAACATGGCGAATGGCCTCGCGGCGTTCGGCAAATATCTGCCCGGCGACATTGTCAAGATGCTCACGTCCGAAGCGGTCGAGGCGCGGCCCGGCGGGTCGATCCGCCCGATCACCATATTGTTTGCGGATATTGCGGGGTTCACCGGGCTCTCCGAGCGGCTTGGCGACCGCATCGTGCCGCTGCTCGGCAGCTATTTCGACGTCATGTCGCGCGAGATCAACGCGAATGCCGGGACGATCGACAAGTTCATCGGCGATGCCGTGATGGCGTTCTGGGGCGCACCGCGTAGCGATCCCGATCACGCCGTGCATGCCTGTCGGGCCGCGCTCGCGTGCCAGCGCGCGATCCGCATGCCGGGACTGACCGACGACAACGGCCGCCCCCTCGGCGTGCGCATCGGCATCAATTCCGGGGAGGTGCTGGTCGGCAACATCGGCTCGGAAGTCAGGCTCAACTACACCGTGATCGGCGACGCGGTGAACGTCGCCAGCCGCCTGGAGGGCGTCAACAAGCAGTACGGCACCCACGTGATCATCGGAGAGGAGACGCGGCGTCTCGCCGGCGATCGCGTGCACGTGCGCGAGCTCGATCGGCTGGCCGTGTACGGCCGCGCCCAAGGGCTGCACATCTACGAATTGCTCGGCATCGCCGAGCCGGGCGTGCCGCCGCCGAGCTGGGTCGCTTTGTACGAGGCAGGCCTCGCCGCGTACCGCGCTCGTAATTTCGCCGCCGCGATGGGCTTCTTCCAGATGGTGCTGGTCGCGCGCGAGGGCGATCCGCCCTCGCGCCTGATGGTGGAACGCTGCCGAAAATATTTGGAATCGCCGCCCGAGGCGCATTGGGAGGCAACCGCCGCAATGGACAGCAAGTAGGCCGTCGGCACCGGCGTGTCGGGTGCGGACCGAGGACATGGAACCGGATGGCGAGCCGGCGCGATCCTGGCCGATGCGTCGGGTTGCGTGAGCGCCGTCAATCGAGCGCTTCGGCGGCCTCGGCGTCGCCGCGCTCGGTTTCTTTGCGCACCGCGAGCGCCGGCTGCCCGAGCCATTGGGTCCGCATCGCCTCGCGCACGAACGCGCCGACGGCCGGCGAATGCGGCCGGCCGCGCACCGTGACGAGGTTCACCTCGCGCCAGAATTCCGGCTCGATCAGCGGACGCGCGACCACGCCGCCGTGGCTGACGGAATATTCCGGCATGAACCCGAACCCGAGCCCCGCCGCGATCATCGCCAGAATCCAGTCGTCGCGTTCGCTGCGGTACACCATCTCGCAGGTGGCGCCGCCCTGGCGAAATACCGGGTAGTCGTTGAATTCGCACTTGGTCCGGTTGAGGTAACGCTCGCCGTCGAGATCCTTGACGCGGATGGCGTTGCGCGAGGCGAGCGGGTGCCCAGGATGCACCACGATCATGAATTGCTCGCGGAACAGCGGCATGTAGTGCAGCCGTTCGTCGTGCTCCCGCCCCGGCACGCAATAGATGCCGACCTCGAGATCGCCGGCGATCAACCGCTCCTGCAGCTCCGGAGCGCTGGCGTCGACGAGCTGCAGTTCGATGCCGCCGTGACGGGACTGCACGGCGCGGATGAGATCCACGAGATGCATCGGCGACACTGTGCACATGACCCCGAGCTTGAGCACCGTGCGCTTGAGGCGCGTGAAGTCGATCGCTTGCCGCTTCACCGTCTGGGTCTGTTCGTAGACCTGCGTCAGGTACGGCAGCACCATGTTTCCGAGCTCGGACAGATGTGTCCGCGAGCGCTCGCGGTGGAACAGCGGGCCGCCGAGTTCCTCCTCAAGGAGCTTGACAGCACGCGTCAACGAGGGCTGCGCCACGTTGCAACGCTCCGCCGCGCGCGTGAAATTCAGCTCCTGGGCCACGGCGAGGAAATAGCGGATCTGATGCATCTCCATAGCGC
Source organism: Pseudomonadota bacterium (assembly GCA_046727735.1). GTDB lineage: Bacteria > Pseudomonadota > Alphaproteobacteria > Rhizobiales > Xanthobacteraceae > AP-16. Next base: position 11,548 of record JBKPDF010000007.1, on the reverse strand, counting down.
GATCCTATCGACTCGCTAGCCAACCGGCATTTCCGATCGTCGTCCTGGTTCGGCAAGGTTCGCGGTGCGGACGCCCTCTCGCACGCCGCCAACCGGGAGACCTCGCCATGAACATTCCCATGCCGCAGCGCAACATTATGGCCGCGCGCCCTCTCGCAGGCAAAGTTTCTTTGGTCACGGGGTCGACCAGCGGAATCGGCCTGGGCATCGCCCGCGCCTTGGCCGGCGCCGGGTCCGCGATCGTGCTCAACGGGTTCGGCAAGCCCGAGGAGATCGAGGCGACGCGTTCGCAGCTCGGGTCTGAGTTTGGCGTGCCGGTCGAATATTCGCCTGCCGACATGGCGAGCGCCGCGGCGATCGAAGCGATGATCAGCACGGTCCTGCAGTCGTTCGGCCGGCTCGATGTCCTGGTAAACAATGCCGGCATTCAGCACGTCGCACCGATCGCGGAGTTTCCGGTCGAGAAATGGCAAGCCATTCTCGCGATCAATCTGTCATCCGCGTTCCACACGACGCGCTGCGCGCTGCCGGCGATGCGCGCACAGCGATGGGGACGCATCATCAACATCGCCTCGGCGCATGGCCTGGTGGCCTCGCCGTTCAAGTCCGCCTACGTCGCCGCGAAGCACGGTCTCGTCGGTCTCACCAAGGTCGCCGCGCTGGAGACCGCCGAGGAGGGGATCACCTGCAACGCGATCTGCCCCGGCTACGTGTTCACGCCGCTGGTCGAGGCGCAGATAGCCGCGCAGGCGAAGGCGCATAACATTCCTCGCGATCAGGTCGTGCGCGATGTGCTGTTGGCGCAGCAGCCCAACAAGAAATTCGCGAGCGTCGAGGAAATGGGCGCCGTCGCCGTGTTCCTGGCGAGCGATGCCGCAGCCTCGATCACTGGGGTCGCGCTGCCGGTCGACGGCGGCTGGACCGCGCATTGAGCGCGCTGCTGGCCTCTCTCCGGATGGTGAAGTGCAGTTTACCGACGCAGGAAACACGAGGGATCCAATGTTCGCGCGCATCGCCAAGCTTTGCTCGGTCGCTTCGCTCATCTTCGTGCTCGCCCTCTCGGGGCCGGGTGGGGCGGAAGCTTCTGATGAGGACGGCATTGTCCGCGTCAAAAGCGCGTATTCGCTGGGCGAGACGGTCGCTCGGCTCAAGCAGGATATCGCCGAAAAGGGCATCCGGTTTTTCGACGAGATCGACCAGGCGAAGCTCGCCGCCGACGCCGGAATCAAGCTGCGGCCCTCGACCTTGCTGATCTTCGGCAATCCGCCGCTCGGCACGCTGTTTCTGACCTCGAACCCGGCGGCCGGGCTCGACTGGCCGGTGCGCCTGCTGGTGATCGAGGACGAGCAAGGGCAGGTGTGGACCCTCTACACGGATTTCGCCTGGATCGCCCAGCGGCATGGGATCCGGGATCGCGACGCGGCATTTGGGATGGCGAGCAGCGTGATCGCCTCGATCGTTTCGAGCGTCAGCGGCAAGAAATGACGACGGCATCGAAGCCGGACGGCTAAGCGCGGAGGGCTGGGGCGCATCAGTCGGCGCGGCCGGTTGGCGGGGTGGAAACCCGCAGGCGCTGGCCGAACGAGACGATCGTGCATACATTTGGGCTCGGACGTGACCTGCCCCCAGCGGGCGCCGCCGAGACGAAGGAGGCGACATGATGTCCCGACGCAATGCGCTCTTCGCCGGCATCGGCCTTGCCGGTGCGGCGGCGTTCGCCAAAAACCTGTTCGCCGGCCGGGCTCACGCTACCGCGGAGAGCTTCGAAGTGACGAAATCGGACGAGGAGTGGAAGCGGCTGTTGACCCCGGAGCAGTTCCGGGTGCTGCGGCAACACGGGACGGAACCGGCGTTTTCGAGCCCGCTCAATGACGAGCATCGGTCCGGAGTGTTCAGTTGTGCGGGGTGCGATCTGCCGGTCTTTCGCTCCGAGACCAAATTCGAGAGCGGCACCGGCTGGCCGAGCTTCTATGCGCCGATCGAGGACGGGGTCCGCACTTCGAACGATTACAGCCTGATCATTCCGCGCACGGAGGTGCACTGTCGGCGCTGCGGCGGCCACCTCGGCCACGTATTCGACGATGGCCCCAAGCCGACCGGCAAGCGCTACTGCATGAACGGGGTGGCGCTGAAATTCGAGCCCGCCGCGGCCGGGAGCGCGAAGTCGTAGCGGTCACGGGCGATTGGCGCAAACCGAGCGCGCCCGTCCTGCGCGGCGGCATGTCAGGTATCGCTCGACCGTTTCCTCGAACAACGCCTGCGCCTCCGACGGGGAGAGCCGCGCAAGCCGCAGCGCCAAGCCGCGGCTAACCGCGAAATGCTGGTAATCGAGCTCGTAAACCCAAGATCCGCCCCAGTTCGAGAATCCGTGCTCGGCGAACAGATCGACGACCGACTCCGCCATGCCCAACCGCGGGTTGGCGAACGAGGCTTGGCGCCGGATATAGCGCACGCTCGATGGCGGACTGACCGACAGCACCGCGCCCCCTAGACCGCGCCGCACGTAGGGATTCTGCTTCGGATTGAGGTCGATCGCGAGCCCGTAGGCGTGCAGCGAAAGTGCGTTTCCGCCCTCGACCGTGCGGTGGTTGAAGCCGGACGTGTTGTTGTCGGCGATCGCCGCATCATCGTCGCCCGCATAATCGTTCATCAGCCGAGCTTTCTCGACCGGGAAATGCATCGCGAGCAGCGAGGCGAAAATCCGGCGCACGCGATCGGCCGCGGCATCCATGACCACGATCTCGCCGCGATGCAGCTGCCCGTCGAAGCCGACGTGTTCGAAGCGGACCAGCTTCAGCCGATCGCAGCCGACCGGCGCGCCACGATGCAGCACGTTACGCGATTTCATGTCTGCGCAGAGCGTTGCGCTGACGGGGACCACGCCCGTCGTACCGTTCGACGTTTGCGCGCGCGGCCCGGAAACAATCAGCAGGAATGCGACGCTGAGGAGGAAAGCAGAGGCCGTTGCGGCGATATGCATGCGACCGGCGCGCATCACGCGTGGGATATGTGGGGGCGACGCGCGAAGGTTTGATCCAGGCGCCGCCGTGCGCTCATCGGATCCGCGGGGTGTGCGCGCGGACTGCATTTGGAGAGGCCGACCCTCAAATCACCTCCTCGGTCTTGTCGTCGGTCTCGCCGTAGCGTCGCATCGTAGCCGGGCGAGTGCCCGCATAGAGCTTGGTCAGCCCGGGTGCAATCTTGGCGTTCTCGCGCTCGAACAAGCTGTTGCCCGAAAGATCGCTTTCGACCAGGAACGGCCCAAAGTTCTCGACGTCCAGCACCCATACGGCTTGCGCGAGGCCGAGCTCCTCGAGCCAATGCACCCCCGCCACCCCCCTGATGCCGCGCCCGAGCAGCGCGCCGGTGCCGTAACCGACGGTCGTGAGATAGATCGCCTGGTTCGGCACGAAGATTCGGCGGTAGACCTCCGAGGTCATGCCGCCCTTGCCGATGATGATGTTGCAACCCGACAGCTTGAACCAGCGGTCGAGCCATTTCACGAACCGGAACGACGCGGTTGCGCTCACCGCGCCGACATTGTAGCCGGGCTCGGGCTTGGCCGACGGCGCACCATGTGGGGCGACGTCGTCGGCGTCCTCCATCGGCGCGCTCGGGATCGCGGCGACCGAATAGGTGCCGTCCGGATTGACGGTCGCGGCCGGCGAACAGTGGAAGTTCGCGGAGCCGAGCGCCTCCTTGGAGGCGGGCATGCCGGCGCCGTCCTCGATCGCGTGCTTGTAGGCGCCCTCCCGCGCCGTGAAGATCCGGCCGGTCAGATACGCGACCGTGCCGATCTCGAGCCCGCGCAAATCCTCGGTCGTCGCCGGAAGCTCGAGCGCGACGGTCTTGAGGCGGCTCATCGGGCTCACTCCGCCGCCTGCGCGGCCGCCGGTTGCCATTCGACGCTCTCGCGCCGCATGTAATCGCTGAACCACATCGGGTCGGTGCGGAATTCGGCGCGGCCGTCGGCGGTCACGCGCGCACAAGCACGCCGCGACGAGAGGCAGAACATGTGCACGCTCATCGGCATGCCGCCAGTGTGGCAATAGCCGACCTCGATGTGGCAGTCGACGACCATCGAGCTGCCCATGAAACCCATGGCGCCCATGCCGATGTTGTTGCCGAGTGTTTTGAGCTCGTCCTCCAGCGCGGCGATCTTCGGATCGGGGTTGCGCGAACCGACGACGCGCAGGCAGGCAGCCTGCTTGCCGAGCACCATCGATATGTCTTTCGAGCCGCCGAGCCCGACCCCGACGATCGCCGGCTGGCAGGCAAGGCCGCGCTTGCCGAACGCGATCAGCGTGTCGAGGTAGAAGCGCCGGATGCCGTCGATGCCGTCGGCCGGGAACAGCATGCGGTAATCGCTGCCGAACAAGCCGCCCTTGTGCACCGTCGTTAGCTCGATCCAATCCGCATTGGGATGGAACGAATATTCGATCTCCGGCGCGCCGATGCCGACATTGTTGTTGTGATCGGTGCGCCACAGCGGATGCACGCGGTTGGGCCGCAGCGGCACGTCGCGGGTCGCCTTGGCGGTCGCGCGCCGCAGCGCCGCCTCGAGCGCCACCGGTCCGCCCTCGATCGCCGCCTCGTTGCCGATTTTCACGTACCAGCGCGGCACGCCGGTGTCGCCGCACATCGCGCGGCGGTCGTGTTTGGCGGCCTCGTAATTCTCCAGCATCGCCTGCAGCACGAAGGCGGAAAGCTCGCCGGTCTCCGTGTCGGCGCATTTGCGCAAGCCTTCGAGATAATCGTCGGGAATTTCGATCGCCGCCTTGGCCATCAGGCCTTCGGCGGTGCGTTCGACCGCGGTGAGCGGGATCATCGTGTGCTCCTATTCGGCCGCGAGCGGTGCGATCAGCGTCTCGCCCGGCCGCACATGCGTGAACAGCACCGGCTCGTCCGTAATGGCCAGCGCGCCGGACCTTTGCCGCGCGACCGTGAACCGCGATGTCGCAAGCTCGCCCGGTTCGGGAAAATCCGCGCGGAAATGCGCGCCGCGCGAGTTCTCGCGCCGTGTCGCGGCGAGCGCAATGACCCGGCTCACCTCGACGAGCGAGCGCAGGTTGAGCCAGTCCTGCCAGGTGAGATTGAACACTCTGCCGGTGTCCGGAATGCCGGTCGCCAACAGCTCGGCTTCGAGCTGCGAGATCCGCGCGAGCGCCCGGTCGAGCGCGGCCGCGTCGCGGATCACGCCGACGTCGTCCCACATGAGATCGAGCAGTTGTTCGCGCAATCGGTTCAGGTCGCCCGGCTTGTGCCCGAACGGGTGCAGCGCGCGCGAGATCTCGGCCGCCAGCGCGTCTTCGTCTGCGGTTCGATGTCCCGGGTTTGCGGCGATCCATTTCGGCATCGCGTCGCCCGCAATCCCGCCGAACACCGTCGAATTGGCGACGCCGTTTCCGCCCAGGCGGTTGGCGCCGTGCATGCCGCTCGCATCCTCGCCGGCGACGAACAGGCCCGGCCATTCGGTCGAAGTATCGGGATTGCACATGAGACCGCCCATGAAGTAATGCGCGGTCGGAACCACTTCGACGAGACCGCCGGCGAGATCGAAGCCGCAATCTGCGCAGCGCTCGACCATGCCCTTGAAGGCGCGCGCGACGTTTTTGCCGCCAAGGTGCGCCATGCTCAAATAGACGCCGCCGTAAGGCGTGATGCGTCCCGCCCTCATCTCCGCGTAGATCGCGCGGCTGACCACGTCGCGCGTCGCGCGCTCGAGTTTCGGGTCGTAATCGGCCATGAACCGGCGCTTGGTGCCGTCGAGCAGATGTCCGCCGGCGCCGCGCAGCCCTTCTTCCAGCACGGTACCGGTCATCCGCGTCTCGGGGCCGGCGAGCAGTCCGGTCGGATGGAACTGCACCATTTCCATGTCGCGCAGCGGCAGGCCGGCACGCAGCGCCATGGCGATGCCGTCCATGCTCTTGTCGCCGGACGGCGTGTGATAGCGGTACATGGTCGGCCCGCCGCCGGTCGCGAGCAGCACCGCCTGGGCGGCGACAAACATGAGCTCGCCGCTCCGGATGTCGGCGAGCAGCACGCCCGCGACCGATGCGCCGTCGCGGGCCGGAACCAGCGCCAGCGCGCGATGCTCCTCGAGCCGGCGCACGCCGGGGCGCGCCCATACCTGCTCCATGAGCCGGTTGATGATCTCGATCCCGGTGAGGTCGCCCTTATGGACGGTGCGGTCGAAGCTCTGACCCGCGAAGGCCTTGCCGTGCAGCGTGCCGTCGGGGTTGCGATCGAAGAAGCAGCCGATCTCGTTCTCGAGCTCACGAACGCGCTCGACCGCCTCGCTCACGAGCGTCCAGGCGAGCTCCTGGTGGGACAGCCACTTGCCGCCCTCGATCGTGTCCATGAAATGCCGCTCGACCGAGTCGCCCGGATGCAGCGCGACGTTGTAACCGCCCTGCACCATGCGGGTGCAGCCGCATTTGCCGAGCAGGCCCTTGGTCGCGACCGTGACGTCGAGCTCGGGATTTTTCGCGTGCGCATGCAGGGCAGCGAACAATCCGGCGCCGCCGGATCCGAGAATCAGCACGTCCGTCTGCATGCGTTCGAGGTTCACGGGCGAGCTTCCACGGTTCCGAGCCGGCTTCGAACGAATGGAGTTCCCCGCAAACGCCGATCGATCGCATTTGGCTCAGCGCGCGCCGGGTTCTCCTCCCTCGCCCCGGAGGGGAGAGGGATGGGGTGAGGGGGGTAAGACCGTTGCACAACGTGACAGATCGCGACCCCCTCACCCGATCCTCGCCTCCGGCGAGGATCGACCTCTCCCCGAGAGGTAAAAACCGGCCCCGCCGTCAAACCAGAGTGCCCGGCCCACGAGGGCGGAAGTGTCTGGAGCACGGGGTGATGCAGCGACATCTCATAATGCCCGCACGAGGAACGCCACCGCGATCGCCGCGGAAATGCCGGCCGCGAGTGTCGCGAGCTGCTTCTGGCCGTCACGCCACGGAAAATTTTCGATCACGAGCACGCGCAGCCCGCCCAAGAGATGCACTGCGAGCAGGAACACGAGGCCGGTCTCGGCGAGTTTCACCGACCAGGCATCGGTCCACCGCAGAAAATTTCCGAGCCGCGCTTCGCCGTCGATCGCGAGGCCGAGCGCCCAGAAATGCACGGGCAGAAATACTGCGAGCGCCAGGCCCGAGAGCCGATGCGCCAGCGCGGCGAGCCAGAGCAGGTTCGCTCGGTGCCCGCGCCCCGACTTCATGGCAGCACCACGGCAGCGACGGCGCGCAAGCCGAGCACGAGCAGCAGCACACCGATGACGAGCGCGACGGCATCGAGGCTGCGGCCCTTCAGCGGCGACCATTCCGTCAGCACGGTGCGAATGCCGATCGGGGCGTGGATCGCGGCCGCAATCACGAACAGCCCATAGAACAGCGCCCAGGCGATGCTGCCGCGCGTGCGCGCCAGCACGTCCGCGGCGCTCAAACCGTGACGGGTCGCGTAAACGATCACGGCGAGATGCATCGCGACGAGCGGCGCCATGACGGCCGCAGTCAGCCGTTGCGCGAGGTAGAGGCGCACGTTCATGCGATCTCGCCTTTGAGGAACGCGACCGCGCTGCGCCGCTTGAGGCCGGCGATGGCCGCCGTCGGGTTGAGCGACAACGGGCAATGCTGCTGGCAGGACTGGTGCGAATGGCAGGCATGGCAGCCGCCGCTCGCCGCCACGGCTGCGAGCCGCTGGTTGTTGGCGGCATCTCGGACATCGTTGATGAGGGCCCAGGCGCGATTGAGCGCCGCAGGTCCGAGATAGCTTTCGTCCCAGCGCACGACGTCGCAGGCCGCGTAACAAATTCCGCAATTGATGCATTCGATCGCCGCATTGGCGGCGCGCCGCTGCGGCGAGTCGGGCCGGATGGCCTCGATCGCGTCGTGCCGGGTTTTCGAAGGCGCGAACGCGCCTTTCGCCCGCTGCCATTTGTCGAAGAACGGCCGCATGTCGGTCGCGAGATCCTTGATGACCGGCAAATTCTCGAGCGGACCGATTTCCAGCCGTCCGTCGTCCGCGACGCGCGACACATGGGTGCGGCAGGTCCAGCGCGGCCTGCCGTTGACCGTCATCGCGCAGGAACCGCACATGCCGACCCGGCAGGCGAACCGATAGGAAAGCGTTGGGTCGAGGTTGCGCTGAACCCAGGTCACGACGTCGAGCACGGTCTGATTCTCGCGCAGCGGCACGCGATAGCTCTCGTAGCGGCCGTCCTGCGTGCCGCGCCAGAGCGACACGTTCAGTTCGGTTCGAACGTTGGACATGAAGCCCTCGGCCCGCTATCTCTTCGCCGGCGATCGATGCGGCAGATCAAGCATCTGCGGCGAACTCTAGCAAGCGCAGGGCGCGGCAAAAAGCGAGCACCGGAGCAGGACCGCCCGGCGGCATGGTGACGCGGAGAATCGGCGTGAAGGGAGCTGACGGATGGCCAATGCCGAGGTGAGAGCGCCGCCGCGCCGCATCGATCCCCGGCTTTTGCCGACTGGGGAGACGGTGGAGCGCCCGCCCGCCGAGCGTCCGGTCCATGACAGCTTCGATGGGATCGCCGAATGGTTGACGGGGCCGGCGCGCAGCATCGAATCCGGGATAGCGGTCTTCGACGAATTCGCCTGGCGCATGCTGGCGACAGGCCTGCCCCTGCTGCGCGTGACCATGCACAGCTTGACGCTCCACCCGCAATTCCTCGGCATGACCCTCGCATGGTGGCGCACGACCGGGCAGACAGTCCAGACATTGATCGCCCACGAAGTCGCCGACCTAATCCCGATCGATGAGAATCCGGTCCGTCGCGTCGTGGTCCACGGGGAAACGCTGCGGCGCCGCATCGACGTCGCCGGCGCGGCGCTCGATTTTCCGATTCTGCACGAGCTCAAAGCCGCGGGCGGCACCGATTATTTCGCGCTGCCGCTCCCGAGCGCCCATCCGCTGCATTACAATTACATGGTCACCTATGTGGCCGATCGCCCCGGCGGTTTCACCGAAGCCGAGATCGCCGAAATACGTCGGATATCGCGACTGCTGCCGATCGTCGCGGACACGCACAGCCAGCGCGCGATCGCTCGAAACGTACTCAATGCCTATCTGGGCGCGAAGACCGGCCCGAAGGTGCTCGCCGGACAGATCCGCCGCGGCACCGGCGAGGAACTCCGTGCCGTGCTGTGGTCCTCCGACCTGCGCGCGTTCACGGCGCGCTCGGACCGGTTGCCCGGCGCGCGCATGATCGCGATGCTGAACGCGTTGTTCGACGCGCAGGCCAAGGCCATTCACGACCATGGCGGCGAGATCCTGAAATTCATCGGCGACGGTCTGCTCGCGATCTTCCCGATCGAGCGTGAGGAACTCGCGGGCGCAGCTGCGCGCGACGCGCTGAACGCGGCCACCGAGGCCATCGCAGCGGTTCGTGAACTGAGCGCGCATGCCTCGATGGCGGGCGAGCCGTCGCTCGACATCGTCGTGGCGCTGCACGCCGGCACCGTCACTTACGGCAATATCGGGGCCGCCAACCGGCTGGACTTCACGGTCATCGGTCCTGCGGTCAATCTCGTCAGCCGGATCGAGGCGATCGCCAAGAGTTTGAACCTGCCGATCGTGGTCAGCGACGATTTCGCCGGCGCCTACGCCAAGCCGCTGCGGTCGCTCGGGCGCCACGAGCTGCGCGGCCTCTCGATGCCCCACGAGCTGTTCGCGCCGACGCTCTAGCGCTGCATTCCGCAGATTCCTGCCTCATGCGCCAAACGCGGAGCATCTATAGTCCTAACCTTGGACCATTGCGTCAGAGATTCCAATAGCGAAAGGTTGGGGAGTAAACCTGTCCTCTACAAATAACTATTGTCAAACTGAGTACTTTTCAATGCTCGATGCCGCGTGCGCGTCAATTCGTTTCGATTACGAAGATCCGTCATTCCTTCGAGAAAACAACTAAGACTCAGTAGGCTCGGAAAATACTCACGCGCACGAGCGTGGAGCACTTGCGAAACCCTTATGCACAGGCTTCTGCACAGGCTTCTGAATGACCTTGACTGCACGAGTAGAAGAGCGCCGACTTGACCCGATCGCTCATGAAAGTGTCCTGGGTTTCACATGCACCAAAGCAGTGCAAGAACAGAATACCGCCGTAAGGCGCTCGACTGCTTAGCCCGCGCTCGTGCCCTTGATGATCCCGAAAAACGCATGGATCTGCTTTGGCTCGCGAAAATGTGGATGAGCCTCACAGAACCGCTAGGCGACATGCCGGGAGCTTACGAGATCCCCCAGAATGGCTCAGTGCCACCTGATAGTGGCCACCACGGGCGTTATCGAATTCTAGCGAGGTCGAGAAACATGGTCCACCAGAATGATGGACGTTAGCGGCTCATCATCTAGCCTGCATTTGCATCCGGACTTCGTACCATTTCCAGATGCCTGAATTTCGCATCGAACATCAACCGACTGCTGCTTTTTGCCGCTGTGGTCCTCTTCACCACCACTGCCGCTCCGGCAGTCTGGCGCGGGCCACCGCAGACGGTTGCGGCTCTCGATCCTGAAACTCGGGATTGGGTTCTAGGACTTAGAAACAGAGTCGGGGGTCCATGCTGCGACACGGCTGACGGCTTCCCAGTCGAGGTTGACGGCTGGGATATGGCCGGAACGGTCGATGACACATCAGGAATGTCGTCATGGGAGGGTAGGAACGCCCGGAGCGGCTACCGTGTTCGGTTGCGTGACGGCAAATGGCACGACGTGCCGAATTACGCATTGATTGACCCGAAAACCAATAAGCTTGGTTACGCCGTGGTGTGGTTAGTGCCTGACGGAAGCTTGCAGATTTATTGCTTCCTCCCTGGGTCGGGCGGTTGAGTTGAGCCGAACCTCTACGCCCTACGTAACTGGCTTTCTTTTGCTACTCTCAAGTGCGGTTCGTCTAGCGACTTAATCTTGTACTGATACTCGCCATCGCTTTCCGGAAGCTCTTGGACGATCTCAAAGACCTCTGCCGTCGCAAATCGCACCTGTCCGGTCAATAATTGAACTTTTTCGCCAACCCGGAATTTGTGCGTTGCCATGCGATGTACCGCTGCACTTGGGCCGGTACGCAGGTTTCCGCTAACAGCCGCGACAAATGCCTTGCAGCTTCTTGGCAAGCGCGTCGTCTAATTCTTTCATTTTTTTATCGGGGTCAGACAACTGCTGCTGCGAGGTGCCCACCCTGGCGGAGGGATTCTGACGGAGCCGCCAAGCCCACGCAACCGGTCAACGTCGAAGACTACCGTATCCTCGCCTGAAAGTGCCTGCCCAAAATTACTCTTTGCTGCAACGCACTTGGTCTGGAATTGGCACCAAGCGGACGTGTAGGCTGTGATTGAGAACTTCTGCTTTCGGCCCGTAAGCGGAAGTCCTCGCGGCAATTGGCCAGGTCCGGAATGTGCCATAAGCCGCCATGGCAAGGATCGACTACCCGATCAATTCGTCGGCGCGCGCGAGCAGTGACTGTGGGACGGTGAGGTCCAGTGCCTTGGCAGTCGTACGGTTGATCACCAGCTCGTATTTGGTGGGCGCCTGCACA
>JBKPDF010000006.1:0-14045 GCA_046727735.1 Pseudomonadota bacterium | reverse complement strand
GAAAAATGAGATGCGGAGCAAAATTCGTATGAAGAGGTCCGGTTTTATAGGGAATTCCGATGCAGCACACTAAAGCAGCCTACGTTGGGAGGTTATTGTCTGCCCTAACGGGCTTGATTTCATTGGTCGCATGTAACCAAGCGGCACCTCCAGGATCCCCACCACCACCGACCGTGACAGTCAGCAAGCCGGAAGAGAAACTGGTCGAAAATTGGTCCGAATTCACGGGAAGAACCGCAGCGGTCAATTTCGTAAATGTCACTCCTCGAGCCAGCGGTTACATCGTCGATATTCCGTTTAAAGAGGGTGATCTGGTCCACCAAGGAGATTTGCTTTTTCAGATCGACCCCAGGCCTTATCAGGATGCCTACGACCAGGCGGTTGGCCAACTGCAGCGAGCGCAGGCCAGCCAGAAATTGCAGGATATCACCTTCGAACGTCAAGAGCGTCTGCAAAGCACCGGAGTCATTGCTAAGGAAGACTATGATACGGCACTTGCCAATAAGAACACCGCTGCAGCGGATGTGATCGCGTCCCAAGCCGCAGTGAACGCGGCAAAATTGAACCTAGAATTTACGCATGTCACCTCGCCGATCGATGGCCGCGTGAGCCGGCAATTGGTGAATATCGGCAATCTGGTACAGGCTGATTCTACACGACTAACGACCGTTGTTAGCATCGATCCGATCTATGCCTATTTCAGCATGGATGAGCTCGCGGCATTGAATTATCAGCGACTGACGCACGATCACAAATTGGTGAGTGATCCGGAGGGAAAAGTTCTGGCCTATCTGCAGTTGCAGGACGAAACGCAATTTCCTCACGATGGGACAATCGATTTCTCAGATAACGCCCTGGATACATCAACGGGAACATTGCTCATTCGTGGGACGTTTGCCAACCGGAACGGCTTTCTCACGCCGGGCAGTTTCGTCCGCGTTCGACTGCCTTCGGGTCCGAAATATAACGCGCTTCTGATTGCGGACCGAGCAATCGGCTCCGATCAAGATCAAAGCTTTGTCTACGTAATCGACGACAAAAATATTGCTCACTTGCGTCACGTCAAAACGGGTCCACTGACCGACGGATTACGCGTAGTCACCTCTGGGCTGCAACCGGAAGACGTGGTCGTGATCAACGGAATTATAAAAGTCCGGCCCGATACCCCGGTTAAACCAGAGGCAGGATCAATGGAACAATTTGCCTCCAGCGACCCCATACCAATACTTGGCGCCGAAACGAACTCCTCGAAACGGGCGTCAGAAACCGAGTAGAGAACCGCGCAAAGACAGTATCAGCATGAAGTTTTCCCGTTTTTTTATCGATCGGCCGATTTTTGCAATTGTAATTTCGGTCATCACCGTGGTGCTCGGCGGAATCGCTTATTTCATTTTGCCGGTGGCGCAATTTCCGACCATTGCGCCGCCCACGGTGGTGGTGCAGGCGCAGTTCCCCGGAGCTGATCCAAAAACCCTCGCGGAGACAGTCGCGGAGCCGATCGAACAGCAGGTCAACGGAGTTGAAAATATGCTGTACATGTCGTCCACGTCGTCCGCCGATGGTACGATGCAGTTGACCGTGACATTCAAGTTAGGCACTGACCCGAACATCGACCAAGTGCTGGTTCAAAATCGGGTAGCGATCGCGCAGCCACAACTACCGCCTGAGGTAAATAATATCGGGGTGGTCACGGCAAAGCAATCGCCCGATGTCATCATGGCGATTGCCCTCAGTTCCAAAAGCAAGGCGTACAATCCTCTTTATCTGAGCAATTATGCCTACACCCAGATGGAGGATTCTCTCAAGCGGATCGAGGGAGTGGGGAATATTCAGGTATATGGAGCCCAGCCCTACAGTATGCGGGTGTGGCTGGATCCGGATTTGATGTTTTCCCGTGGACTGACTGCGGACGACGTGATCAGCGCGTTGCAGGCACAAAATCTCGAGGTTGCTTCTGGCAACATTGGGTCGGAGCCAGCGCCGCCGAAGACGGAGTTTCAATTCACGCTTAGCACGGAAGGCCGTCTAGTAACCCCGGCGCAATTTTCTCAAATCGTCTTGAAGCACGGTGATAACGGGCAGCTCGTTTACCTCAAGGACGTCGCTCGATTAGAGCTCGGTGGACAGAACTATACTAGTTCCACCTTTCGGGACGGAGTGATCCCCTCAGTAGCAATCTTAATTCAGCAATTACCTGGGTCCAACCAGCTGAAAATCGCCGCGAGTGTAAAAAAACAATTGGTCGAAATGGCGAAAGCATTTCCTCCGGGAATGGAATATTCGATCCCCTACGACACGACGCGTTTCACTGAGCAGTCGATTGCAAACGTCTACGATACGTTGCGGGACGCCGTACTTCTCGTCGTGATCGTGGTTTTGGTCTTCCTCCAGTCGTGGAGGGTAGCGCTGATCCCCTTGATCGCCGTGCCGGTTTCCTTGATCGGAACACTCGCAGTGATGGCGATTTTAGGTTTTTCGCTTAACTCACTTTCACTCTTCGGCTTGGTCCTTGCAATCGGCATAGTAGTCGACGATGCCATCGTGGTTGTCGAGAACGTGACGCGGTGGGTTGAGCGCGGCTTGGATCCGAAAGAAGCGACGCGAAAAGCGATGGATGAAGTGAGTGGGGCGGTTGTTGCCATCGCGGTCGTTCTGACAGCGGTATTTGTGCCCACAGCTCTGGTTAGCGGCATTAGCGGTCAATTCTATCGGCAGTTCGCCTTGACCATTGCGATCGCCACGCTGATTTCGGCATTCAATTCGCTAACCTTGAGCCCAGCACTAGCGGCACTCTTGATCAAGCCAGGTCACGTGCAAATGGATCTATTTAGCCGCTTGATTGACACCGTGCTAGGCTGGTTTTTTCGGCTGTTCAACCGAACCTTCGATTTTGGAAGCACTGTTTATGGAGCGCTCGTGCGCCGCCTCCTTCGAGTCAGCGGACTGGTTCTGGTGGTCTACTTGGGCCTTCTTCTGCTGACTGGATTCGTCTTCCAAAAGGTGCCCGGGGGGTTTATCCCAACGATGGATCAGGGTTACCTGATTGGATTCGCGCAATTACCGGATGGAGCCTCGCTTCAGCGAAACGATGCGGTCCGACGGACAATCGGGGTCAACGGGCAGAAGATCCCGGGGGTCGAGCTCACTTTCGCGATCGAAGGTTTAAATATTCTCGATTCAACGACAAAACCCAATTCGTTAACCGTCTTCCATCCACTGAAGCCATACAGTGAACGAATCGATCATCCAGACCAATCGGCGACGGCGATTGCCGGCAAAATGCAGGCCGGATTCGGCTCTATTCAGGATGCTTTCGCGGTCGCTATCCAACCGCCCTCGGTCCGAGGATTAGGGAATGCGGGCGGGTTCCAATTGGAAATCGAAGACCGCCGGAACGCCGGATTGCACGCTCTTCAACAGGTAACGGATAAAATTGTAGCCGCGGCGAACAAAGAGCCCGGATTGAGCAGCGTATTCACGACTTATCATGCCTATGTGCCGCAACTCTTTTTGAAAATCGATCGCGAAAAGACGCAGACCTTGGGGGTGTCGATGAATGCGATTTTTACTGCGTTACAAAGCTATCTAGGAACTAACTTTGTTAACAATTTCAATTTCCTTGGAAGAACCTATCAGGTCAATTTGCAGGGCGATACCGCTTTTCGTTCAAATCCCGATCAGATCCGGCGGATTTATGTGCGAAACGACAAGGGGGGGATGGTGCCGTTAGGAAGCGTCCTGGACGTCCATCGAATAACAGGGCCAGACACGGTTTACCACTATAACGTCTATCCCGCGGCTCTGATCCAAGGCTCAACCATACCGGGAGTAAGCTCGGGCCAGGCGATCGAAAAGATGGAACGGATTTGTAGAGAGAATTTACCCAACCAATTCTCCTTCGAATGGACCCAGCTAACTTATCAGCAGGTGGTTGCTGGCAACACGGCAGTGTTCATTTTCCCTCTGTGTGTCTTGTTTGTTTTCCTCGCGTTAGCAGCTCAATACGAGAGCTGGTCTCTGCCATTAGCGGTAATTTTGATCGTGCCCATGTGTTTGCTGTCGGCGATGGTCGGAGTTTACTCTCGAGGACAAGACAACAATATTTTCACGCAGATCGGATTCATCGTGCTGGTCGGCCTTGCCTGTAAGAATGCGATTCTGATTGTTGAGTTTGCGAGACAGCAAATGGAGGCCGGTAGCGGGAGATTGGCGGCGGCGGCCGAGGCGGCCCGGTTGCGGCTGCGGCCGATCCTAATGACTTCCTTTGCCTTCATTCTGGGCGTGTTGCCGCTGGTGATCGCAAAGGGTGCGGGAGCCGAAATGGACCAAGCTCTCGGCACGGCGGTCTTTTTCGGAATGCTGGGAGTTACATTCTTTGGTCTGATTTTTACGCCGATCTTCTTCTCATTGATCTGCAGGACGTGTGGCCACAAACCGAAGCGAGAACGAGAGAAGTTCCCCGTACGGAAGGCAACGGCCGAAGAGCCGGTGCGTTGAATAGAAGAGCATGCTTAACGAGCGCATTGACCCAAATTCAATCGTCGGCTCTGGCCGGGTGACCCGTTATTTATTCGCCGCATTGTCGACGAGTTTTATCGGGGCGGGTTTGGTCCGGTTCGCTTATACACCACTGTTGCCCGTTTTAATCGAATCTAGGTGGTTTGACACTTCGGCGACCGTCTATTTGAGCGCCGCTAACCCAGCTGGTGCACTGTTCGGTGCGGTGACATCGACCTGGTTAGCCCGTCGGTGCAGCAAAGTTTTCATCTTGCGAGGCATGAACGTGCTTGCGACCCTGTCGTTGTTAGCGTGCGCGTTTCCGATTTCATTAGAGTGGTATTTTTCCTGGCGATTTCTATCGGGAGTTGCCACGGGCGCCACGATCGTTCTTGTTGCGGCGACGTTTCTTCCGCATGTTCCGGCCGACCGAAAAGGTGTGGCGAGCGGCCTGATATTTGTCGGACTCGGCCTAGGTATTGCAGCAACCGGCACATTGGTCCCATTCTTGCTGCGATTCGGTTTGCGGGCGACGTGGATTTGGTTAGCCCTTTTCGCGGGTGCTTTAACGGTTTCAACCTGGACGTTTTGGCCCCCTTCGGAGTTCGTCTCGAAAAGACAGGAGTTGACTCACCATCGGCAGGCACGGTCTCGTCCCGACTACCCAACTTATCTGACCCATCTTGAGTTTGCTTTGATGGCTCTGACGGTAGTCGCGCCAATGTTTGTTCCTGTTACGATGCGTACTACGGCGATGCGTACCGAACCGGTGATGCCCGCTCTTCCCCTACGAAGGCGGTCCAAGCCGAACTCGCCCAGCGCGGCTACTATCGAGGTCCCATTGACGGCGTCCTAGGGCCAGAGACCCGGAGCGCAATTCGATCTTTCCAGGCGGATCAAGGTCTGCCGGTCACCGGCCGGGTTGACGGCAGGTTGATCAGCACGTTGCGAAGTTGAGCGCCAATCAAGGACAGGTCAAAGTAGGGTGCCGGTCCCCTGTGGGAGCGATGGAAATCGGGTCAGCTCAGGAAACGGAAATTTACGTACGCTAAGGATTCGGTGTGGTCAGCCAGCGCCATCGGTCAAGGATGAGGCTGGTCATTGAACCGCGAAAGTCGGACCGATCGCAGTTTCCAAATACCGAAGGCTCTTGACTAGCAGATTAGGATGAAAGCCACCCTAAGATGCTCAAAGGCAGTAAGATAAGCCGATATCGGATTTTAAAAGTGATCGATTGTTATTGTTTGGATTTAGAGGCCAGTAAGACCGCGGTGTTGTTGAAGCTCAACCGCAACACAGTCAATCGGTACTATGGCATCTTTCGGCGTTTGGTAGCTGCCCATCAGGCCAAGGAGTTCAGGCTCTTAACTGGAGTAGTTGAAGTGGATGAATGATACTTTGGACTAAACCGCCTTAAGGGCCACATCGGCCCGCGAAGAAAGGGGTGCGCCACCAACAAGCAACCGGTCTTCGGCATCTATGAAAGGGGCGGCAAGGTCTACACTGAAATTGTTGCTGATTGTCGCAAGAAGACGCTCCAGAAGATCATTCGCGGCCATGTCGACCCCGCTAGCGTCCTGCACTCCGATCTGTGGGTCGGCTACGATGGGCTGGTCGATGTGGGCTATGACAAACATGTCCGTATCAAGAAGAGCGCTCCCCTCATTAAAGGCAAAGCCCACATCAATGGCATCGAAGCTTTCTGGAGTTTTACCAAACGACGGCTCATGAAATTCAACGGCGTCAAACCCTACTTCGCACTTCATCTCAAAGAGTGTGAATGGCGCTACAACAAATCCTTTCCTCAGTTGCGTTCAGAACTTGTCTCTCTCTGTAAACAATAATCTCCTAGTCTTAAGCCTACCGAATTCAGTATCAGGATCGCCGCATGCCCCGCCGTGAACTCCTGACCGTCGCGCAGCGCCAAGCGTTGCTCGCCTTTCCAGAAGAGGAGGAGAATCTGCTGCGGTATTACGTTCTGAGTGTTCGTGACCTGGCGGCCGTACACCAACATCGCGGCGACCACAATCGACTGGGCTTTGCGGTACAACTTTGCTACCTGCGTTATCCAGGCCGGGTTCTCGCAGAGAATGAAACGCCTCCAGCAGCACTACTTGGCATGGTCGCCGCACAGTTGCAGGTTCAACCGGCCCTATGGGTCGAGTATGCGCAGAGGGATGAGACGCGTCGTGAACATCTGATCGAGCTTCAGCATCTGTACGGGTTTCAACCGTTCACATCCAAGAAGTATCGGGAAATCGCTCAGGCACTCATTCCGTTGGCAGATCAAACGCATCAGGCAATGGTATTGGTGCGCTCGGTCATTGACCAACTACGCAGCAAGCAAGTGATCATTCCGCCGCTTTCAGTAATCGAGCGGCTCTGTGCCGAAGCGATCACACGCGCAGAACGACGATTGTACCGGAAGCTGACCAGCGACTTGTATGACTTCCAGCGGACCGCTCTCGACAAAGTACTGGGCACCCGTTTGAACACGAAACAATCCATGCTGGCATGGCTGCGACAAGCGCCTGGGGCAGCTAATCCACGGAACATCCTCGAGCACATCGAGCGCCTTAAAGCGATTCGTTCTATCGCTCTGCCGGAGGAGCTTGGCAGGAATATCCACCAGAACCATCTCTTGCGTCTCGCCCGGCAGGGGGCTCAAACACCAGCAAACGATTTTCGAGATCTTACCGATGAGCGCCGATACGCAACGCTGGTAGCGGTGCTGCTCGAGACGAGTGCCACTATCACCGACGAAATCCTTGACTTGAATGACCGGTTGTTGGGGAGCTTGTTTGCGAAAGCGAAGCGCCAATTTGAGAGCGCGTTCCAAGACGCCGGTCGGGCGATCAATGACAAGGTCCGCTTATATGCCAAGATCGACCAAGCGCTAATCGAGGCTAAGACGTCGCAATCGGATCCGTTTCTCGCGATTGAGAGCGTTGTTCCATGGGAACGCTTCACTCAGACCGGTGCCGAGGCAGAACAACTTGCCCAGAGCGAGGACTTCGACTATTTGGGGTTCCTCGGCGATAGCTACCCTCAGCTTCGGCGCTACCTACCGACGCTACTCGAAACTTTTGACTTCAAAGCTACGCCGGCGGCGCAAGACGTGCTGGATGCTGTGTCCGCTCTGCGTCAGTGGAATCGGGATGGCCGTCGTAACGTCCCAGAAAATGCGCCCCGAGCCTTCGTCCGGGTTGACCCTCCAGGTGGTGACCAATCAGAAGTTCGACGAGCACTACCTGTTGATAGCGTGGAAGTACGCCGCGCGAAGATGGTAGTCCCGAGAGCAGAATTAGTGCAGTTGCCAAGAGATTGACCAGGATGCGCGATAAGCCCCGCTATTCAGGGCGGGGAAAGATAGCGCAGATGCCGCTGCGACTCCGCGACTACCTCAGTTGGTCCTGCGGGGGTTGGCTGATTTTCCAATAAGTCGGATCGCTCCCGCCGCCTGAACGCCACCCGGAACTGGGCGACGAAATCCTGCCCGCGACACGCCCTGGAGTGTACGAGCCGGATAAAGTGCGTTGGTCCGACGGATACCTTAGACGCGACACCTTGGTAAGCGCGAAATCTCATTGCGAACAAGGAGTTGCTGGATTTTCTTGGCCACAAAGGCTGATCTTTGCGGCATCTCGCCTGTCAACAGAAGGGTAATTTTGAACATCAAACAAACATCCAGCATCTCAGGCCGCTATTTCCTCGCTCCACCGGCTTATGAACCAAGCTGAGATTATTTGTACGCTACTAATCGTCGTCGCGGCGCTGGCAATCTTGGCGAAGAAAGTAGCGTTGCCTTACCCGGTGTTGCTGGTAATCGGCGGACTTGCGCTCGGGTTTGTCCCTGGCTTGCCAGCGGTGCAGCTAGAACCGGAAATGGTGTTTCTGTTTTTGCTGCCGCCATTGCTCTATCCGGCGGCGGCCTTTACTTCTTGGCGAGATTTTCGCGCAAACCTGAGTCCCATCTCACTGCTCGCGGTCGGGCTTGTCTTGTTTACTACCGCTTTCGTGGCCGTTGTCGCGCACGCCCTGACTGGTTTGCCCTGGCCGGCTGCGTTTGTTCTCGGCGCAATTATTTCACCGACCGATGCGATTGCAGCGACCGCTATCGCGAACCGCATGCGCGTGCCGCAAAGAATCGTCACCATTTTGGAGGGCGAGAGTCTCGTCAACGACGCCACGGCGCTCGTCGCTTACCGCTTCGCTATTGCGGCGATGATGAGCGGAAGGTTTTCACTTTCCGAAGCAAGTGTGCGCTTTGTTTTGGTCGCGCTGGGCGGCACCGGGATTGGGTTGACAGTCGGTTGGCTCGCTTCCCAACTTCAGCGCCGTCTCGACGATCCGCCCGTTCAAATCACAATTTCGCTGCTCACGCCATTTGCCGCTTATATTCCTGCGGAACGCTTGCATGTCTCCGGCGTCCTGGCGGTGGTCGCATCCGGGCTGTTTCTCGGCTGGCGTGCGCCGCGAATCTTTACCTCTCGGACGCGGCTCAACTTATATGTGTTTTGGGAGATGATGGTGTTCCTGTTGAATGGCCTAGCCTTTGTTCTGATCGGTCTGCAACTGCCGCGCATTCTTCATACGCTCTCCGGCCACTCCCTTAGACAGCTTGTTTGGCACGGCGTACTGATAAGCTGCGTCGCCATTGTTGTGCGCATCGCCTGGGTTTTTACATCGACTCACCTGCTGCGTTTGATGAGCGCTTCCTTGCGGAAAAAAGACCCATATCCGGCATGGCAGAACGTGGCGATTGTTGCCTGGGCAGGGATGCGCGGCGTTGTGTCGCTCGCTGCTGCGCTCGCGGTGCCAGTGACGCTTTCGGACGGCAGCCCATTCCCCGGACGCGACTACATTTTGTTCATTACCTTTTGCGTGATTCTCGCGACGCTCGTGCTCCAAGGTCTGAGTTTGCCCGTGCTGATTCGCCGGCTTGGAGTGATGGATGATGGCCTAGTAAATATGGAAGAAAGAACGGCGCGGCTGAAAGCGAATGAAGCAGCGGTGGCTTACCTTGGGGAAGTCGATAGCCAGTTTCCGGCAGACATCGTGGAGCGACTCCGTGCTGAATACGACGACCGCATTCGGCAGTTGGAAGTATGCGCGAGTCCTGGCGGAGATTGCTCTGATGCATTGTTCGCGCCCTCCTACCAAAGATTGCAGCAAGACGCGCTCGATGTGGAGCGCCGGACGATTATTCAATTGCGCGATGAGTATGTCATCAATGACGAAGTTTTGCGCCGCATCCAGAGCGACCTCGATCATGCTGAAGCGAGGCTGCATGCGCACGAGTAGAATAACGGGTTTACCTGGCTGACAGGCTCGGCCTAGAAGTTTTTTTAGTGCCAGTAATTCGATCCCGAATTAGTAGCCTTTACCACAATAAAAGGAGACGTGAGGAGTCGGACCCCTGCGCGCCGAGTGCGAAGAAAAACCCAGGCCGCTTACCGGCACATTGATTTGTAGTTTCATTTGCTATGTTCCCTTTCTGTTTTAACGTCAACTGTCGCTCACTGCTCGTCGATCGCCAGGTAACTGAGGTTGCATTTTTCAATTTCCCGACTGTTGAGCGTTCCGGGATGTGCGCAGCTTCAGGCTCGCGCAAACAAATGCCGATTAGGCGAGGATGCGCGGAGATAGGCGCAAATGAGGCGGACCTCTAGGCTTGAGATAAAGCGCGAGGCGGTGATCGATCCGTCACTGGAAAAGACGTTGCTCAGCCTGCACGCAGCCATGAACCTCGGTTCGTTCTGGAAAGCGGTCCAGCACTTGCTGGCCGTTGCGATCCCAAATCGCTTGATAGGTTTCATGCTTCAGCCCAATCCGATTTTGCCAATGATCGCAAGATGGACATTGCCTATGCCTGATGGGTTTTTCGACGCGGAGCCGCTCAAGAGTTATATTGGCGCGCAACCGCATCACCGGTTCGTGCGGATTAGCGACCTGTTTTCAAATCGAAGCAGCTTGATCAAATCGGCTTTTTATTGCCGATACATGGTGCCTCAAAAATGTGCTCACGGGGTCTGTCTCTCGTTTTGGAAAGACCAAAGAATCATTTGTGTGATTGCAATCATGCGTACAGCGACGCAGGGCGATCTATCGCTCGCGGAGATGAAGTTGCTCCAGCAGCTTTACCACCAGGTCCTGACCGCTCTTTGCCGGCTCAGGTTGCTCGAACGCGAACACTCATTGCGAATGGATCTTGAAGAATTCCTGAGCCGGTTGCCAATGCCAACGATTCTCTTGCGATGGAACTTAAAGCCGATTTATCAAAACGGGGCCGCGCGTGACTTCTGCGCGGTGTGGGAAAAAGGACCGGAGGCAGCGAAACGAACGAAAGCAACCTCCCCGATTCCTTCCGAGATCTTGGATCGATGCCGTCTGCTCAAACAACAATGGGCTGAGGCACAACGCCCTATTGCGCCACTAACAGGTTTTAAAGAACAGCGGGTGCATCATCCGCGATTGCCCCATTTGCGCGCAACAGTTCAATTGAAGCAGCTCATGTCGGTCGGCGTAACGCGACCGCATTTTCTTATCGAGTGCGAGGATTTGCGCCGTCACGCCGCTCTATCCACGGGGTCGGCGGCGAGCGCCCGTTTGCCGCATCTCGTCCGACTCACTAGGCGCGAACAGGAAGTTGCGCGTCTCGTCTGCGAAGGGAAGAGTAACCAAGAGATCGCTAATCACTCCTGTTTGAGTTTGCCGATGGTAAAAAAGCACCTCCACGCGGTCTTTCGCAAGCTCGAAGTCCCCAGCCGCACTCGGCTTGTTGCGCTGATGCAGTAAATCGCGCATCGGCGATTTACTCGACTGGCCTCTTGCGTTAACATCGGCATCTGACATCCGTGTGATCGAAACGCACGAGCAGGCGGGCGAGTTCAAAGAGTGGTGAGGATTATCGGGCGTGCTGATTGCGAATCGTATTGGCCTAAAGTCCTATAGGCATCTCAAGACGACAGGACAAGATTGCTCTTAGCTGAGCACCGACGACCGGCTTAACCCCGCGAAACGCGCAATGGCTCGGCGTTCCGCTCGACCTGTTAACGCCGAAGTCCACCGGCGGTAGTGATCAGAGTAACTAGAGAAATTAACATGAAAACGAAATCCGAACTCACCCGGCGCAATGTTATTAAGCTCACAGGCGCGGCTGCGATGGGCCTACCAGCGACAACGCTCGCCGGAGCTGGTTTTGCGAGTTCTGCAAAGGAGCAGCCGAACCCCGCGCCTGATACCGGTAGGCATTTCCCCAAGGGATTCTTTTGGGGCGTCGCCACGGCGGCCTATCAGATCGAGGGCGCGTGGAATGAGGACGGCAAAGGTCCGTCGATCTGGGACACATTCGCGCATACACCGGGCAAGATTAAGAGCGGCGATACCGGCGATGTCGCGATTGACCATTACCATCGCTACAAGGAAGACGTAAAAATAATGAAGGACCTGGGTGCCAATGCCTACCGGTTCTCAATTTCCTGGCCGCGCA
Source organism: Pseudomonadota bacterium (assembly GCA_046727735.1). Taxonomy (GTDB): domain Bacteria; phylum Pseudomonadota; class Alphaproteobacteria; order Rhizobiales; family Xanthobacteraceae; genus AP-16. The sequence goes on along the minus strand of JBKPDF010000006.1, from coordinate 2,056 downwards.
TCTTTCCGAACGGCACGGGTCAAGCAAATCAAAAGGGCATCGACTTCTACAATCGCCTGGTAGATGAGCTAAAGGCTGCCGGCATCGAGCCATTCGCAACGCTTTACCATTGGGATCTGCCGCAGGCGCTCCAGGGTCCGCGCTCAATCACGGCCACTTTTTTGCCTGCTTTCGCGAAGGTGACTGGGAGCAATCTGCCGCCCTGACTGGTACCAATCACGATCACATCATAGTTTGTAGCTTGTGGCATCCCGACGTTCTCCTTGCGCTTCTACATACATGATTAATGGCATCGCATCCAGGAGCGATAATACGTCGAAGCCGGTGCGGTCTGCTCGCATTTCTCAATTTCATCTTTGTAAAAATCTATTGAATGCAGGTGCAGGCGCTTGTCCCAATTCCATTGGTCGCGTTCGTGGTGTGAAATCGCCACCAATCACAACAACGTTGAGCATGCTGGTGAAGCGAAATAGGCTGATTGTGTAATGTCCAACCGAGGTTGCTCTCATCTCGATGCAATAGAGTCGATCAAACAACCGGAACGCCGCGAATGCGCGGAATGCGTGAAGATCGGTTCATACTGGGTTCATTTGCGGACGTGTTCAGACTTGTGGCGTCACCCTCTGCCACAGCTCACCGAATCGTCACGCGAGTAAGTGCGCGCGCGCGTGGAGTTGGTCGCCGAACCGCTGTGCTGACAAAAAGCCAGTTTGATAGACAATCAGTGGACTACTAGCGCGAAATACTTTCCCGGAGAGAGAGGTTGCCGCCTCCTGTGGTAGCGATAATAAGATTCATCACGACAAGCATGGTATCGTAGCTCCAACCATTCGTTCCTGATTTACCCCAGGAGCCCGTGCGCCAAACGAAAATCTTCTTCTAGATGGCGCCAACCATTATCAAAATTAAACCGATGGCGGCGGGTTGACCGAGAATTCCAAAGACGACACCGAGGCTTCCCGCGAGTTCAGCCAAACCGAGAAAAATCGTAAAACCTTTGCTCATTTCAATATCGCGTAGGAGAAGAAGCGCCAGATCAGTGAAACGCGCCAGTTGTGGAAAAATCATGTCGGGACGGATTGAAAACAGCAGGCCGAATTTGGCTAACCAGAAATCAGCAGCGCAGAAAAAGGTAACTAAAGATACCAAGCAAAGCGGCCCGAATCATTCGATAATTGGGAATCGTCAGCAATGCTGCTGCGATCAACTACAAGAAGTGCAACAACCAACAATCGAAAGGAAATTACCTATATGGAAACGGTTACGGTTGATAAAACACAACAACCAACGAAAGATGACAACTTTCAGCAAAAGCCAATTTTAGCCCCACCCGGCACTGGCGAGAAGTTAGACATCGCAGGCAGTCCAATTTTTCACAAAATTAAAAGCAAAGACACAAACAACGTCTTTTCTGTTCTCGAGATTGTTACACCACCGGGGAAGGGTGTAGCTGTTCATGTTCATGAACGTGAGGATGAACTTGTGTATCTGTTGGAAGGGGAAATTGAGGTCACGCTTGGAGATCAAAAGATGAAAGCGGTTCCAGGGGTTATGGCACTATTGCCGAGGGGAATTCCTCATGGATTCACGAACGTTGGAAATAAGCCGAGCCGGCTTTTAGATACGATATTGCCGGGTCAGTTTGATAATTACTTTGTCGAATTGGCGGGCCTATTCACACGTGGAGAACCATCACAAGAGCAGAACGATGAGCTCTCCAGAAAATACCGGATCAAATACTTATAACGTAATTAATCGGGATTAGTAACCAGAAGGAACGAAAAAACTCCTAGTGGTTACTGGCCTGAAACATTCGGCCCCGACCATATCAGGCTGATGACGGTCGACGGCGAGGGCAAGCTCACGGCTCGGATGGAGCGGCTACCTTACAGGCAAGAACTCGACACGGGGAGGTGACCGATGAAGGCGATTGTGGTGACGGACCAGGCTGCGGGAACGGCCGGGATGAAGCTGGTGGAGCGGCCCGAGCCGCAGGGGGCGTCGCTCGCCAGCCTCTCGGGCGCGAACTACGGCGATGTCGTTGTTCAGGTTCATG
>JBKPDF010000005.1:0-27434 GCA_046727735.1 Pseudomonadota bacterium | reverse complement strand
CGTCAGCGGCTGACCGCCTTTGGACTGCAGCTCGACCCGATCGTTGTCGCGAAACACGAGGCAGCGAAATCCGTCCCATTTGGGCTCGTATTGCCAGACGTCGCCGCGCGGCATGCGGTCGACGGATTGCGCTTCCATCGGCAGCAAGGGCGGAGCGAGTTTCAAGCCCATGAGAGACTCCGAAATGGATCGGAGCCGGAACGCGCCGTAGCGGAATGCTGTTCCTCATCCGACTTGGGACCAGCTACGCCGGGGCGCATCGACGAGCAATTTCCTTCATGCGGTAAGGATGCCGGCTGCAGTAGGGCGATTCCATTCGTGAGCAAAATAGTTCAAGGGAAATCGTCAGGAGCGAGTCCGAGACGGACTATCCAACGGTTGATCAGGCGCTAGACCCGTGAGCCATCGGCTTTCGATCGGTGCAAAAAGAACCAGAACAAGCTCTCTTCGGATCTACTCAATTCATCCCTGTCCAGCTTGCCGTCGTGGTTCTTATCTGCCGCCTGAAAGAGCTTGCATACTACATAGCGCAGGCGGCCACCGGTAGCGGCGTTCAGCTCTTCTCGACTGATCATTCCGTCGTGATCGTCGTCAAGCTGTCGAATCAGCGCGTCAGCGCCCAGTTTTTCCGCGACTATCATGACAACCGCCCCAAGCAGCACTATGGCGAATAACCGATTCAGACCCGAACCAAACAACGGAATTGCGCCCCTCAACAAAACGGGGGAGAGAACACCCCCCGGGTTTCCCTTGGATGGCGATTTACGGACAATCTGCGAACAAAATTGCCGGAACAGGCGTGACGGCGAGTTGCGAAATGCATCATATTCGGCAATGACCTCTGGCAGCTCGCCCGGGCAATCGGTCCGAAGCGGAGGCGCCCCAAACGCCTTCCGCAGGATCTGAACGCATAATTGGCGGAACAACTGAGATCTCGACGATCTCAATTGCGCCATTGCCAGGATGATTGGGCCGGAGTTCACGTATGGGAAGCTGATCGGCGGCAAGCCGAGAAAAGCACAGATCCGTTCCCCCAACTTCGGATCCTCGAGCTCAAACATCGCAAAGTTCGGATTCCCTCTGAAATGCATGACTATCCGCTCATGATGTTCCCGGTGCATTTGCATCAATTCATCGTCCGAGACATCGGAAAGCCGGGCAGGGCGCCCCGCAACGTATTGATAATAAAGAATCCTGGCATCCACAGGCAGTAAGCTTTGGCCCAGATTGGCCCGGACGGAGCGCACCCACTCTTCGGCCCTTCTCCGAACAACGATGAACAGTGCATCGGGGTAGCGCCTTTCCAGTTCTCGGTAGAGTACCGGCACAGGCAGATCGCTTGCCGCGTCTGCCAGGCGGAAGATCGGATCGAGAGTTTCGGCGATGAAGCCGATGTCTTGCTCCTGCCCAATGATCCGGGCCGAAACGTCAACGCCATCCACGACCAACGGGACGCCGTGGATCGAGTTCAGACCCGCTTGCAAGAACAGATGGTGGATGCTCTGCGTCCCGCTTCGATGAAGACTTAGGACGAACACCTTCGGCGTAGGGGTGGGGGTCATGGATGACTCGCGGAGTTTCTCGGCGGTGGGACATTCTGCTTGCCCCGCATAATGAACCCTTCTCCAAAGCCGGTCCTGCTAGAGCGAGATGCCTTTTAGGAAGATGTGGCTTCCGGGACACACGCCGTGCGCGGCATTGCCCAACGGCCGCTTGATGCGCCGCTGCACGGCCCTTGAGCTGCGCAGCTCGAAGACAAGCGAAATCGGGCCTGCTGGTGCGGCTGGCTTGCAGGCTGGCGATTCCGTCCGTAAGTAAAGCGCCTGAGCGCATTTCATGGCCGTCGTTCTCGATACGCTGCAATCGCCCCGGCCGCGCCATCCGGAGAAGGCGCACCGGCCGGAAACGCCGTATCTGCGCAAGCCGCCGTGGATCCGCGTCAAGGCGCCGGGTTCGCCGGGATTTGCCGAGACGAGCCGCATCATCCGCGAAAACGCGCTGCACACGGTATGCGAGGAAGCCGGCTGCCCGAACATCGGCGAGTGCTGGGACAAGAAGCACGCGACCTTCATGATCATGGGCGACACGTGCACGCGCGCCTGCGCGTTCTGCAACGTGAAGACCGGCCTACCGGGGCCGCTCGATCCGGCCGAGCCCGAGCATGTGGCGCAGGCAGTCGCGAAGCTCGGCTTGAGCCACGTCGTCATCACCTCGGTCGACCGCGACGACCTCGACGACGGCGGTGCCCGGCATTTCGCCGAAGTCATCACCGCGGTCCGCACGCGCAATCCTGGCACCACGATCGAGGTCTTGACGCCCGATTTCTTGCGCAAGGACGGCGCGGCCGAGATCGTAGTCGCTGCCAAGCCGGACGTTTTCAACCACAACCTGGAGACTGTGCCGTCGCGCTACCTCGCGGTGCGACCCGGCGCGCGCTATTTCCATTCGGTGCGACTGCTCCAGCGCGTCAAAGAGCTCGATCCGTCGATGTTCACCAAATCGGGGATCATGGTAGGGCTCGGCGAAGACCGCAACGAGGTGCTGCAGCTGATGGACGATCTGCGCAGCGCCGACGTCGATTTCCTCACGATCGGCCAATATCTGCAGCCGACCCGGCGTCATCACCCCGTCGTACGGTTCGTCGAGCCCGATGAGTTCAACGCCTATGCGACCGTCGCGTATGCCAAGGGGTTCCTGACGGTCTCCTCTTCGCCGCTGACGCGCTCCTCGCATCACGCCGGCGAGGATTTCGCCCGGCTGCGGGCCGCCCGGCAAGCGCGCCGCGGGCGCTGAGCGAATGCCGCAATTCTCCACCACCCGCCGCGTCCGCCACGCCGCGGCCGACATGTTCGCGCTCGTTGCCGACATCGAGCGCTATCCGGAATTCGTGCCGCTGTGCCGCGAGCTGAGGGTGCGCCGCCGGATCGCGCAGCCCGAGGGCGTCGAGGTGCTCACCGCGGACATGACGGTGGCCTACAAGCTGATCCACGAGACCTTCACCAGCAAGGTGACGCTGGACAAGTCGCGGTTGCGCATTTTCGTCGGCTATCTCAACGGCCCGTTCCGGCACATGGAGAACCGCTGGGTTTTTCGTCCGATCTCGGAACGGGCGAGCGAGGTCGAGTTCTTCATCTCCTACGAGTTCCGTAGCCGCGTGCTCGCCGCCCTGATGGGCGCCGTGTTCGACGCCGCGTTCCGAAAATTCGCCGAGGCGTTCGAGCGGCGCGCCGACGCGGTGTTCGCTTAGGAGGCCGCGAGTTCCTCGAGCATCGCCAGCACCTCGAGCACGGAACGTTGGCGAATCTGCGCGCGCCCGATCTCGCCGTAGCAGTGCTCGCGATGCATGAGGGGGCCGCCCCGGCACGCCGCGGCGAAATGCACGAGGCCGACGGGTTTTGCCGGCGTGCCGCCGCCCGGCCCGGCGATGCCGGTGACCGCAGCCGCAAGATCTGCGCCGGAGTTCTTCAGCGCACCCGCCACCATTGCTTCGGCTGTCTCCCTGCTGACGGCGCCGCTCCGTTGCAGCACCGAAGCCGGAACGCCGAGCATTTCCTGCTTCGACGCATTCGAGTACGTCACGAAGCCGCGGTCGAGCACCTCGGAAGAACCGGGAATCTCGGTGAGCGCCGCAGCGACGAGGCCGCCGGTGCAGGATTCCGCGAGCGCGAGCTTGAGATTACGGGAGCGGCAGGTTTCGAGAAGCCGGCGCGCGGCGGTCCGTTGTTCCTCGTCGGCCTCGTTCACGTCGCGGGCAGCCGGATCGTCGCGGTCGCGAAAGCAGCGATGCCTTCGCCGCGGCCGGTGAATCCCAGCCCTTCGCTCGTCGTCGCCTTCAGCCCGACGCGCTCGACGGGCACGCCGGCGATCTCGGCGATGCGCGCGCGCATTGCGTCGCGATGCGGGGCGATGCGCGGCGCCTCGCATACGATCGTCACGTCGAGATGGTTGACCCGGCCGCCGCGCCGGCGCACCCGATCCGCGGCGAACGCCAGAAACCGGTCCGACGCGGCGTTGCGCCATTGCGGGTCGTTCGGCGGAAAATGCACGCCGATGTCCCCGTCCGCGAGCGCTCCGAGCAGCGCATCCGTCAGCGCATGCAGCACCACGTCCGCGTCGGAATGGCCGATGAGTCCGCGGCCGTGTGGAATGCGGACGCCGCCGAGCACGACATGCTCGCCTTCACCGAACGCATGGACGTCGAACCCCGTGCCGGTGCGCAGATCCGCCAACAACGGCCCATTCAGCACGCGCGCGAAATCCTCCGCCGTTGTCAGCTTGACGTTGTCGGGCTCGCCCTCGAACACCGCAACTTCGAGGCCGGCCCATTCGGCGATCGCCGCATCATCCGTGAACCCGTCGCGCCCCTCGGCGGCCGCTCGTCGATGCGCGTCGAGCAGCTTCGGGAACCGAAACGCCTGCGGGGTCTGAATGATGCGCAAACGCCGGCGGTCGAGCGTCTCGACCACCTTCCCGTCGGCGTCGACGGCTTTGACGGTATCGGAGACTTCGACGCCCGGAATGGCCGCATCCAGATCGCCCAGCGCTTCGATGGCGCGGGAGACCAAGGCCGACGTGGCAAAGGGTCGCGCTGCGTCATGGACGAGGACGATTTGCATGCCTCGGGGCGCAAGCGCCTCCAATCCGGCCCGCACCGAAGCTTGCCTTGTTGCGCCGCCGTGGACCGGATTAAGCAGGGCGAGGCCGCGGGCGGCTCTATCGAAAAGGCGCCGGTCCTCGGGATGAATGACAGGCTGGATGGCCTCGATCCGGCCATCCAGGGCAAATAATGCAAGGCTCCGGCGGAGCACCGGCTCGCCCTCCAACTGCCGATATTGCTTCGGCAGATGTCCACCCGCCCGCAGCCCACGGCCCGCGGCAACCACGATTGCCGCCACACCGGACGCCATCTTTGGTCCTTTCAAAGAAAGCCGAACCGGCTTAGCGCGATGGGCCGCCACGACAAAACGATTTTGTGAGCAGCGGGGATTGCTGCATTGCAACACTTGCGCTCGGAGCCGGGGTTTGTCTAAACTGTATGCAACAACCCCAGCCGCCTAAATCGTGAGCAGGACCGGTGACCGCGCAAATCGTCCCATTCCGCCCTTCTGGACCCCGGATCGGCGGCATTTTTTTGCAAAACCGCGTCCTGCTGGCGCCGGTGTCGGGCCTTACCGACGCTCCGTTCCGACGCTTGGTCGCAAAACTTGGGGCGGGTCTCGTAATCTCCGAAATGACTGCCTGCAGCGCGCTCGCCTCTGGAGATGCGGGAGCGCGGGTTCAGGCCGAGGGCGCCGGCGTGCCCATCCATGCGGTCCAGCTCGCGGGCTGCGAGCCGTGCTGGATAGCCGCGGGTGCCCGGGTCGCGGAAGCGAGCGGCGCCGACATCATCGACATCAACATGGGCTGTCCGGCCAAGCGGGTGACCAACGGCTATGCGGGCTCGGCCCTCATGCGCGATGTCGAGCTTGCCATCCGGTTGATCGATGCCGTCGTCGGCGCCGTCGCCGTGCCGGTCACGCTGAAGATGCGTTTGGGATGGGACGAGCGCTCGATCAACGCGCCGGAACTGGCGCGCCGGGCCGAACAGGCCGGCATCCGGCTCATCACCGTTCACGGCCGCACGCGCCGTCAGTTCTACAAGGGACGTGCCGATTGGCGGGCCGTGCGTGCCGTGAAGCGGGCCGTTTCTATTCCGGTGGTCGTCAACGGCGATATCCGCAACTTCAGCGATGCCGATGCCGCGCTCGCGCATTCCGGCGCGGATGCGGTCATGGTCGGCCGCGCGGCCGAGGGCAGGCCGTGGTTTCCGGGCGCGCTCGCACGGTATCTGCAATCCGGGGTTCGCGAACCAGCGCCGCCGCTGAGAGAGCAGCATGCGCTCGCGGCCGCGCTCTACGACGCCATGCTCCGCCATCATGGCCGCGAGGTCGGCCGCCGGCATGCCCGCAAGCACCTCAAATCGGCACTCGATGTGGCCGCAACGACAGCCGGTCGAGCTAACCCCGCCTTTCATCGCTTGCGTACCGAGGTGCTCACACTCGAGGAGCCGGCCTTGGTCGCCCGCCGACTGGATGAAGCCTACGATTCTCTCGCAACCAGGGCCGCGGCATGAACGTGATCGAGCCGCAATCGACTTCGCTGCTGCCGGGATCCGCGGACATCGTGTTGAATGCGTTGCCGCACCCGGTGCTGATGGTCGCGCCCGACGGGCGGATCGCCGACGCCAATGTGGCCGCCGAGGATTTTTTCGAAATTTCGCTGCCGATGCTGCGCCGGCACGTGCTGCGCGAGCTCGTTCCGTTCGGCAGCCCGCTGCTCGCGCTGATCGAGCAGGTGCGCGGCCGCGCTGCGCCGGTCAACGAGTATCGGGTCGATCTCGCCACGCCCCGCACGCCCGGCGAGCGCGTCGTCGACCTGCACGTCGCGCCGGTGCCGGAGCGGCGCGATCATGTCGTGATCATGCTGCTCGAACGCACCATAGCCGACAAGATGGACCGGCAGCTCACGCATCGTGGCGCCGCGCGCTCGGTGAGCGCGCTCGCGGCGATGCTCGCCCACGAGATCAAGAACCCGCTGTCGGGCATCCGCGGCGCTGCGCAGCTGCTCGAGCAATCGGCCGGCGACGACGACCGGACGCTGACGCGTCTTATCTGCGACGAAGCTGATCGCATCGTCAAACTCGTCGACCGTATGGAAGTGTTCGCCGACCAGAGGCCGGTCGAGCGCGAGCCGGTCAACATCCACGCGGTGCTCGATCACGTGAAGCGGCTGGCGCAGACCGGCTTCGCGCGACAGATCAAATTCGTGCAGGATTACGATCCATCGCTTCCACCGGTGCTGGCCAACCGCGACCAGCTGGTCCAGGTCTTTCTCAATCTCGTGAAGAACGCCGCCGAAGCGATCGGAGAAGCGGAACCGGAAGGCGAAATCCAGCTGACCACCGCGTTCCGGCCGGGCGTGCGGCTGTCGATCCCGGGAAACAAGTCACGCGTGTCGCTGCCGCTCGAATTTTGCGTGCGCGACAACGGCCCGGGCGTGCCCGATGATTTGATGCCGCACCTGTTCGATCCGTTCGTCACGACCAAGCCGAAGGGCAGCGGCCTCGGACTGGCGCTGGTTGCAAAGATCATCGGCGATCACGGCGGCATCATCGAATGCGAATCCCAGCCGCGTCACACCGTCTTTCGCGTGCTGATGCCGATGTTCACCGAAACCGGACCGGCAGCGTCGGCCGTAGCCCCGGGACTGTCCGCATCCGGCTAAGAGGACCTCATGCGCGGTGGAAGCATTCTGGTGGCCGATGACGATGCGGCGATCCGCACCGTGCTCAACCAGGCGCTATCGCGGGCCGGTTACGAGGTGCGCTCGACCGGCAACGCGGCGACCTTGTGGCGTTGGGTCAGCCAGGGTGAGGGCGACCTGGTCATCACCGATGTGGTGATGCCCGACGAAAACGCATTCGATCTCGTGCCGCGGATCAAGAAGCTGCGCCCTGAGCTTCCCGTCGTCATCATGAGCGCGCAGAACACGTTCATGACCGCAATCCGCGCATCCGAGCGCGGGGCCTACGAGTATCTGCCGAAGCCGTTCGATCTCAAGGAACTCATCGGCATCGTCGGGCGGGCGCTCTCCCAGCCCAAGGAAAAGCCTGCAGCCGCCCCCGAGGCCGAGGAATGGGAAGGCATTCCGCTGGTCGGGCGTTCCGCCGCCATGCAGGAGATCTACCGCGTCCTGGCGCGGCTGATGCAGACCGACTTGACCGTGATGATCAGCGGCGAATCCGGCACCGGCAAGGAACTCGTTGCGAGAGCGTTGCATGATTACGGCAAGCGCCGCAGCGGTCCGTTCGTCGCGATCAATATGGCGGCGATCCCCCGCGATCTCATCGAGTCCGAGCTGTTCGGCCACGAGAAGGGCGCTTTCACCGGAGCCAACACCCGCAGCTCCGGCCGTTTCGAGCAGGCGGAGGGCGGCACGCTGTTCCTCGACGAGATCGGCGACATGCCGATGGAGGCGCAGACCCGCTTGCTCCGTGTCCTCCAGCAGGGCGAGTACACCACCGTCGGCGGTCGCACGCCGATCAAATCCGATGTACGCATCATCGCCGCGACCAACAAGGATCTTCGCGTTCTGATCCAGCAAGGATTGTTCCGCGAGGACCTGTTTTTCCGGCTCAACGTGGTGCCGCTGCGGTTGCCGCCGCTGCGCGAACGGCTCGAGGACGTGCCGGATCTCATTCGGCATTTCTTCACGCAAGTCGAGCGCGAGGGGCTTCCGCTCAAGCAACTCGAACCGGCGGCAATGGAGCGCCTCAAACGCTATCGCTGGCCGGGAAACGTTCGCGAGCTCGAGAATCTCGCGCGGCGACTGGCGGCGCTCTATCCCCAGGAAGTCATCACGGCGGCCGTGATCGATGCGGAGCTCGCGCAGCCCTCGCTCGTTCCGCTCGCCGAGGAAGAACCGGCAGCCGAGGACAAGCTGTCGCTCGCCGTCGAGCGCTATTTGAGCAAATATTTCGCGCATTTCGACAGCGGCCTGCCGCCGCCCGGCCTCTATCATCGCATCCTGCGCGAGGTGGAATATCCGCTGCTTTCGGCGGCGCTTGCGGCGACGCGCGGCAATCAGATCCGGGCCGCGGATCTCTTGGGCGTCAACCGCAACACGTTGCGAAAGAAAATTCGCGAATTGGAGATCCAGGTGATTCGCTCTTCCGGCTGAACGGGCCCCACACAATTTTGTGCACCGCCAGGGATACCCGCCGCGGAATAGTCGCAATTCGGCAACATTGTTGTAGAAACGCATCAGTTTGAGCCGAAAGCGCAGGGGGCGGGGGGTCTTCAGGTCCGCTGCGTACCGCTCGCGTCGAGTTCCGTCGGTCCCGCAGCGCCCATGACGAGCGTCGAGCAACTCGCCCTTCCGCAAACCGCCGAACCCGGTGGAACCTCGTCGCGGCTCGCGACCCGGCTGTTGGGGCCGGTCGCCGTCGGCCTCGCCCTGCTTTCCGCGGTCGTGACCTTCGTCGTGCTCACCGGCCTCACCCCGGTGATGCCGACCCATGATGTCGTGGTCGGGGTCCTGCTCGGCAACGCGGCGATGATGCTGGTGCTGCTCGGGATCATCGCCTACGAGGTGTTCAAAATCGTGCAGGCGCGGCGGCACGGGCGCGCCGGCGCCAAGCTCCACGTGCGCATCGTCGGCCTCTTCTCGGTGATCGCCGCGGTGCCGGCGGTCCTGCTGGCCGTCATCGCCAGCATCACCCTCGAGCGTGGGCTCGATCGCTGGTTCTCGACCCGCACCCGCGCCGTCATCGAGAACTCGCTCACGGTGGCCGAAGCTTATCTGCGCGAGCATGCCGCGATGATCCGCGGGGACATTCTGGCCATGGCCTACGACATCGGCCGCGCCAAGCCCCTGTTCGATCAGGACCGCGAGCGCTTTCGGCAATTTCTCAAGGCACAGGCCTCGATTCGCGGGCTGCCGCACGCATTGATGATCCACGGCGATCTGTCGATCATCGAGCGTGCGGATCTCAAGGCCGGCGGCGAACTCATCACGCCTTCGAGCGGCGCGCTCAAAGAGGTCGGTGACGCGGAACCACAGATCGCGCTGCTCGCCGAAGCCAAGACGGTCGCCGCGGTGATCAACCTGCGCGGCTACGATGATGCCTACCTTTACGTGGCGAGACCGGTAGATCCGCTCGTCGTCGAACAATTGCAGGCGACGCAGGAGAGCGTGGCGGAGTACGCCAGCCTGCAGGCGCGGCGGCTGGGCGTGCAGGTCGCTTTCGCGCTGATGTACACGGTCGTGGCGCTGATCGTCTTGCTTTCGGCGGTGTGGATCGGCCTCAACTTCGCCAACCGGCTGGTGGCGCCGATCCGCAGGTTGATTGGCGCGGCCAACCAGGTTTCGACCGGAAATTTGCAGGTGCAGGTCCCGATCCGTCGGGGCGAGGGGGATTTGGCGCAGCTTGGCGAGACCTTCAACAACATGACGCAGGAGCTGCGCACGCAGCGCGACGACTTGATGCGCGCCCATGACGTGATCGACAGCCGTCGCCGCTTCACCGAAGCGGTGCTGGCGGGCGCGAGCGCCGGGGTCATCGGCATCGACCCGGAAGGGCGCATCAGCATCGTCAATCGCTCCGCCGAGAAGCTCATTGCGCGAAGCCAGGCGGACATCCTCGGCCGACCGTTTGCCGCGATCGTTCCGGAGCTCGCGCCGCTGTTCGAAGAGGCGAGGGCCGGGACGCAGCGTCTCGTGCAGGGTCAGGTCACGATCAGCCGCGGCGGGCGCGAGCGCAACCTCTCGGTGCGGGTCACGACCGAGCAGTCGGCGCTCACCGGGCACGGCTACGTCGTCACGCTCGACGACATCACCGAGCTGGTCATTGCCCAGCGCAGCTCGGCCTGGGCCGACGTCGCGCGCCGCATCGCCCACGAGATCAAGAACCCGCTGACGCCGATCCAGCTCTCGGCCGAGCGCCTGAGGCGCAAGTACGGACCGGTGATCGCCGACGACCCGGCGGTGTTCATGCAATGCACCGACACGATCGTGCGCCAAGTCGAGGACATCAAGCGCATGGTCGACGAATTCTCGCGCTTCGCGCGAATGCCGAAACCGGTGATCACTTCCGAAGACGTCGCCGACACGGTGCGCCAGGTGGTGTTCCTCATGCGCGTCGGCCATCCGGACATCGATATCGAGGTGGAGACCGCCGAAGATCCGATGCTCGCCGAGTTCGATCGCAGGCTGATCTCCCAGGCGCTCACCAACATCATCAAGAACGCGACCGAGGCCATCGCCGTGGTTCCCGCGGAACAGCTCGGCCGCGGTCGCATCAAGATCTCCGCAGCCCGCGTCGGCACCGAGATCGTGCTCGACGTCGTCGACAACGGCATCGGGCTGCCGAAGGAGAACCGCAACCGGCTGCTCGAGCCTTATGTGACGACGCGCGAGAAGGGGACCGGTCTCGGGCTCGCCATCGTCGGCCGCATCCTCGAGGAGCACGGCGGAGGCATCGAGCTCGACGACGCGCCCGACGGCGGCGGCCGCGGCGCCTGGGTCCGGCTGCGGTTCACCGCCGAACGCGTCGTTGCCGACGAGAATGCCGAAACCCGCAAAGCTGCCAGCGATCGATAGGTGCACTCATGTCGTCCGATATCCTGATCGTCGATGATGAAGCCGATATCCGCGAGCTCGTCGCGGGCATTTTGCAGGACGAGGGGCACGGCACCCGCACCGCGAAGAACAGCGACGAGGCGCTCGCGGCGGTCGCGGCTCGGCGCCCAAATCTGGTTTTCCTCGACATCTGGCTGCAGGGCAGCAAGCTCGACGGCCTGCAATTGCTGGCGGCGATCAAGCAGGACCACCCTGAACTGCCGGTGGTGATGATTTCCGGACACGGCAACATCGAGACCGCGGTCTCGGCGATCAAACTCGGTGCATACGATTTCATCGAAAAGCCGTTCAAGGCCGACCGGCTGGTTCTGGTCGCAAGCCGCTCGCTCGAGACCTTCCGGCTGCGGCGCGAGGTCAAGGAGCTCAAGCAACTGGCGCCGCAGCCGACAACGCTGGTCGGCAACTCCACGGCGATGAACCAGCTGCGGCAGACGATCGACAAGGTGGCGCCGACCAACAGCCGGATCCTGATCGTCGGGCCCTCCGGCGCGGGAAAGGAGCTGACCGCGCGCACCATCCACGCACTCTCGAGCCGCGCCCAAGGGCCGTTCGTCGTGATCAACGCCGCCGCCATGCTGCCAGAGCGGATGGAGGAGGAGCTGTTCGGCGTCGAGGCTTCGAACGGCTCGCACGGCCGCAAGGTAGGCGCGCTCGAAGAGGCACATGGCGGCACGCTGTTCATCGACGAGATCGCCGAGATGCCGCGGGAGACGCAGAACAAGATCCTGCGGGTGCTGGTCGATCAGACCTTTCAGCGCGTCGGCGGGAGCGCTCGCGTCAATGTCGACGTGCGCATCGTGTCCTCGACGGGCCGCAACCTCGAGGCGGACGTCGCCAACGGCAAGTTCCGCGAAGACCTCTACCATCGCCTCTCGGTAGTGCCCATCCGCGTGCCACCACTCTCCGAACGGCGGGAGGACATTCCGATGCTGGTCGAGTATTTCATCGACCAAATCTCCCATGCCACCGGTCTGCCGAAGCGCCGGGTCGGCGAGGACGCGATCGCTGTGCTGCAATCGCACGATTGGCCCGGCAACGTGCGGCAATTGCGCAACAACGTCGAGCGGCTGATGATCCTCGCCGGCGGTGATCCCGAGGCGGTGATCAGCGCCAACATGCTGCCGCAGGACGTGGGCTCCATGGTGCCGAACATGCCCAACGGCAACGGCGGCGAGCAGCTGATGGGCCTGCCCCTGCGCGACGCGCGCGAAGTGTTCGAGCGTGAGTATCTGTTGGCGCAGATCAGCCGGTTCGGCGGCAACATCTCGCGCACCGCGGAGTTCGTCGGCATGGAGCGCTCGGCGCTGCACCGCAAGCTCAAGGCACTCGGCATAGGCTAGCGGCTGTCTTGCACGCGAGTCATCGCGCCGTCTTGCTATTGCGCGGGCGCCTGCGCTGCGTTCCACAACATGATAGAGCCGGAGATCAACAGCAGGACGTCCATCACGAACCGAAACACGGTCGCGTCGAGCCGAAGCACGAAAGGCTTGGCGATGAATGCGCCCGCCATGACCGATGATCCGGTGACGAGGCCCTTGGCGATGATTTCCGACGGCAAGGCGCCGAAAACCTGAAACGTCGCGGTCTTGCTGATGAAGACCGCGAGCGAGCTCGCCGCCTCGGTTGCGAGAAACGCGCCTTTCACCAGCCCATACGTCAGGAACACCGGCACGCTGATGGGGCCGGTCGAAACGACGATCCCGGTCAGAAATCCTACGATCGCTCCGACAGCGGCGAGTTGCCAAAGTGTGATTTTGACATGGCGCGCGGCGAGCCAGCGCCTGGTG
Organism: Pseudomonadota bacterium; assembly: GCA_046727735.1. Taxonomy (GTDB): domain Bacteria; phylum Pseudomonadota; class Alphaproteobacteria; order Rhizobiales; family Xanthobacteraceae; genus AP-16. The sequence goes on along the minus strand of JBKPDF010000005.1, from coordinate 14,469 downwards.
GGGATCATCAGGATGAGAAACAGACCAATCGCGATATCGACGATCCGAGGCGGCAGAACCAACAAGGTTCTTGCGCCGAGCGCCGCGGCGGGGATGCCGGTCACGGAATACGCAGCGCACGCGCGCCAATCGACTTCACGCCACCAGGCAGCGATGCGCGACAGATTCGCCTGCCACGGCCATGATCGGTACCGCCTGGGCTTGGGCCCGAAAGCATAGACCAGGACCGGCACCAAGATGATGGACGAGCCGGTACCGACGATTCCGCTCACGGTCCCGGCCAAGAGACCGGCCGCCAGCACAAAGATGAGATCCACTGAACGCCTTTTGCGTTCGCGCTATCACCGCCGCAGGAGCAGCATGCGCATGCCGTAGCGCGGGCGCAGCGTGATCAGGCCCTGCGGCTCGACCGGGTGCCCCGCCTTGAGGCGGAGCCGATAGCGCTGCGCGATCGTCGCGAGGATCAGCACGGCTTCGGTCATCGCGAACGCCATGCCGATGCAGATTCGCGGGCCGGCGCCGAACGGGATGTACGCGAAGCGATGGCGCTGACCGCTGTGCTCCGGCGAAAACCGCTCCGGATCGAAGCGCTCCGGATTTTTCCAGAGCGCCGGTTTCCGGTGCAGCAGCCAGGGTGCGATGATCACGGCGCCGCCGGCCGGAATGCGATGCCCCAGCACGGCGTCCGGCCCGACCGCCTGGCGCGAGATCGTGTGGGCGGGCGGATAGAGCCGCATCGATTCCTCGATCACCATTCGCGCGTAGGACAACCGCGCCAGGTCCTCGTATCGAGGGGGCCGGCCGCCGAGCACATCCTCGAGCTCCGCATGCAGCCTCGCTTCCGCCGCTTCGTGCTGCGAGAGCAGATACCAGGTCCAGGTCAGCGCCAGCGCGGTCGTCTCGTGGCCGGCCATGAAGATCGTGACGACTTGGTCGCGTACCTCCTGCGTGCTCATGCCGCTGCCGGTCTCCTCGTCGCGCGCCGCGAGCAGGCGAGCCAGCAAGTCTTTCGGCTGGGCCGCATCGGCGTGTCCGCGCGCTGCGAGCAGCCGGTCGATCGCCTTGTCGAAATCGCTGAGATAGATCCGACCGCGTTTCGGGCTGAGCAGGGCCGCGAGCCAGTCCGGCGCGCCGATCAGGTCGAAGAAGCCCGGACGAACGCTGTTCTGATATTGCGTGACCCCGCGTTCGACCGTGTCGACGATATCGTCGGAATCCGACGAGAACATCGCCTGCGAGATGATGTGCAGGGTGGCATGCATCATGCCGGCCGCGATATCGAGCTCGGCGCCGTCGGCAAGACGGTCCCACTGGTCGGCCAGCCCCGAGGCGACCTCAGTCATGATCGACGCATAGCCGAGAATGCTGCGATGGTCGAACGAGGGCGCCATGATGCGGCGGTGGCGTCGCCAGCGCTCGCCCTCGCTGGTCAACAGGCCGCGACCGAGCCCCGGCTCGAGCAGCCGCCGCGCAATATCGGCGCGCACGTAATTGCCGGCGTTGTCCAGAAGGACGTGCTTGATCGCCTGCGGCTCGTTGACGATGAAGGTCCGGCGCCACAACAGCTTGCGCGGCAGGATGTCGGCCTCGTAGGCCTCCGCCGGGAACGTCGCGATCGCGCTGTCGCGCACCGTTCGCAGGAATTGCCACAGGCTCATGCGCTCTTGCGGCGCGCGCGGCGCGGCGAGAACAGGGGCACTGCTTTGCTCGGTGATCGCCATTTCTTTCGCCTCCGCCGCGCGCCGCAGTGCTTTCGCGCACCCGCAGAGAAACGCCGTTTCCGCCACGTTGTCAAAGCGAACGGGGCATGGGAATTTGCCAGCTCGGCAGCAACGCGGTTACTTTGCAGCTCGATGGTTTCTCTCGTAATCGCCGCTGGATCGCTTGGAGTTGCAGCTTGTCGCGCGTCGCTTATGTAAACGGCCGCTACGTCGTCCATCGCGAGGCTGCGGTCCACGTCGAGGACCGGGGATATCAGTTCGCCGATGGCGTCTATGAGGTCTGCGAGGTGCGGAACGGCCGGCTCATCGACGAGCGGCTGCACCTCGATCGGCTGGCGCGCTCGCTCTCCGAATTGCAGATCCGCTCGCCCATGTCGCGTGCCGCGCTCGGGATCGTGCTGCGGGAGACCATACGGCGCAACCGCGTGCGCGACGGGATTGTCTACCTGCAGATCACGCGCGGCGTAGCCCGGCGCGACCACGCGTTTCCGCCCGAACACATCCGGCCGAGCGTCGTCGTCACTGCGCGCGCGCTCGATCCGGCGGCCCGCGAGAGTACGGCCGAGCAGGGCATCGCCGTCCTCATCGTTCCGGAGAACCGCTGGCCCCGCGTCGACATCAAATCGGTCTCGCTGCTCCCGAATGTGCTGGCCAAGGAAGCCGCCCATGCGGCCGGCGCCAAGGAAGCCTGGTTCGTGGATGCCGAGGGCTATGTGACCGAAGGGGCGTCCACGAATGCCTGGATCGTCACGCGCGAGGGCAAGATTCTGACCCGACCGGCCGATTACGGCATCCTGCGCGGCGTCACCCGTACCGTGCTGCTCGACGTCATCGCCGCGCACCGGCTCACGTTGGAAGAGCGGGCGTTCACGGTCGAAGAGGCCTATGCGGCGCGGGAGGCCTTTGTCACGTCGGCAAGCCAGAGCGTGATGCCGGTGGTCCGCATCGATGGGCGGCCGGTCGGAAACGGCGCGCCCGGGCTCGTTGCCAGCGCGCTGCGGCGCGATTTCCACCGATACGCCGAGGTCAGCTAGCCCGGCGAGGGCAGGGCAGGGGAAGGCCGCGACCGGGACGGCGACGGGGCTTGCGCCGCCCCTTATGGTACCTTCTAATGGTTCGCCCAGTCCTCGACGCGTGGTCGAGCCTTCGACGGGGGGCAAGAAGCGACAGACCAGAACGGCTCGCGAGGCCGGGTTTCGCGAGCGAAAAACGGAAACAGCAAGAATGGCGGCCGATCGCTCTCAAAATCTGCAAGACACCTTTCTCAATCACGTCCGCAAGAACAAGACCCCGCTCACGATCTTCCTGGTGAACGGGGTGAAGCTGCAGGGTGTCGTCACTTGGTTCGATAATTTCTGCGTGCTGTTGCGGCGCGACGGTCATTCGCAGCTGGTCTACAAGCACGCGATCTCGACGATCATGCCGGGTCACCCGATCCAGCTGTTCGAGGGCGCCGAGGAGCCGGCGCCGGTCGCGGAAAAAGCCTGATTGGAGCCGCGTCGGCGCGACGATCGCGACCGTCTGGTCCGGGCTTCGGGCCCGGGCAGCGGGCGTGCGATGGTGCTCGGCCCTTATCTGCGCCGACGCGCCGCCGGGCGCGGGAGAGCCGGTCAGGAAGCGGGCGAGCGACCGCCCGCCGCACGGCTCGAAGAGGCGGTCGGCCTCGCGCGCGCCATCGCTCTCGATGTCGTCCAGGCCGGGTTGGTGCCGATCGCCGAAATCCGCCCCGCGACCTATCTCGGCAAAGGCAAGGTCGATGAGATTGCCGGCATCGCCAAGACGCTCGATGTCGACCTCGTCGTCATGGACTGCCCGGTCTCGCCCGTGCAGCAGCGCAATCTCGAGAAGGCGTGGAACACGAAGGTGCTCGACCGCACCGGTCTCATTCTGGAGATTTTCGGCGAGCGCGCCCGCACCCGCGAAGGCGCGCTGCAGGTCGAGCATGCGCATCTCATCTATCAGAAGAGCCGTTTGGTGCGCTCGTGGACGCACCTCGAGCGCCAGCGCGGCGGCTTCGGATTTGTGGGCGGCCCGGGCGAGACTCAGCTCGAAGCCGATCGCCGGGTCATCGAGCAGCGCATCGGCCGGATCGAAGTGGAGCTCGAAGGCGTCAAGCGCACGCGGCGCCTGCATCGCGCGAGCCGCAAACGCGTGCCGTATCCGATCGTTGCGCTGGTCGGATACACCAATGCGGGCAAGTCGACTCTGTTCAACCGGCTGACCTCGGCGAACGTGCTCGAGGCCGATATGCCGTTTGCGACGCTCGATCCCACGTTGCGCGCGCTCGCGCTGCCGGAAGGCACGACCGCGATCGTCTCCGACACGGTCGGGTTCATCTCGGACCTTCCAACCATGCTGGTCGCGGCGTTCCGGGCGACGCTCGAGGAAGTGATGGAGGCCGATGTCATCCTTCACGTCCGCGACGTTTCGCACGGCGAAGCGGAGGCGCAGGCGAAGGACGTCGATCAGGTGCTCGGCGAGCTCGGGATCGATCCGAACGACCGCGGCCGGTTCGTCGAGGCCTGGAACAAGATCGATCTCCTGGACCCGGCGCGGCGGGTCCAGCTCTCGAATCTGGCCGAGCGCAGCGCGAGCCGGCCCGTGCTGGTTTCTGCCGCGACCGGGGAAGGGATCGATGCGCTGTTCGTCGCGATCGAGACCCGCGTCGGCGCACATCGGCTGATGATCGAACTGATCCTCGACGCCGCGGACGGAGCCGGCATCAGCTGGCTGCATCGCCACGCGCAGGTGCTCACGCAGTCTGTCCGCGACGACGGACGGCTCGCGTTCACCGTGCGGGTCGAGCCGGACAAGGCGGAGCTGGTGCGGCGAAAATTCGAGGTGCTCGAGGACAAAACCGCGGGCGCGTCATTCCGGGGCGCGGCCGGACGCCGTTAACTCTGCCTCGTGTACCGGGCGCCGCGCACGATGTAATCGTGCGCTGCTGAACCGGGACCCAGCTGGACCCCGGATCGGCGGCGCAGCGTTAACGCTGCACCTTGTCCGGGGAACGCAACGATTATTTCTGCTCGCGCTCCGCCGCCTTCACCGCTTCCCAGAGCGCATCCATCTCTGCCAATGTCGATTCCCGAGGAGTCCTGCCGCGTTCGGCGAGCGCGCGCTCGATTCGCGCAAACCGGCGTTCGAACTTGGCGTTGGTCGCGCGCAGCGCCGTCTCAGGATCGGCACCGACATGCCGGGCGAGGTTCACCACCGCAAACAACAGATCGCCGATCTCCGTGGCCACACCGCTGCGCTCGCCTTCGGCGAGCGCGTGCTCGATCTCCTGGGCCTCCTCGAGGATTTTCGCCAGCACCGCGCGCGCATCATTCCAGTCGAAGCCGACGGCTCCGGCTTGCTGCTGCAGCTTGAGCGCCCGCGCGAGCGCCGGCAGCCCGGTCGGAACGCTTGCCAGCGTTTCGGCGCGAGGAGATCCGGCGCTTCTCCGCCGTTCGGCACGGGCATCCTTTTCCTGCGCCTTGATGCGGTCCCACAGCGCGTTTACGGCGGCGACGGGGAGGGTGCCGGTATCCCCGAACACGTGCGGGTGCCGGCGCAGCAGCTTTTCGGTAATGGCCCGCACGACGTCGCCGAAATCGAAGGCACCCGCCTCCTCGGCCATGCGCGCGTGAAACACGACCTGCAGAAGGAGATCTCCGAGCTCGTCACGAAGATCTTCGAGATCGCCGCGCGCGATCGCGTCGGCGACCTCATAGGCCTCCTCGATCGTGTACGGCGCGATCGTTTCGAACGTCTGCCCGAGGTCCCACGGGCAGCCGCTGCCGGGCGTGCGCAGCGCCGCCATGAGCTCGATCAGCCGCGCGGTGTCGCGGGACGACGTCATGCCAGGGTGCGCGCCGCCGGCCGCGCCGGCCGGCTTCGCCCCAACCGCCTTCGCCGCGGCTCGCAGCAGCGATTCGCATAAGAGATATTATGGAACATTCGCGTTTCCACGGTCTTTCCGTGCGTTTTTTGCCCACGTCGGCCGTCGAGCGCGCTCATCGTAGCACCTCCGCGACCAGGCGAATTTTCATGCCGTCATAAGCCGGCTCGACATGGGCCGGCAGCTGGCTGCGCAGCGCCTCGTAATCGATGTCGGAATGCAGGTTGGTCAGGATCGCGCGCCGCGGCCGGATGCGCTCGATCCACCGCAGCGCGTCCTCGACGGAGAAATGACTGGGATGCGGCGCGTAACGCAGCGCGTCGAGAATCCAGACTTCGAGGTCGCGCAGCACTGGAATGCTGTCGTCCGCGATGCCGTTGAGGTCGCAGGAGTACGCGAGATCGGCGAACCGGAACCCGAGCGAATGCATATCGCCGTGGGTCTGCACGAACGGCGTCGCCACGATCGGCCCGCCGGCACCGTCGATCGTCAGCGCCCGATGCGGCTCGAGCCGGTGCGCCGTCAGGATCGGCGGATATTCGCTGCCGAGCGGCGTCTCGAAACAGTAGCCGAACCGCGTCCGCAACGTCTCCGTCGTGGACGCGTCGGCATAGACATCGACCCGCCGGCGGTTGGCCAGTGCGACCAGCCGCAAATCGTCGATGCCGTGGATGTGGTCGGCGTGCGCATGGGTGTAGAGCACGCCGTCGAGCCAGCCGACCTCGGCGCCGAGCAATTGCTCGCGCAGATCCGGCGAAGTGTCGACGAGCACCGCGGTGCGTTTGCCGGCTTCGTCCGCTCGCTCGACCAGCAGCGAGCAGCGCCGCCGGCGGTTTTTTGGATTGTTCGGGTCGCACGCGCCCCAGCCGAGCGCCACGCGCGGCACCCCGGTCGACGAGCTGCAGCCCAAAATGGTGAACTCGAGACTCATGCCGCGACGGTCGCGCTGCGGGGCACCTTGGCAAACAGCCGGAAGAAATTCTCCGTGGTCTGCCGGGCGATCTCGTCGGGGTGGACGCCGCGGCATTGCGCCAGCGCGCGCCCGGTCTCGACCACGTAGGCCGGCTCATTGCGCTTGCCGCGCCAGGGCTGCGGCGCGAGATAAGGCGCGTCGGTTTCGATGAGGATGCGGTCGACGGGCAACTCGGCCGAAATCGCACGCAGCGCGTCGGATTTCTTGAAGGTGAGAATGCCGGAGAACGACACGTAACAGCCGAGCTCGATGCCGGTACGCGCCAGCTCGCGGCCGCCGGTGAAGCAATGCAGCACCGCTGGGAACCGGCCCTGCCGCATTTCCTCGCAAAGAATCCGCGCCATGTCGGCATCGGCATCGCGGCAATGGATGATCAGCGGCAATTGCGTCTCACGCGCGGCGGTGATGTGCGTGCGCAATCCGCGCTCCTGCGCCTCGCGCGGGCTGTTGTCGTAGTGATAATCGAGCCCCACCTCGCCGACCCCGACTACCTTCGGATGCCGCGCGCGCTCGGCAAGCTCGCGCGCGGTGACATCGAGCTCCTCGTGGGCGTAATGCGGATGGGTCCCGATCGAGCAGAACACGTCCTCGAACCGCTCGGCGATCGCCAGCACCTCGCTATGCCGGCGCACGCGGGTCGAGATCGTTACAATTTTCGTCAAACCGGCGGCTTGCGCCCGCGCGATGACCGCATCGAGCTCGGCGGAAAAATCCGGAAAATCGAGATGGCAATGGCTGTCGACCAGAGTCAAATGCTGCCTTAAGTGACTGTTCTCTATGGGATTTTGCGTCATATTAGTGGGGTCGTCGGCTTCTGGGTACTCAACAGGTACTCACGGGGCATGATTTCGAGGGTGGGGGCGGGCACCCTACCCGCTCGCGGCGCTTTTGTCCGGGGCGCGCGGCCTCGTGCATGCAGAGGCGGTTGCTGCCGGCCCCGAGCCCCCTGCCCCACTCGGCATCCCGCTTTTGATGGTTCGTTTTATGTGCGCGCCAGGGCGTCGACGGCGGTCGGCAGCGGCGCGTGCGATGCTCGCCCTACAAGGCTGATGGGACCGAGTAGGACTTACCTGGGTCCATTTCCCGGAAATCGAGGGAGAAGAACGGCGATCTGAGGCCAAGGCGACGATCAAAGCGACCGACCGTGGTCGGCACCAGGAAGTCTGTGTAGTGGGTTTCGATCTCAGTCACCCATTTCTTCCCCGGGGGATTGAAAATCCGAGTCACGCTGTAAGGTTCACCTTCGACTACGACGACGCCCCTCTTAACCGTGCACCCCTGCTGCACGGTCCGCTCGACGTATTGGCCAAAGGTCGGGTAGCCGCCAAAGGGGAATGCGGCCATGGTCTATGCGCAGAGCGCCAAATCTAGTGCGAGCGATTTGCCGTCTTTCTTCACCCCAGACTTGCTCTCGAACACGCGCGAGCGCTTTTCCCACATTTCAAAGAATCGAGCCGGAGCTCGGTCGATCCCCACGAACTCTTTCTCGTGAATTTCCAGACTTGTGCAGCGCTCAATCTCGATCGCCAGACCCAACCGGCGCCGAACAGTATCAAGGTCGTGGGCCTGAGCGCCGATGTCATATTCGAGGCATTGGGCAACCCATAGGTCGCCATCCTGAAATAAGACAGCCCGAATCCCCTCGCTCTCCCGCTTCATTGACCTACCTCCACCATGTCACCATCAGCAGCGACCTGTGCATTTTTGACCGCGGCGCTACCATGACGCCAGAGGTGCGTTGCAGAATGGTTAATGCAGCTCCCTACCGCCTAACCGGACGGGCGCCGGGACTCGAGTTCCCGCAATCGAGATCACCTCATGGCTTCATACACACCAGAATTTCAAAGTGTGCCTGTCGCCGCACCCCAAGGAGCACCAGTCCCGGCCGACCTAGAGCATTTCGTGGCTCAATCGCACACCCCACGCAATCGCTCGCAACACTCGCTGCCGGGTGGCCCGCGGCCCTAGGTCATGCTCGGAAGTAACAAACTTCCCAGCGTGGACCAACGAATTACGGGCATGTATAATGCTGCTTAGACGCTTGTTCGACAATTGAATCTTCAAGTCAACCAACAGCTGTCTAAGTCTGTCGCGAAAGTAGGGTGCCTTACCCGGTTCTGCGTCTGGCGCCCAGACAGTACGATATCGACCCGCCACTACGTCAAGAAGCGTGGCCGTTTCGGGGTAGAAAACCATGCGTCAACTGTCTCCTCGATTGGAGTGTCCCATCCGCGAACCGGAATGAATGTAGAAAAAGCCTTTGCTTCAGAGGTATAGTGTTCAACATCGTTCCGGTCTTTCTTGGAATCGAACGTGATTCTTTGCGAGGAAAAACTTGTTTGAGGAGATGTCCGAATTAGGACCTCGAATAAAATTGTGCAAAGCAAATTGAACTGAATGATCGTCTGGCTCGGCGTCTTTTGTGTAGCGTACGCGCGTCATATTGGCAACGTAACGCGCTTTAATTACGTCCACGTCGCTCGGGTATATCTTACTGATTCCCCGGCCCGATATTGTAATCGAAAGGCTCTCCGGACAGAAGTCGGCCGCTGATTGCAACGGGACCCTCTCGAATGAGCTCTCCCGTAGAAACGCATCCCACCAGCAGCCGGCCGTCTACCAGTTGCCGAACATCAAAATAAACCGGCACAGAGGGGCCGGGCACATATCGTAGTTGGCGGCCCCCTTCATAGCGCGTATTGAAGGCGCCGTATTCGTCGAGTTCGTCCATCTGGGCGGTATCATGCTAATGACAATTGTCCAGCACGGGCCGGCTTATCATGCGCAGCGGGCGAGAGAACAACGATGCATCAGAATAGTACTCTTGTTCTGACGGCACGAGGCCATTGCGGGGCGCTATGACGTTCAGTTCATGGTTTTGCGGTCGGCAACAGGGCTCGTCGGCCGTCAAATCCCTGAACGGGCGTGTCTGCTCCGGCAGAGCGGGCTCTAGTTGCTCCGCTCACCAACCCCCAGAGTCCCGCTTCGCGGAGGCGTGATTTCGGCCCGTGAGGATTGCAACAGTGTTAACCCGCAAGGCTACAGGCCCAACAACTTCAACAACGTAGGCGGAAAGTGGCGAGGCGGTGTGAGCCAGACACTCCATTCATGGCTTTGGCGTGATCCGCAAATCGGTCTTGGGGTGGGGAAGCCTGTGCTCCGGGATCTGTTGTTGATTGCGCCAATTGTCGGCGAGAGTCGCCAGCTCGTTGGCACGAGCACACAGCAGCGCGAGGTCCTGGAGGGTTTGCTTATAGCTTTGTGCGCACTCTGGGAATCGACTGAGAAATGCCGAAAAACTTTCGGGCCCCCCCACATGGCCGGCATAGGCATCACGCAAATTCTCGAGGGTCTCGTGCAGGCGGTCCATAGCGACCAGAAATCGGCGCCAACGATGCTCATCCAGAGAGAACTTATCGCGCAATACTTCGCCGGCTTGGGCGCCATATTCACCGAGGGCATTCACAAGTTCGCTCGGCATCACAAGGTTGAGCCCTCCCTCTTCTGGCTTCAGATATACATGGACAATTCGGTCGCGATAGCCGGCAAGCGTACCTTGCAGGTTGTCTTGCCAATCCTTTGCAGCATCAATCAAGCGGCTCAGAAAACTGACCAGGCCATTCAACGGTTGAATCGGCAGAAGCAAGCCACTTGCGGCCTGTGCGGTTCCGGGCATCCACACGCGCGTTTCCTTGTCACTGTTTTTGAGCTTATCGTCGCCAGGCGCGTCAGTAGTGATTACCGCGCGATCGCGACGCACGTCATACTCGTCGAGCGATATGCCAAAGGTGGGTACATTCGGCAGCATGGTGTCAAAGAAATGGATCGGAAAGTTGCTGGACAATCCTCCATCACTGAATAGACACAGCTGCAGCTTATTGCTGTGCTCTGATTTCAGGGTGCGGTCGCGTGCATAGAGAGGAACAGCACTGATCAGCAGCGGAAAGCTTAGGCTCATGCGGACCGCAACGACGATGGGTAGGTTCTCGGGCAGTGGAAACTTGTAATAGTCTCCTTCTTCGTCGGCTTCCGGTTGAAAACGTTCCGACTTTCGAACGAGGTAAGCAACGATGCGTGAAGGGAATATCTCTTCGAAGTCTTCTCGCTTGAATGTGTACGTCTGGTCCCCGAACGGCAATGAATGTGGACGGCGTGCCATCAGATTGGTTGTCATCATTCGTAACGTGATGGCGGGGCCGCCATCCGCGCGCGTTGCGAGATCGCCGAATGTCAGAGGATCGTCTCGCTTAGGATCGCGCCCCGCTGTGAAATCAATGAGATCGGCGAGCCAATCGGTAAAGGCGCCGCCGCAAAATCCCGGCTGACGAAGGCCAGTACACAGGCCGTAATTATTCTCCGGCAGATGCTTGGTTGCAGATCGCAGGAGAGCGAGGATGACACCGACGATCACGCCGATCAGCGTCAGCAGAACGCCGAATGAAACGCCCCCAATTCTTGCGAGGCCCCAAAGAATAAGCGCTATGGAAGCTGCGGCAAGGGCTCCCAGCAATGCAGACCCTCGGAAGCCCCAGACCGCGGAGAAGGTAATGGCGATGGATTTGGCAAACTTGTTCCGTGGCTTCAGCGCTGCGACCAATATGCCGAACAGTGGTGCAAGCTTTTGAGAGGGCTGGAAAAGGCTGAAAAGGATTCTTCCGGTTTCTTTCGGCAGCTGCGCGAGGCGCAAAAATCCTCCTCCTCTTGTGTACCGACCGTATTCAGCTGCGGCGGCCGCAGCTGCTGCGATCGCACCTGCCGATGTACCGCCAATATTGGCGAATCGGTAACGCTTGGCGAGCTCCACGATGGCAAGTGGATAGACCACACCGCTGGTAATTCCACCTTTCATGATGATATCGCAGGTAGACGTTGGATGATCAAAGTCGCCGTTGCCGTAGGTACGCTGTGTCACTGTCAACTCCCTTTCGATATCCGTCCTGGAGAGATCGTCTTGCGAACTCTGAATTTACGTATAAGTGTGCAGCGTTAGCGGTTCATTCCGCCCGCGGTTGAATGCGAGGTCGAGACGCTTTCCGTTGTTGGTCGCTGGCGATGAAGGTAAATGAATCACGACAACTCCCGGCTTGACGCACGAGCGAATTGGTGCGCCTCAAGTTGCGAAGCCGCCGTTCGGGCGCTTGACGTTATCCGATAAGGCGCGTCAGCGTATCCAAGGCCATTTCGCACATCGTCAAGAGACCGTATCCCACTGCCGGCAGGACAACTCCGTATGCCAAGTAGACCAGGCCGATCTGAACCGCCACTCCGAGCAGTGCGCCGCCGACGACCTGCGAGGTCCAGGCCAGGGCCAATGCCGTCCTTTCGGCCGGGTCCGGAGCTCTGTCTTTCGGCACCTTGCGAAATAGGTAGGACGCTAGCCCAGGCATCCCGCACATGAGGGAGGCGCCCCCAATCATGAGGTTTATTGTGCTCGGAATTAGAGTAAACAACAGCATCCCGTAGACCCACCACAACTCCGAAGATGCCGGTTTCTCCTTCAGCCCTTTGAATATCGGTGCAAGCTCGAGGACGGGAGCTCCAACACGATTGAAAATTTTGACGCCAACGACTAAGGTCAGGGCGAGGCAAGCAATGAGTACGACTGCGCAAGTCGCATCGATCAACGCATATATCAAGGGCCACCAGCCCTTCCGTTCCAGTCCTCGGTGCAAGAGAGCTCGAGTCAATCCAACCGATGTCCAATCAAAAGGGGCGTTGACGAGAGGAAGAAAGCCCAAAAACATGAGCATCGGTCCGACCTTACCCCACGTCGTCTGAAAAAGCGGCAGGAATCGTGCGGCAATCAGACAGATAAGCATCATCACGATCAGATCAGCAATCAGAATTGGGCCTTGTTTGTCCGTAGAAAAAATCTTGCCGCTATAGGCTGTCAACCCGCCCATAACGATAAGCGCGACCGCACCGCCAGCCATCGCGCCGAGTAGGCCATACTGCTCGCCGAAATATCCGAATGCGATGGTTCCGAGCAGAACGCCGCTGAGCGCGGCGGCACCTGATACTGAGCCGGTGAATTGAACGCGAGTGGCCCCTAGCAAGACGCCCACCCCGCCCGCCGCCAGGCCGGCGGCCGCAAAAACGAGCGCAACGTTGATGTTGCGAGTTGTAGCCACCACAGCGGCCATGGCAAGGGCGCCGCCCGAAACCGCCCACGTTGCGCTATACCAGCTCCCTCTGCGAATGACATTCCAAATTGCGATTATTTCACCGACGAGAATCCCGAATATAAATCCCTGCTGCCACGGTTCCAGTTTTCCAGGTAATTTTAACACCCTTTGTGCTTGGTCCACCTGCCCTGTGACGCTCCAAAAGAAAATCATCGAAGTTAGCGGATATATGGCCGCGATTAACAGACAGCGATCGAACGCGGGAGCAGTCCAAAGCGGAAAGGGCTCTTCTAGCCCAAATGTGCGCCGGGAGAGCGCGGAGCTCGTTTTGTTGCCATCTAAGAAAAAACGTTCAAGAGTCTGCAAGAAGCTCTTCATCCCATGAAAGAAATTCCACCTGAAGAGGCCACCTTCGGACAGGATCGCTCGGAACCGATTGTACAGGCGGAACCTGTATGACCCTGGTTTGTCGAAGCCATAGCTAAGGATTTCGGAATACCGTTGGAACAGCAGAAATCCAATTGCAACAATCAGCCCTGCAGAAACCGCCAGGAGCTTGAGCGGGTGCATGTCGGCGATCCACCAAACGATCGCGCCTGAGATGACGGGCACAACAAGATTCAACCAGCTCAAACTGCTCTTGGGATCAGTTTTAGGCGGCGCATCTGCACCGCCGGCCTCGGACTCGCCGCGAGGTTTAGACCACAGAGCGCCGACCGGCACCCACACTCCGGTGGCACCGTCAAATGCCTTCAGCAGACGAGCGCGATCGAGGGCGCGGTCCTTCTCCCTGGTAGCGACTTGAAAGACTTCCCAAAACAAGGCTTCCACGGCATCCACTGATGCGGCGGCTGGTGGAGGGACAGGCCTGCCTTTGCCTAATTTCACCAACTTGAATTCAATCTCTGCCAACAGGCTGTCCCTGTCGGGAGCCGCGGTCTGCCAAGTGGTCGGCGAAATCAATTTCGCCAGCAGTTCCGCCTCTGTCGCATTTTGTATGAATGTTCTCAATGGGTCCGGCAGTCCTGACAGACCAAAAAGAAATTTCTTTAGCCGTGCAATGCTCTCCGGATTCTTGTCGTGCCGGGTCTGTTCCCAAAGCGTAACGCCGGGGATGCCGCAAAAGGGATCGCCGCGCTCGGCTTTAACCTCTAATGTTGTTAGATAACGCAATCGCAGATTGCGGTCCTTATTGTTGGTGCAATGCCTCCAGAAATTGCCGATCGCGGCGACCACTGGCTCGCTCGCCAACGTCACCTCGGCTGCGGTGTGCTTGACTTGGATAGTTTCTATATCGCCTTGGCGGTAAACGTCGATATCTTCCGCGCCCTCCAAAAAAAGCATTTCGCCGTCTGACAAATCGAGCCAAGCGTCCACGCTCTGAAGGATTTGGTAGCCATAGCCAGCAATTGCCGGTGAGGCGACGCGCCTGGAATCGAAAATAAGTGGCGGCAGGTGCTCTAATAGATGACTCAAAGGAATGCCCCAAGGAGCGTTGTCGAATAATTTGGTGCAGAGGAGGGCGCTCGTCTCATCGGCGAACCGAGTTTTTAAGCAGAGAGTACGAGGCCTTCAGCATTCGTGCGATCGCATCCCAGTCTGCCGCTGTAATGGCAAGATCACGCTGATCGCGATAAGTCATCGCTCGCGCTCGGAGAAGGGCAGCTCGCTTGATGTCTTCGGTATCGACCCCGTAAACCAATGTAGCCACATGTGCGATGGTAAGACCATACTGTTCTGGTGCCGCGGCCTCGCGACGTGCCTGCC
>JBKPDF010000004.1:0-18571 GCA_046727735.1 Pseudomonadota bacterium | reverse complement strand
CGCCGGCGATTTTGACGCTTCAGCCGCGCCGTCGGCGCAATCGACGCTTCCCAGCAGCAACGTTGATGGCTGCCTCCTAAATCCGTCCCAACAGAAGCAGGACGACGAGGATGATCAGGATAATGCCGATCACACCAATGCGCGATTTGGCGGGAGCAGTTACGTGCGATGATGACTGACCGGCCTTCAGCAAATCGAGAATCCAAGCGAGCGTGGCGCGAACACGATCCTGCCCGCGCACGCGTGCCCGCAGAACCTTAGCAAGAGGATCGGGTTTTCCGGCAACCCGCGGCGGATCGTGGGGATGATGGGCTGCATACTTCAGTTGCATGCTTCCGGGGAAGGGACGGGCTATCTGGCGCGGCTCACCGGCTGAGACATGGGCTTGATGTAATACGCGCTTGTCGCTCCCCCGCTCACGGCGTCGAGGAAGCGAGTGATATCGGAAATATCGATGTAGTGGACCGTACAATGGTTGTCTGTCATGCCGCCACGTATCACCATGCCGCAGAGCGCGTTAGCGGTTTGATCGTAGACCGGAGAGCCGCTGATACCCGTCACCGATGTGATCGTTGGGTTATCAAATTTTGCTTCCGCACGGCGCAGGAATGGATCACTGGATGGTCCATAGTCCCGAAACTCCAACCTACAATAACCGATATTGATGTCGGGAGGGACGATCGAGGTTTTATCCTTTAGAACGCCCGCCACCGAAAGCACGTGGCCGACCTGGCTCGTCGCCACTGTCCGGCTTTCGATGATGTAAGGTTTAACGAAAAAAGTGGGTGAGGTGTCGTCCGAAAATTTGATGAGGCACAGGTCGACGACGTCGGTGTCGACCGCGTCGTCTCGTGGTGACGTGGGATATATGAGACCGATGACATGCCCGGGCATGCTACCTTTCTGCGCGTGCTTCTCTTGCGTGACGAAAAGCCATCCGGGCGGAAAATCGCGGAACACATGGGCGCAGGTTACGCCGTAGACACGTCCAGAAAACACAACGAGAAACAGCGTCCCGCCATGGGTAGCGTAAAGGAATTTTTCGTGCTCAGTCTGAAAAAAAACCGGCCGCACCGCTTCGGCAAAATCCTGTCGGATCATCAATCCGGAAGAGAGAACCTGTGCCTGGGACATGGCCAGAGCTGCCGGAGTCCAGTCAAAGCACTTTTGGCAAATCGGGAAAGACCGCGCCGCACGGATCGCTGTCACTCGGCGCTCGCCTGCGCGTGCAGTTTGCAGCCACGTCGTCGGTGAACGCGAACAGCTTTACGTCGCGGCCGTAGCGGCTGATCAGGTCGGCAAGCCGGTATCGGCCCCCGCGCCCGCATTTCGGGCACTCGACCCGCAGCATGTCGAGCTTGCCGATCAAGTCGGAGAAGATGATCGCGCCGTCGCGGGGCATGATGGACAGCTTTAGGAAACACCTGCGGCCCGCAAGATGGCATCGATGATCTGGATGAGCGCAGGGTTCTGGAATGCATGTTCCACGAAATTCTTTAACGCACCCGCGTTTTCGATCACGAACGCGACAATCTGGGGTACAGACCCGCTTGCGATGAGGGCTGGTCCTGCATAGCGATAAGTGCCCGCACGCGCTTCTTTCCAAGCAAAACCGGCTTCGTAACGCAACGAGGCGAAAGCCGTGCGGAGGAGTTCACCCACGAAATTGCCGCTTGTTTTTCGTGGAGATCAATCGACTGATCGCTATCGACGCCGACCAATACACGTGCATCCTGGGCGCTCTCCACCTGCTCGCTGAGTGCTTCGATGGCTGCAACTGTCGCGACACCTTCGGACACCTGAACCGCTTCCACGATCCGAGCGGCCACGTCCACCACAGCCAGTGCAGCATCGCGCTCCTGCGGGCCAAGTCGAACTTGGTCGAGTTCCCTTCCCTTTGGATCGCCTATGATGAAGATGTTGTAAGTCTCGACTAGATCGCGCAGGCTCTCAGCGACGAGCGGCGGAAGGCGAGCTGGGTCTGAGACATCGCCGGACGAGGCAGCGATGTCGTGTGCGGCTAGACGGCGACGCAAGGTATTGCCGCGAGACCACAGTCGACGGATCGAAATCTGCTCAATCTGTTCCGGGGCGACGCTGAGAAATTTACTTACCGGATCGGACAGATCACCAAGCTGGTTATGCCCTATGCCGGACAGCGCAAGCGCTTTAGTGCGAACCTCCCCATACTGTTCGCGCTGCGCGGCATCTGCAATCACTGTCTGATCGGGCGGGTCGGGCAAAAGATCGATGCGCCCATCACCGCTCATGATAAACTGAGTGGCCGTCGTGATTTGCTGTGGAAGCGCATTGATCAGGGCGAGATCATCTTCGGTGGCAGGCGCCCGGGTGACCGTCGTTCCAACGCCGACCTGCTGGCCGATTTGCGCGCGCGCAGTCAGCCCCACTGTCTGAGGGGCCGTGGAAGCGGATGGCCCTGAGGGTGCGGTGAGAGCAGCGCCCTTAAGCCGGCTCTGGCGCTCCGCTTCCTGGGCAGCAGCGTAATCCCTCCAACCCGGGTCCCACCCCATATTCATGTCTTGTGGCACGTGCGGCGGCCGCGGGGGCGGATCATCGAAACCCGAACGCGTGACCGGCTGAGGAGTGGCGGGCGGCGGTTGCGGCGGCACGAATATCGTACTTTGGGGCCTCGTGCTGTTGGGGAGGACGTGGGCCTGTCGCGGCTCCTCGCCGACCGCTCCTTCTTCGGGATGATCTGCTGAGTG
Organism: Pseudomonadota bacterium; assembly: GCA_046727735.1. GTDB lineage: Bacteria > Pseudomonadota > Alphaproteobacteria > Rhizobiales > Xanthobacteraceae > AP-16. Next base: position 15,845 of record JBKPDF010000004.1, on the reverse strand, counting down.
TTCGATCGAACCAGACGCGTCTGCATCAGGCTTGGTCGCATATTCAAAGATTTCGCGCTCAACGTCCGGATCGACGTCTACACGCTCCTCATCAGGCAGCGGGGCGTCCAACGGCGGGACAATTCTCGTCGAGGTGCTGGTGATGGTGGGACCAGCGGCAGGCGCTTCCTCGCCAGTTGCCGCTTTTGCTCCAGCACCTTGGAACGCCCCAGAGAACGCGCCGGGGTCGAATCCGGCAGCTTCACCTGCAGCCTCGACACCTTCGACAGTCGGCTTCTTCTTCTCAGCGTCCGGCCCTGTATCTGGATCGTTCATCATGCGCCCCACACGCCCCGAACTGCCCCCAGGGCGGCGGGCGAGCAGCTCTCCGCACCCATACCGCACCCATGGCGGCCCTTGCGGCTAGATCGGGATGTTTAAGTCCTTGAATTTCCTGGCTCCCCGGGCCGGATTCGAACCAGCGACCCAGCGGTTAACAGCCGATCCGATAGCTGAAACTAGGTGTCTCTTACCGGTGCATCCCGTAATGGGAAACACCGATCGCACTTGCATCGTCTGGAACCGCGGGTAACCTGGCGTCGCGTCGGGCAACACTCAAGCTCCTCCTATGGCGTTGCCCCGATGTTGCCCAGAGGACGGCTATGCCAAAAAGGATCCTGACCAACCGAGGCCTGAAAGCCCTCAAGCCCGCCGCGCCAGGGAAGCGCTATGACGTCATGGACGCCGTCGTGCCGGGCCTCGGCGTTCGTGTCACCGACACCGGTTCGCGCACGTTCATCCTGCTCGCCCGATATCCCGGGAAGCGCAACCCCACGCGGCGGGAGATCGCGAAGTGCGGCGCGATCACCCTGGAGAAGGCGCGGGAGAAAGCGCGCGATTGGATCGAACTGCTGCGTAAGGGCATCGATCCCGCGGTTGAGGAGGAACGACGGCGACAAGGCGAGCTGCGGAAGCAGGAGAACAGCTTCGCTGCCGTCGTGGAAGCGTATATCGCGCACATCCACCGCCAGAAGCAGCGCAAGGCGGATGTGGTCGAGCGCGAGCTGCGAAGAGAATTCGTCGAGCGGTGGGGCGCGCAGCCGATCATCGACATCACGCAGCACGACGTCGCGAACGTCATCAAGGCGGCCGTCGATCGTGGCGCGCCGTACCAGGCGCACAATCTCTTCGGGCACGTCCGAACTCTGTTCAGCTGGGCCATCGGGTGCGGCATCTACGGCCTCGAGCACAGCCCATGCGATCGATTGAAGCCGAAGAGCCTGATCGGCACGCGCGAGCCGCGACAGCGGACGCTGACCGACGACGAACTACGCGCATTCTGGCGCGCGACGGACCGCATGGGCTACCCGTTCGGTTCGATGCTCCGGGTGCTGGCGCTCACCGGCCAGCGTAAGACCGAGGTGAGTGATGCGCGCTGGCCCGAGTTCGACCTCGAGGCCGGTCTATGGACTGTGCCGCCGGAGCGCTTCAAATCCGGCTCGACACACCTGGTCTCACTTGTTCCGGACGTCGTCGCGTTGCTGCGCGGGTTGCCGCGGTTCAAGCGCGGCGACTACTTGTTTTCGACGACCTTCGGCACGAAGCCGGTCGATGGATTCTCGAAGGCGAAGGCCCGGCTCGATCGCCTGATGCTCGAGAAGCTTCGCGAGGCGCACGGCGAAAAGGCCAAGCTCCCGCCGTTCGTCGTCCATGATTTGCGCCGCACCGTCCGAACTCGCCTGTCCAAGCTGCGCGTCCCCGACACCGTCGCCGAGATGGTGATCGGGCATGGCCGGAAGGGAATTCAGCGCGTGTATGACCAGCATAAGTTCGTCGACGAGATGCGCGAGGCGCTTGCATTATGGGCCGGCCAGCTGCGCGACATCGTCGAGCCTGCACCGGACCATGTTGTCTCGCTTAAGGCGGTCCGAGGCTGACATGGACGCGGCCGAAGCATCCCATGTCATGAAACAGTCGGCTCTGGGCGACCTGAACGCGTTCACCGAAACGCTCGTGCAATTGGCGTTTAGGGTGGCTTCGTACCAGCGACTGACAAACGACGAGCAAGAAAAGTTGGTGGACCAGGGCCAGGCATTGGAGGGTGCCGTCCGGGAGATCATTAAAATCATCGTCGCGGACTTTGACAATCGCCATGAAACTGTCCATGCGCACGGATTGTCCCAGCTGCGGACGGCTTTGATAGCGGCCTATATGATCGGCACGCGTGCTAACGAATCCCCAATAGCGCTGCGTTTCGCAAAAGAGGCCCGAGCGGCCCATACGGCACCTGCCAGACAGTCGAAAAAAACAATATCTCAAACAACAGACGATCTCATTATGGAATTAGCGAAGCCCCTTTGGGAAAGGCACCGGACCTGGGCGAACAATCGCATCGCGTCCGGAATTCTTGAGCCGCTGAACAGGCGACTCAAGGAGCAACATCTCCGTCCTATGAGGATTGATGCCATCCGCAAGCGGGTGAAGAGTCTTCGGCCAGACCGGACGACTGTCCAGTCATCCGGTTAATTGCGGACGACTATTCAGTTGTCCGGCCAAGTTCGAGAGTTCGTCTTCTCAAGTTACGATTCGCATCGGTAAACCTTGAAGCGACGACCTGCCGTCGTTTGAGCTTTGAGGTGACGTTATGCGTCTGCTTTCCCGAGATGATCTGAAGCAAAAAGGCATCCGCTTCAGCCGGCAGCATCTTCACCGGCTAATCCGGAAGGGGCTTTTCCCGAGGCCGGTGAAGCTCGGCGAACAGACGAACGCGTGGCCTGAGCGGGAAATCGACGCCTGGATCGAGGGTCGCGTCGCGGCCAGGGATCAGCAGTCGGCCGCATAAAGAACCCCCGCCGCGGGCGGGGGCGCGAGGACAGGCAATGAGCAAACCACGGGGCGACGTCGACGATTTTATCCACGACTGGGACCACCTTGTCGCCGCCAAGGCCGAAGACGCTGATGGGTTGGATGGTCCAACCCATGATCAAGATCAGATCATCAAGCGCGCCCAGGAAGCTTGGAGCCGGCTGGTCAAGGGACATGCGTGGGCAGACTCGCTGCTGATCGGCGACCCATTGCTGCTCGGTCGCGCCGAGGCGATGCGGGATGCCCATACGAACAATCCAGCTGGTCGCCGCTATGACGGATTGTTCGGCGCTTGGCTGCAGAAGCACGGCTTCGACAAGATCGACAAGGGCGATCGGTCCAGGCTCTTCGCATGCTTGGAGCACCGCGTTGAGATCGAGGCCTGGCGATCCTTCGCCATCGAAGCCCAGGGGATGCGCTTTACAGCGACGATCTCCCGGTCCCGGTTCGACACGGGCGAGCTCGCGGAAATCTCCCTAACCGATCACAAGATCGGCAGCGATGCCGATGCCGCGGCCTGCGACAGCGCAGTTGCTGCTCGATCGCCCTACAGCACGGCGTCCCTCTCGAAACAATCGGGCGCGCCCTAATGCGCGACGGTCGCGGCCGGGGAAGAACGCCGCTCGGCGTCGCGCTCGATCTGATCGAGTCCAACAGAGGATAAGCGAAATGAACCGGCGTGAGCGACGGGCGGCACAGGCCGCAGTAAGAAAGCGCATAGAAAAAGACGATCGCGCGACGATCGCGCACATGAACGTCGATGAGCTGTTCGGGGACGCGAAACGGCGCGTCCGAGACCACTTCGAGCGCGTCGGCGAAGTCAGCGGCACGTTCGTGTGTGTCACGGAGGACAGAAAGGCTTTCGCCTTCCCCACGAACTGGGGCGACGACGCGGAAAGGGCCGCAGTGTTTTCAGCGCTGCGCGAGGCGTTCCGCGCCCGGCGCGTCGTTCGGTATTCCTTCGCCAACGAAATGTGGATCGGCAGCAAGGGCAGCAACAGCCGCCCGAGCCTCGATCCCAATCGTGGAGAAGGCGTGATGGTTGTCGCAGCCGACCGTGATGGCAGTTGTCGACATACTCTTGCGAAGATCAACCGCAGCAATGGCGCGGCGACGCTGGGGGAATGGGAATGGAAAGACCCAGAAGACAAGCCGCAGAGTTGGCTGTTCGAGCTGGTCGACCCCGCGGCATCGGACGTGCGTCCGAAGGTCTCCACTGCACCTATGGTGGATGTAGCCGAGAGCGAAGAGGAATTCGGCCAGCTAGTAGACAAGCACAAAGGCGTGGCGGTCCTCGGCTGCTTGTTTGAGGCATTCTCGCATGAATTAGACCACGGCAGCCCGAGTATTTATAGCGCCATCGCTGCGGTGGCATTTGGCTTCGCCATGGAGATCCTTAGCGAGGCCAAGGGCGACGAATACATTGCCAACGCGCTCAGGAAGAGCGCTCAGGCACTCCGCACGGTACCGGACATGTTTCCGATCCTTCCGGCCGTGAAAGAGAGAATCACTCAATCCGATCAGGAGCGCGAACGGGTGCGCGACAGGCTGCGCACCATTGTCTCTCGGTTCGATCGTGACGTCGACCTCGGAGAGGGCCTTCTGAACTTCACCTTAAACGTAACCGTGCGCTTGCGCGGAACATTTGCCACGACCGCGTTCCTCGACGAGATGGCCGACAAGATCGCCGCAGGCCAATGGAATGAAATCGCGTCACCGGCCGCCATCAACAAATAGGAGAATGACGATGGACATCAGTCCTACCTCGGAATTCTGCGAGGCGTACTGGCGTTACCTACACGGAAAGCGAACAAGCGTTGGCCGACCGCGGCTGGTTGGACGACGACGGCACGATCTGGCGCGAGATACGCGAGAAGCACGCGCCAATTATGAAACGATGGCGGCGCCTGCGCCTCGTGCCGAATTCCGATTCGCCCGAAGCAGCGTGAGGGACACGTGTGTCATGACCGACCGGGAAAAGTTCGCCGCTCAGGTTGACCACCTCGCGGACGCCTTCAGCCAAGTAGCGGACGACCCGACGATAGAAGTCGCAGCGAGGGAGGCGAGGAAGAAGGTCGAGCAGCCGAATCCCGAACCGCGCCCACCCCCCAAGAGGCTGGGCCTCACCGATCTGAAGCGCGCCGCATTGGAGCGGAAGGCGAGGGAGGCTGCCTCGTGACAGACCTCGACTTCGCGGCGCTTATCGAGCCGGTCGCGCGCCACTTCTGGGGCCACCCCAACGCCGCGCTCTCCAAGCGTAGCGAGCTGCGATGGGGGACGCGCGGATCGCGAAGCGTCGATCTGAAGAAGGGGACGTGGTTCGACCACGAGGCGAACGAGGGCGGCGGTACGCTCGCACTGATCATGCACGCGACCGGATGGGGGAAAGAAGACTCGATCGACTGGCTGAAGGAGGAGTTCACAAACGGCGAGGCCGAGAACATTACGGCGCGTTCTGGTTCGAAGAAGCTCGGCCGCATCGTCGCGACCTATAGATACGATAATGAGGACGGCGAGCTGTTGTTCGAGGTGGTGAGGTTCACGCCGAAGTCGTTCGCCCAGAGACGACCGAATGGACGTGGTGGATGGGTTTGGAAGCTCGATGGTGCTCGCCGGGTCCTCTACCGCCTGCCCGAACTGATCGAGGGCGTTGCCGCCGGTCATCCCGTCATAATCGTCGAGGGCGAGAAGGACGCGAACACGCTGGTCCGGCTCGGCTACATTGCGACCACGAACCCGGGAGGCGCCAGCAAGGGCAAGAAACCGAAGTGGCGGCCCGAATATGGCGAGTTCTTGCGTGGTGCCGACGTCATCCTCGTTCCCGACAACGATGAGCCCGGCTGGCAACATGTCCACAGTATCGGCGCGTCGTTGACGGGCGTCGCGTCTCGCATCCGCGTTCTGTTGTTGCCGAACGCGAAGGATGTGAGCGATTGGGTCGCCGCCGGCGGCACGCGCGAGCAGTTCGACGCCCTGATCGAAGCCGCGCCGTTGTGGGTGGCGCCAGCACGAGAAAATACGAAGCAAGACGATGCCGCCAAGAAGGACGCCGCCACCGCGAGCGAGGATCAATTACTCGACGAGCTCGCCAGGCTGAACCGACGCGAATATGAACGCCGCCGCCGCGCTGATGCCGACAGGCTGGGGATGCGGAGGAGCGCGCTTGATCGAGAGGTCGAGGCCCGGCGGGCTCAGATGCCAGTCGAGACGCCTCCGCTGTTCGGGCATTGGATCGTCGAACCGTGGCCGGAACCGGTCGACGGTGATGCGCTCATCCTCGCCCTCGTGCGGCGCATCCAGCGCCACGTCGTACTCAGCAACGAGGCGGCATTGAGCGTCGCCCTGTGGGTCCTGATGGCCTGGGTTCACGAGGCGGTGGCGGTGCACTCGCCGATCCTGATGGTGACATCGGCCGAGGCGAACTCCGGCAAGACGACGCTGCTGAACCTTATCGGCTTCCTGGTACCGCGCGCATTGATGTGCGTCGAGATCAGCGAAGCGACCCTGTTCCGCAGCCTTGAGCGGTGGCAGCCCACCATCCTTGTTGACGAGGCCGACGTGATCCTCGTGGAAAATGAGCCGCTGCGTGCGGTGGTTAATTCCGGCTGGACTAGGGGCGCAAACGTGCCACGGTGCATCGGTGAGGATAAAATACCGCACGCGTTCCCCACCTTCTGCCCGAAGGTGACCGGCCTGAAGGGCAGGCGCCTGCCGGACACCACCTTGAGCCGTTCGATTATCATCGAGCTGAGACGAAGGAAGCCGACGGAGCGGGTTGAACACTTCCGCTCCATCGACGACCCGGAGCTCGGCGAATTGCGTCGGCAATGCCTGCGCTGGGCGAATGATACCGAAGGGGCACTGGAGGAGGCACTGCGGACCGCTCGGCCATCTATGCCGCCCGGGTTCGAGAACCGGCTCGGCGACAATTGGGAATTGCTATTCGCCATTGCCGACCACGCTGGCTGCAGATGGCCCGACCAAGCGCGTGATGCGGCCAGCAAGCTGTCGGCCGCTGCTGCCGACACCGCTTCGATCGGGACCCAGCTGCTGGCGGACATCCGGGAGGTCTTCAGCGATGACGATCGGCTGTCGACCGTTGAGCTGCTCCAGCGCCTGACGGCTGACGCGGAACGGCCTTGGTTAGAATACTCCCACGGCAAACCGCTCACGCCACGGGGCCTGTCGAGAATGCTGCGCCCATTCGGGATCCTGTCCGGCACGATCCGGCTCGGGAGCGGGACCCCGAAAGGGTACTACCGCGTCGCCTTCGAGGACGCCTGGGAAAGGTACCTGTGATGCTCTCAAACCCTTTCCGCGGGATTCTATCCGCCACAACGCCACAATGCCTGTGCCGCAAGGGTTTCCTGCGCTTTTTCGATCCGCCACACCGTCCCATTGTGGCGGATACGAAAACGCGCACTTATCCTACAGCCGCAGCGGTTGTGGCGCTGCGGCGGATAAAAACCGGGGGAGATCGGGAGAAACATATGTTCAACGACTGGAGAGGTTTATGAGTGCTGCAACGAGTTCCGCAATCGACCCTCGGCGGCATGGGGTCATCGAGGTCCGATTCCACCCCGGTCCACCCGCTATTTACCAGCTCACGATCGGCAACCAGCTGTGGGCCTCGGTCGAGTGGTCACCGCGTCGGCGGCGCTGGTGTATCGAGGACGGGGTCGGCCGGTGCCTCGCGCACGTCGAGCACATCCATGGCGAGGACGTGGACGCTGCCAACGCCGTCCGTACCGCCAAAGCCATGATCCGGGACGGCCGAATGCCGACACCCGAGGAGGCCAGCGAGGCGCTGCAACGTCGAGGGCCCGTAGGGGGCCTCATCGGCTTGGCCGAGGATGCCGTTCAAATGGCGATGGACATACCACAGGCACGGAGCCTTCTAGTCAGCCTCAATAAGTGGCGGCGATAACGAAGCCATAATCAATGACCGATGACCTTGCCCATCTCGCCGCGCCTGGCCACCTCGTTCTCTTCTCGCGGGCGCCAGCCAAAAAATTGTCATTCCAAATTCTTCGTCGTTTAGACGCTGCAAGCGGATCTGCACGCGGTATCGTGCGATGTCGCAGAAGTGCGAGAAGCGGAAATCGGCGCGGCGAGCCCACCGCGCTCACCGGCGCCAGAATTTTCCTGCGAGGACGAGTGCAGCGGCTTACGACCGCTTGCTCTCAATTGGAAGAACCCAATAATTTGGGATAAGATGCTGATTCGTAAATGGAGAATGCGGCAAGCGGGGCAACGTCGGGGCATCAGGAATGCAAGTTGCCGAGCAAGTGAACGAGCAACCGAAGCGCGGTGGCAACCCGGCATGGGTGAAGGGCGTCTCGCAAAACCCGAAGGGCAAGGCGCTCATGGCGGAACGCGCCGCCGCCGAGGAGGCTGAGCGTCAGGTCGAAGCCGGGGCGCTCGCGGCCGACCTCGGTCGCCCGGCGACCGCGGCCGAAAGGTTGCTGATCGCCGAGGCGGCGGCGCTCGCGGTCGAGGCGCGCCGGCTGCGGCGATTGGGTCGGCCCTCCATGGATGCGACTAGGCTGCTCAGCCGCGTGCTTGGCCAACTCGGGTTGGGCAGGCCGGTAGAGCAGCCGGCCGTGGCGGTGCCAGAGCCCGACGAGGCGATCATCAGGCCTGACCTCTTCGGGCGTCGCGAGCCAGTGATCGAAGACCCGCAGCCGGGAGGCGAGGTGCCGCAATGAGCGAGCACCGGTTCAAATACGAGAGGCCGGACTACTACCCGAAGCAGTTCGAGGCGATCTTCGACCGGAGGCGTTACAGCGTGATCGAGGCCAGCACGAAGTCGGGAAAGACGTCGGGCTGCATCGGTTGGTTGCTGGAGCGGGCGCTTGAGGGCAAAGCTGGGCAGAACTTTTGGTGGGTTGCGCCGGTATCTGATCAGGCGGCGATCGCCTTCGGCCGCATGCGTCGTTCGCTGCCGCGGCGAGTGGTCGTCGTCAACTTGACCACGCACTCGATCGTGCTGCCGACGCAGACGGTGGTTTGGTTCAAGAGCGCCGATCGCCCGGACAGTTTGTACGGCGAGGATGTCTACGCGGCGGTGATCGATGAAGCTTCCCGCTTCAAAGAAGAGGCGTGGCACGCCGTTCGCTCGACCTTGACGTACACCAAAGGGCCGATCCGGATCATTGGCAACGTGCGGGGCAGGCGGAACTGGTTCTACCAACTCGCGCGGCGCGCCGAGCACGGCGCGCGGGACATGGGTTATCACAAGTTGGTCGCCGCAGACGCGATCGCTGCTGGCGTGCTCGACGCCGAGGAGGTCGAGGACGCGAGGCGGCTGTTGCCGGAGCATGTTTTCAACGAGTTGTATCTGGCCCAACCGAGCGCCGAAGGGTCGAACCCATTCGGGGTCGAGGCGATTCGCGCGTGCGTGGCGCCGATGTCGAGCAAACCGCCCGCGGTGTGGGGCATAGACCTCGCGAAGCACGTCGACTGGACAGTGTGCCTCGCGCTCGACCTCGAAGGGCGCTGCTGCCGCTTCGAAAGATGGCAGGCGCCGTGGGAAGAGACGATGAACCGCATCGCGCGGCTGGTCGGGCGGATGCCGGCGCTGTGCGACAGCACGGGGGTCGGGGATCCGATAGTCGAGCAGTTGCGGCGGCGGCTGGGAGCGTGGTTCGAGGGCTATCATCTGCATCAGGCGAGCAAACAAAAAATCATGGAAGGGCTCGCGGTCGCGATCCAGTCGAAGGCGGTGACCTACCCGGCGGGCGTGATCCCCGACGAGCTCGAGGTCTTCGAGTACGTCTACGCGCGCAACGGCGGCGTGAGCTACTCGGCGCCCGAGGGGTTCCACGACGACACCGTCGTGGCGCTGGCGCTCGCGGTCGAGCACAAGCCACATGCGCGCCGGCCGCTCGTGATCTCCGACAAGGTGCTCGCGTGGGCGTCGCGGCCGGGGCCGGCGACGAGGCCGTGGACGCCGCGGCGATATGGCGGCCCGCGCGCGGTGCCGTGGTGATGAGAATATTGGTGATGAGAATATGATCACCATGTCCGGTTTGCTGGACGCGCGATAGTGGCGCACACCAACTTTGTGAACTCGGTCGTATGTCCGTTTTGGCACTGATAACGGTCTTCTTTCACGTGTTTGCGAATGTCGCAGATGTGCCAAACTCGGACTTTCGAAGCTGCCAATGAAGGAATGGCTGGGTTCTCTCGCCAAAGCACCGAAAAAGCTGGATCGCCGTCGGACAAGGTTATGCGGATCGAGCGCCGCGAACGAAACGATCATCACCAGGGCGAAGATTGCTAGATAGATCCAAAAGCTCGGGATGGTGACCGTGCCGGCTGCTGCGAACAATGCGGCGGCCGCGGCGACCACGAACGAGCCTGCCTTGAGGTAAGCACGGGTTTCTCGCCAGACGGTTGTGCGCCGCATTCACGTACAGCCCCCAGGCGGACTGGAAGAGCTGCGGGCCAGCATTCGGTTCCTTCGCGAGCCGATGGGCCTCGGTAAACGCCAATTCTGCCTCGATCGCCTGCGGGCCTTTCTGGAAGACGGGCGCACGGCCCGAGCTTGAGTTGCGACAACCGCAAAGGCTGCCAGTGCTCAAAACGAGCTCGACTATGGATGCCGAGCCAGAAATTCCTGCACGATGGGGGCCCAGATCGGGAGTGCGTCTGGGTGATGAATGAAGAAATGCCCGTCCTCCCCGAACGACGGGAGCAGGTGATATTCAGCCGCCCCCCCGGCGGCTCGCCAGGCAGCTACCATTCGTTTCGACAGGGCAGGACCAAAAAAGGTATCGTTTTCAAGATAAATCCAGAGAGTCGGGATTCGTGCAGTACTCCCGAACTTCCCCGCGGCTTCGACCAAGTGATCAGGATGGCAATTGTTATTCGGTTTGCCTTCGAAATGACCGCCACGACCGCCTACGAAATCGATCACTGCACGCACCATCGGTGGGTTGAGGCTAGCTAGGGCGAGGGAAGACCAACCGCCTGCCGATTGACCAAGTACAACGACTTTGCTCTGTTGGACAAAAGGTTGGGTGAGCATGTAGTTGATGGTTGCTAGGATGTTGCCGGCCGCAGCCAGTCCCGCCGCGCGGAAGTGGGCAACCTCGCAGACACGTTGACTTTCGAAAAAAAGCCCACCAGTTTCGCCGTGACCTGTGCGCTGCGGTGCCACCACGACAAAGCCCTGAGTAACAAACCATCGCGCTGCGGCTTCGAACTCGAGCATGGGAAAATCCGCTCGCTGCGGTGCGCTCATGGTTGTCCCATGATTCATGATTAGCAGCGGAAAAGGTCCATCCCCTGGCGGCCGCAACACGGTGGTTCGCATCAATTGACCCGGATCGGTAGAGGGGACGAGCCACACCTGCCGGCGCGATTGCTTCCCTTCGACATCTTGCGGGCCAGGCATGGAGACGATTGGCCCTCCCATACCGGCAGAAGACAAAGAGAGGCCCATGACGGCAACGGCAATGATGCGTCGCATTTCTCATCCTCGACAGGTGTCGGAAATCCCCCTGGACCTCCACCGAATCAACGGAGATATCTCGTCTTTTCGTTACGGCGCAATCGGCCAGTGTTATAGTCCTCATGCGCAAACGCGTCCACGTCAGCTTTCACTCGCCAAAGTCCGATCATCTGTTGCAAAGGGGGTGGTTAGAGCTCGGCTCGCCAACGGAAGGAGGGAGGCATTGCAAGACGTAAACTGGGTTGCGCTCATCGTCTTCGTCTGGATTTTCTGCCTTATCACCTGGTTGGGCTTTGCCGCAGGGCGTTGGCGCCAGGGCGACCTCGATCTCCTGCACGAATGGGGCCTCGGGGGCCAGCGCTTTGGCACCCTCGTCAATTGGTTCCTTCTCGGTGGCGCGCTTTATACCGCATACACCTCAATCGCCGTTCCCGCGCTGGCATTTGGTGCAGGGGCGATCGCCTTCTTTGCCGTGCCATACACTATGCTGATTTACCCGATCGTATTCACGGTTTTCCCGCGATTTTGGTGCGTTTCGCACAAGCACGGCTACATCACGGCCGCAGATTTTGTCCGGGGCCGGTTCGGCAACCGGTGGCTGGCGCTCGCCATCGCCGGGACCGGAATACTGGCCACGGTGCCCTACATCGCGCTTCAACTCGTAGGTCTTCAGGTCGTCATCGGCGCGCTTGGGTTTTGGGGCGAGGGCTGGATTGCAAGCCTTCCGATAGTAATCGCCTTTGCCATCCTTGCGTCGTTCACATATTCCAGTGGCTTGCGCGCTCCGACTGCCATCGTGGTCATCAAGGACGTTTTGATCCTCGTCACTGTGCTCGCCTGTATTGTCGTAATACCGTTCAAGCTCGGAGGGTATGCGAACATCTTTGCTGCCGTTCCTGCCAACAAGCTCCTGCTCCCGGTTCCCCAAGGAAACACGACAGGCGCTTACAGCAACTATGCCACGTTGGCGCTGGGGTCAGCGCTCGCGCTCTTCCTCTATCCGCATGCTATCACCGGAATTCTGAGCGCGAGCAGCCCGCATTCCATCCGTCGAAACGCGGTAATGTTGCCGGCCTATTCTTTCATGCTCGGGTTGCTCGCCCTCGTCGGATTCATGGCGATCGCGGCAGGGGTAGACAAGCTGCCGCAATTCGAGGACGGATTTCTGCAGTTCAAGTCCAATTTTGCTGTGCCGGCGCTGATGCTCCATATGTTTCCTTCCTGGTTCGCCGGCGCTGCTTTCGCCGCGATCGGCATCGGTGCTCTCGTGCCCGCGGCAATCATGTCCATTGCAGCCGCGAACCTCTTTGCTCGCAACATTTATCGAGAGTTTTGGCAGCCGCAATGCACGCATCAGCAAGAGTCCCAAGTAGCCAAATGGGCGTCTATGAATATCAAGCTGTTCGCTCTGCTGTTTATAATCTTGGTTCCGGAGCAATACGCGATACAGCTGCAGTTGCTAGGCGGCATCTGGATCATTCAAACCCTTCCGTCCGTCATCATCGGCCTGTATACGCGCTGGCTGAATCCATGGGCACTGTTGACGGGTTGGGCTGCAGGAATGATTATTGGCACCAAGATAGCCGCGTCGCTGAACTTCGTCTCAACGTATTCCCTGGTTGTAGGCAGCTACAGCTTTCCCGGTTATACAGCTCTTTATATGTTGGTTCTAAACCTACTGATCGCCATCGTCCTGACGCCCGTTTTCAATATGCTTCCGACGCGAGGAGTTGGAGACGAGACGATGACGTCCGACTATCACAGCTAAACAGCGGCGAATGCCAAGGCCGGGGGGCCCACACGCAAGACGCGTGGTGCCCCCGCTGACAGAAAACTTCCATGCTGGATATCGAAAATTCGTGCTGACCACATGTGTGCTTGTGGGATAGCGCCGTCGCTGGGGTATCGGAAGGCTACTCGATCACCTCATCGGCGGGCGGCGCCGCGTTCTTCGCCACGATGCAGCGTTTCACTTGCCGCGCACATCCGCTTCCCTCACATGCAATTGAATGCTGCGGCCCCAGCGCCACGACATTGGCCGGCAAAATGCGATATATACTGGGAACCGCCTGCAGGAGGGCGTGGGTCAAAGAGAATGGCGGTGACATCGAGCACCGCCGGCGGGGACGGCTTCGACCAGTCAATCTGGGAGAAGGACCATGAGAAACCTCCATGTGATCGCCGGGACAGGCAAAAGCCCCTCCTACCCCGCAATCCGCAAGATCGCTCTGGCGGACATCCGAGACGCGCTGGTCAAGGGCATCGATGATTTTTCGTCCATGCCGAGTGACGCTTTGTTTCTCGGAGTTCTTTATCCGCTCATCGGCCTGTTCCCGGTTTTTCTGACGCTCGGCTATGAGGTCGTGTCGCTGCTGTTTCCGCTTGCCTCGGGGTTTGCGATGGTCGGACTCTTTGCGGCCCTCGGTCTTTATGAGCTGAGCCGCCGGCGCGAGCGGGGTCTCGATTCGTCTTGGACAAATGCGTTCGACGTGGTGCGGTCGCCTTCGCGCGACGCGATCCTAGCGCTCGGGCTCCTGCTGATGGCGATTTTCCTGATTTGGCTGGCCACGGCAGAATTGCTCTATCAATCGCTGTTCGGATACACGACGCCGATGTCAATGCCGCAATTCGTCCGCCAGGTGTTTACCACGCCGGCCGGTTGGACCCTGATCGTCCTCGGCAACCTCATCGGATTCGTGTTTGCGGTCATCGCGCTGACGATCAGCGTAGTCTCGTTCCCGCTGCTGCTCGACCGGGAAGTGGGTGCTGCCGTGGCGATCCACACTTCGGTCAGGGCCGTTCTCGCGAACCCGCTGACAATGGCAACGTGGGGCCTCATCGTCGCGGTTGCGCTGGTGCTTGGCTCGCTGCCACTGTTCCTCGGTCTCGCGATCGTCATGCCGATCATCGCGCACACGACCTGGCATCTCTATCGCAAGGTAGTCGAGCCGGGCCTCAGCCCCACCGATCAGCCCGCTCGACCGACTGCCAGCCCCACACGCTAGGTCGAGGACACACATTCCAGGCTTGATACCGGCCATATCAAGAAGGATGTCGGTAGCCTCAAGCAAGCCAGCCGAGAACTTTCGCTCCCATCGCCCAGCCCGGTGCCGCGGCTTCCCAAGTGCCACGCTGTTCAGCTTTCAACGCGCTATCGCTCATCCTTACCCCCTGTAGGCAAGCTGATGCTCCGCACGCGACCGCGGCGGTGGTCACTCCGGTACTTCAATCACCGGACGTTCCTCAGTCGCCGCTCCTCAATACGCGGCCCGCACCTCAACTAGCTTCCATGTGAAAGAGCGATTTGCTCCCGGGCGCACCGTTGGCGGCATGCCATCAAAATGGACGGCATAGCTGGTAAAGCTTCGCGTCTGCCCAGGAGGTACAACCCCCTTCTGGTATGTGTTAGAGGTGTCTCCGCGCAAAGGCACTCGCTGCTGACCAACCGTGAGACAATCCCCGGTGGACTGCGGCGTCTGTTTCCCTGAAATCTGCAGCGGATCTCCTCCGCAGTTCATCACTGTGACCTCGAATGTGAGCGCCTCTAGACCGTGCCCGAGTTGTTCGTTAGGACGCCCTGCAGTAGCCATTCGTAGCCGAGCAAGCCGCGAGCGCCTCTAACAAGTTTCACATCTCCGAGTGACAGGTCTTCGGGGCGAATTGACGTTGTGGCAAATCTTTCCGCTTGCGCCTGCTGTGCCTGCCACTGTCGAGACCGCTCACTATCCTGGTTTGTCAAGTAGACAATCCCGATCGCACCGGCCAGGAATACGATGATCGCAAGTTTGCTGAAGCCTGGCGAAACGATCAGAAGAAAGACCGCCGCCACTACCACAATCGCAGCGCCGACTGTCATGTGCTGTTCCCCCGCGTGTTGGCCAGGCCCTGTCCGCGAGCGCGCCTAAGCTTACAGGACCGCTCCGGCTTACTCCAGAATTGGCTCAGGACGGCGCTCCTGTCATTCGGTCAATGACATCCTTGTGCTTTGCTCTCTTCGCCGGGCGGCCTAAGGCGTCTTGCTTGCCTGTCCCTCGTCCCCTGGGGCCAAAGCTTACTTACGAAAGCTATGGGGTCCTATGCTGCGGCCGCCAGTCCAAGCGCGGGCTGTCTCGTCCGTGGCCTGCAAGGAAGCTCGGGCAAGCTGACGCTCCGCACGCGGTTATGCGGTGGTAATCACTCCGGTAGACCGGCCTTTCGCAGGCCCTCTTCGTATCTGACGAGGTCTTCCGGGCGGCGAAAAAGGGATCAGTGCTTTGATACGTTTGTCCGCTCGATCTCAGCCTACTCCACCTTCGGGCCAATCGCGCCGACAACCACTCCGGCTTTTCGCAAGTTCTCAATATTGGGAAAACGAAGCTATTCCAGGCCAGCTAAGCGAAATGCCTCCAGATATCGACGCCGATCTTGTTCCCGCACGAAAGACAAGTCGCTTTCGATCCATTTGAGACAAATTCCCGGCGAAAGGTGTTTTAGCATCTCGAGCGCTGACCTGGCCTGTCCGATTTCGCCAGCCAAAGCGCAATTCACCACCAGCGAGCGATAA
>JBKPDF010000003.1:0-11131 GCA_046727735.1 Pseudomonadota bacterium | reverse complement strand
CTGTTTCCGGCCGACGCCGCGGATTTCGAGGCGCTGCGCGCCGCCATGGCGCGGCTGCGGCTCAACGACGCGAGCTTCACCTACGAGATGGAGACCTCGGCCGCGCTCGGCTTCGGCTTCCGCTGCGGCTTTCTCGGCCTGCTGCATCTCGAAATCGTGCAAGAGCGGCTCGAGCGCGAGTTCAACCTCAACCTGATCGCGACCGCGCCGTCCGTCATCTACAGGATGCGGCTCACCAACGGCGAGGAGATCGAGATCCACAATCCGGTGGACATGCCGGACGTGGTGCGGATCGCGGAGATCCGCGAGCCGTGGATCCGGGCGACCATCCTGACGCCCGACGAATATCTCGGCGCGGTGCTCAAACTGTGCCAGGACCGGCGCGGCGCGCAGGTCGACCTCAATTACGTCGGCTCGCGCGCCATGGTGATCTACGACCTGCCGCTCAACGAGGTGGTGTTCGATTTTTACGACCGGCTGAAATCGGTGTCGAAGGGCTACGCGTCGTTCGATTATCACCTCACCGACTATCGGGAAGCCGATCTCGTGAAGATGTCGATCCTGGTCAACGGCGAGCCGGTCGATGCGCTCTCGATGCTGGTGCACCGCACCCGCGCCGAGGCGCGTGGGCGAGCGATGTGCGAGAAGCTCAAGGAACTGATCCCGCCGCACCTCTTCCAGATCCCGATCCAGGCCGCGATCGGCGCAAAAATCATCGCGCGCGAGACGGTGCGGGCGCTGCGCAAAGACGTCACCGCGAAATGCTACGGCGGCGACGTGACGCGCAAGCGCAAGCTGCTCGACAAGCAGAAGGAGGGCAAGAAGCGCATGCGGCAGTTCGGGAAAGTGGAGATCCCGCAGGAGGCCTTCATCGCCGCGCTGAAGGTCGACGTGTGACGCCGCTCTACTCCGCGGCGTCCGCGCGGCGCAATTGTCCCGCCTTCTTCATCTCGTCATGAACGGCGGCTTGACGGTGTGCCGGCTACCCAGTCGTCGTTCCGATATGAGGTGAATTGTCGGAAACGCGACACTCGTCACCGTCCCAAAACATTGATTGCGCCGGCGGCCGATCGCTGTTTTGATGCTCTGCGGGGGAGGATGGCGTGGCGACTGTCCTGATCCAGTGCCCTCATACGGGGCGGTATTTCTCGACCGGGATCGAGGTCGACCCCGACACCTTCGAGCTGTTACCCGACACCGCTACCCAGCTGCCCTGCCCGCATTGCGGCAAGGATCATGCGTTCGCGAAAAGCCGGGCAACGCTGGTCGATCCGAACCGCTGGTCGGAGGATCCCAAAATCGAAGACTGCCTACGCAAGGCGACCGAATGCGCCGATCTCGCGTCCAAGGCGCGGGCGCGCAGCCGGCGGCAGCTTTTTCTGCGGCTCGAGCAGCAATGGGTCCGGCTCGCGCACGATTTCGAGCGCATCGCGGAGCGCAATGGCGAGCGCGGCGTCGGCACGGCCCATATCCGGCGCTCCTGAGACTTTCCACAACCGGCGCCTGCGCTCGATCGTCCGCTTGCCAATCGAGGCACCTCGGGTTTTTCTGGAGCGGGCTGATTCCGGCCCGTCTCTTGCCGCTAGCCGATGACCCTGCGGATTGCCTCCCTTTCGATCGCACTCGCCCTGTTGGCGGTCGCCGTCTGGAGACCTGCGCTCGCACAGCAGAGCGAGCCGGCCGCGCCTGAGAACGCCAGTCCGCCGGTAGCAGCGGAGGATAAGGGCGCCGAGCCGCCACCGCTCTCGAGTCCCACAATCCCCTCGACCGCGCCGGAGGCGAAATCCACGGCAGTCGCCGCGCTCCCGCCGCTGCCGAACCCGAACGACCCGAACGTCGCGGCGCGCGAGCTGTTCGCGCGCAAGCTCGCGCCTGCGCATCTGCCGCCGCGCGTCATCGGCGGCTATGCGGACGGCTGCCTCGCGGGCGCCGAGGCTTTGCCGACTACCGGCGCGACCTGGCAGGTCATGCGGCTCTCGCGCAACCGCAACTGGGGACACCCCAATCTCATCCGGTTCCTGGAGCGCTATGCGCCCAAAGCCGCGCAGGCCGCGCACTGGCCGGGCCTCTTGATCGGCGATCTGTCGCAACCGCGCGGCGGACCGGCGCTCAGCGGCCACGCCAGCCATCAGATCGGGCTCGATGTCGACGTCTGGCTCACGCCGATGCCGAAGGAAGAGCTTTCGGCCCAACAGCGCGAGCTGTTGTGGGCGAAGAATTTCGTCGCGGAGGACGGCAAAGAGGTGAACCGCAACCTCTGGACACCGGGCCAGACGGCGATCATCCGCGAGGCCGCCCGAGATCCCGCCGTCGAGCGCATCTTCGTCAACGCGGCCATCAAGAAGGAACTCTGTCGGGAGGCGGGCTCCGACCGCTCCTGGCTGCACAAGGTGCGGCCGTGGTACCGCCACCAGGACCATCTGCACGTTCGGCTGCGCTGCCCGTCCGGCAATCCGGAGTGCAAGCCGCAGCCGCCCGCGCCGGGAGAGGAGGGCTGCGGCAAGGACCTCGATTTCTGGTTCACGGACGCGGTGCTGCATCCGAAACCCAGTCCGCCCGGCCGGCAGCTCACCATGGCGCAGCTTCCGGCCGCGTGCCGTCAGGTGCTCAACGCGCCCTAGCAAAAAACTCCGAGCGGTCGTCGCGGCCAAGCGACCCGGATTCATCCGGGGAGCGCGAGCCGGGACCCATGACCACGGGGCTGCGAGATAGCACGGTGTTCATGGATTCCGGCTCTCGCGCTCCGCGCTCGGCCGGAATGACGCCGCAAAATATTCCTGTCGCTCGAGCGCATAGGATCGCAGCCGCTTGCCCTTGATCCTGCGTTCGCCCACGCAATGCATTCCGAGCTTTTCGGCGACCCGCAGCGATGCGGCATTATCCGGATGGACGTCGGCGACGACCCGGGCAAGGCCGACGGTCTCGAAGCCGTGCCGGAGCACGGGAAGACTCGCTTCCGTGGCGAAGCCGTTGCCCCAGGCGGAGCGCAGAAAGCGCCAGCCGATCTCGATCTCGGGCCCGATTGCGTCATACGGGATGAGCAGAACCCAGCCGAGGAAAGCCGCCGGGACGAGCTTGAGCACCACGGACCAATAGCCGAGCCCCGCCGGGTAGGCGCGCATCATGCGGTCGAGCACGAAGCTGCGATGCGCCTCCGCACCGCGCCACGGCACGTCGATATAGCGCACGACCGCCGGATCGCGATCCATGGCGAGGCAGGCATTCAGATCCGCGATTTGCCGCGGGCGCACGAGAAGCCGCTGCGTTTCGAAGCTGGGCAGCATGGTCGATCCGTCGGTGCCGCATTCTAGCCCCGCTGCGCCGGCGGCGAAAATCAGGACGGCTTCCGCGACTTCGTCTCGGATTGTTTTTGGGAACGATCGGGCCCATCTTCCTGCCGCAAAAGGAGCGCGACGGCTCATGAACGCGTCCCCAAAGCATCGCCGACCCGCAGCTGCGAACGACGACATCGCGGTTCTGCGCGAGCTCGAAAAGAAGGTGCTGTGGCTCGCGAGCTGGACGATTCATCACGCCAATCATCTGCGCGAGAACTCCGACGGCCTGAAGGTCGGCGGCCACCAGGCGTCCTCGGCCTCGCTCGCGAGCATCATGACGGCGCTGTATTTCCGCGTGCTGAGGCCGCAGGACCGCGTCGCCGTGAAGCCGCACGCCAGTCCGGTGTTTCACGCGATCCAATATTTGTTGGGCGCGCAGACCCGCGAGAAGCTCGCAGCGTTTCGCGGCTACGGCGGCGCCCAGAGCTATCCCTCGCGCACGAAGGACATCGACGACGTCGACTTTTCGACCGGTTCGGTCGGGCTCGGCGTCGCGCAGACGCTGTTCGGCTCGCTGGTCCAGGATTACGTGCGCGCCCACGGCTGGGCCCGCGAGCGGCCGGAAGGCCGGATGATCGCCCTTGTCGGCGACGCCGAGCTCGACGAAGGCAACGTGTTCGAGGCGCTGCTCGAGGGCTGGAAGCAGGGATTGCGGAACTGCTGGTGGATCGTCGATTACAACCGCCAGAGCCTGGATGCCGTCGTGCGCGAAGATCTGTGGGCGCGCTACGAGGAACTGTTTCGCGCGTTCGGCTGGGACGTCGTCATCCTGAAATACGGCTCGTTGATGCGCCGCGCCTTCGCCGAGCCCGGCGGCGAGCGGCTGCGCGAATGGATCGATCGCTGCCCGAACGCGCTCTATTCCGCGCTGGTGTTCCAGGGCGGCGCCGCCTGGCGCAAGCGCCTGCTCGACGACATCGGCGATCAAGGCCCGGTCACCCGGCTGATCGAGGCGCGCTCCGACGACGAGCTGTCGCAACTGATGAACAACCTCGCCGGGCACGATTTGCCGTCGCTGATCGAGGCGTTCGAGGCGGTCGACCACGACCGGCCGGTCTGCTTCATCTGCTACACGATCAAGGGCGTCGGCCTGCCGTTCGCCGGCCACAAGGACAACCACGCCGGCCTGATGACGCCGCCGCAGATGGAAAAATTCCGCGCCGCGATGGCGGTGCGGCCCGGCCGCGAGTGGGACAAATTCGAGGGCCTGTCGCTGCCCGCAGAGAAGATCGAGGCGTTTCTCGAGCGCGTGCCGTTCGCCGCGCAGGGACCGCGGCGGTTCAAGGCGCCGCCCCTCGGCGTGCCCGAAACGTTGCCGGTCACGATCCAGCCGGTGATGGCGACCCAGGCCGGCTTCGGGGCCATCCTCAACGAGCTCGGCCGCGAGCGCGCGCCGTTCACCGAACGCATCGTGACGGCTTCGCCGGACGTGACGGTGTCAACCAATCTTGGACCCTGGGTGAACCGCCGCGGCCTGTTCGCGCGCGAGGCCATGGCCGACACCTTCAAGGACGAGCGCATCCCCTCGACGTTCCACTGGGAGTTCTCGACCAAGGGCCAGCACATCGAGCTCGGCATCGCGGAGATGAACCTTTTTCTGCTGCTCTCCGCGCTCGGACTGTCGCACACGATTTTCGGCGAACGCTTGCTGCCGATCGGCACGCTGTACGACCCGTTCATCGAGCGCGGGCTCGATGCGCTCAATTACGCGTGCTATCAGGACGCCCGCTTCATCCTGGCGGCGACGCCGTCGGGCATCACGCTGGCGCCGGAGGGCGGCGCGCACCAGTCGATCGCGACGCCGCTGATCGGCTTGGCGCAGGACGGGCTCGCCGCGTTCGAGCCGGCATTCGTCGACGAGCTCGCGGTCATCTTCGCCTGGGCGCTCGCCTACATCCAGAAGGACGGCGATGCCGCGCCGTCGGAGCGGAGCTGGCTGCGCGACGAGACCGGCGGTTCGGTCTATCTGCGGCTCGCGACGCGGTCGATCGAGCAGCCGAAGCGCGAGATCACGCCGGAGCTGCGGCAAGCGATCATCGACGGCGGCTATTGGTTGCGCCGGCCGGGACCGAACTGCCAAGTGGTCGTCGCCTATACGGGCGCGGTCGCGCCGGAAGCGATCCATGCGGTCGGCCTGATCGCCGAGGATCGCCGCGACGTGGGACTGTTGGCCGTGACCTCGGCCGACCGGCTCAACGCCGGCTGGAACGCTGCGCAACGCGAGCGCGAGCGCGGCCTCGTGCATGCGCGCTCACACATCGAGCGGCTGTTCGCCGACGTGCCGGATCATTGCGGCATCGTCACCGTGGTCGACGGCCATCCGGCGACGCTGGCTTGGCTCGGCGGGGTTTCCGGCCACCGCGTCCGCCCGCTCGGGGTGGAGCATTTCGGCCAGGCCGGATCGATCGGCGACCTCTACCGGCATTACGGCATCGACACCAACGCGATCGTCGCGGCCGCGCAGGCCGTGGTGCCCGGCCGCCCGATCCGCCATCTGCGCGCGCTGCCGTGAGGCGGGCGGGCGATTTCTTCTCTCTCGCGGTGACGAACGTAGGTTGGCAAAGCCCGCGGAACGCGCGTGCTCACGTGCACCGGCAAACATCGAGGCTGGTAGATATTTCCGCTTCGCCGCAGCTCGCGGCGCGTGCAGCGCGCTCGGAAACCCTCTCCCCTTGCGGGAGAGGGTGGCGAGCACTGAGCGACAGCGAGGTGCGAGCCGGGTGAGGGGTCTTAAGTATCTTGTTGCTGCTTAGCTCACAGATGGAAATACCCCTCACCCGGTCCCTCGCTACGCTCGGGACCGCCCTCTCCCGCAAGGGGAGAGGGGAAGCGCGTTTGTGGCTCGTCCGCCATTCCGGCGATCGCAGCCGATCGTGCAAACCTGAAAACCTTGGAAGCGGCCTTCGATTTTCAATTAGCGGACCTACGTTATCGCTGTCTCAAGACGATGGAGGCCCGCTCCTATGCCACCCTTGATCATCTGGTCCGAGGTCTGCGACAGCTCTCGGATGCCATTGCGCGATTGCCACCAACCTCCAAAGGACAATTGAACAAGCGGGTGTTTGCGAAGATAAACCAGGCGCCATTCGATTCTGAGGTATTTATCGAGATCATCGAGACGATCGAGCAAGCCCTTCCGGAAATCGGGCCGCGCCAGTTAGCCAATAATGTCCTTTCCGTGATTCATCCTGAACCTGGCGCAGGTAGGCGCGCGCCGATTATCGATGACTGGGAGGCCATGCCGACCGTGATGCGGGTGAAAGTCGAGGCCATGGTGCAAGACAATCCGTCACGATCGCTGGTATCCTGGCTGGATAATGTCCTCCGCCTCCTTGAGCGGGAACGGCCAGCGCGCAAGCAAGGCGCACCACGCTCGGTCTCGCAAGTCTTCGTCTCACGCGTCGCGACGATTTGGCGAACATTGGGACTCAAAACGGGGCTCGCCTATGACTTCTTTCTACATCGCGGTGATGGCGACCGCATTGGCCGCGGTGGGCGTGTGGAGAGCAGTTTCCAGCGCTACTGTCGTGCGGCTCTAACCGCCGTCGGCGATCCTACCGAGATCTCCGCACGGCAAGTCGCAAACTATAAGAGAAACATCAAAGGGCAAAAATAGCCCTGATTATACGCAAGAATTTCTAGAAACTTGACCGTCTTTTCGGGGCATATGCAGCCCCTCGGGTTCGCGATCACCTCTGTGTCACGATCATTCGTGGATCGACCCCGTAGACGCACGTCCAACAACGGAAGTGCGTGCGATGTGGGTGCCCTTGAACGAGGTGCAGGACAATGGCCGAACCCAATGAGCCTTCTTCGCCGGGCAACCGGATGGCGGATGAAATGCTCACCGAGGATGAGGTGGCGGCGATCCTGAAGGTGAGCCGATCGTGGCTGGCAAAACGCCGCATGCGCCGACAGGGACCGCCTTTCATCAAGCTCGGCAGGTCGGTCCGTTATTTCCCGCTGGGTCCTTGGATCGATGCGCAGCGCCGGCGGAAGCACTGAATGAGTACAGAACGCATGAATGGAACAGCCATCCATCCAAGTACATCCATATACTTGAGCAGATCATAGTATTAGGATGCAATACGGGAGTACATATATCCGGTATACTGTTGACAACATCCTAAACTACATCACAATACATCAGGGTCCATCCCAATGAATCAACCAACACCAAGGATGCCATCCCAATGACGCAAGCCCTCCTGGAGCCGTCCTTCGCCGATGCTGTCGCGGCAATCGAAGCGGCCGTCGACTTGCCGCCCCGGACGCGCGCGCACTGGGCTTGTTCGCTGCGGCAGATCGCCAACATGGACGGCAAGCCAATGGACAGCTTGGCGGCGCGCTTGACGTCGGCCCGGTTTGCGATCGATCGCCTGCATCACGCTCGCGTGGGCGCAAATCCCAAAACGCTGGCGAACCACAAATCCAATGCCAAGGTGTCGATGGTTCGGCGCCGAGCGGGACGTGCC
The DNA here is from genome assembly GCA_046727735.1 of Pseudomonadota bacterium. Taxonomy (GTDB): domain Bacteria; phylum Pseudomonadota; class Alphaproteobacteria; order Rhizobiales; family Xanthobacteraceae; genus AP-16. The sequence goes on along the minus strand of JBKPDF010000003.1, from coordinate 3,321 downwards.
GAGCCGCGGGATGCCGCTTACCGCGGAGTGGGAGCAGCTGCGGGATCGATTGCCCGATCGACGAGCGCGCTCGGTCTTGTCCGCCCTGATGCGCTACTGCTACGCCCGGGAAATCGTCCCGACGGCCGTGGATGAGGAGGTTGTGGACGCCTACATGCGCTATCGGGCGGGAACCACGGCGCTCGCCTGCGACGTCGGCGCTCGACGCTGCATCGCGCGGGCATGGAACCGTTGCATCGATGCGGTCGAGGGCTGGCCGCTCATCCGGCTTGTAGAAGCCCCCGTGAGGGGCCAACCTGGGAGGAGTTTCCGGAGGGGCTTAGGGCGGATGTGGCGGCCTACCTGAGCCGGCTATCGGGCTTCCGTCGAAGCGCGAAAGGCAAGCGCATCAAGCCGTGCAGCCCCAAGACCATCCGCAGATGCAGCGCCGAGCTTGTCGCTGCCGCCCGAATGGCAGTCCGCCTGGGTATCCCGATCACCAGCCTGACCTCGCTGGAGGCGCTGCTCCACCCCGACGTGGCCGAAAAAATCGTCGATGCCTATTGGAAAGCGAACGGGGAGGAGCCCCGGATATACACCATCGAGCTTAGGCAGAAGTTTTTGTCGATCGCGCGCGAGACCGGTTGCGTGGACCAGCCGGGGCTCGCGCGCCGGCGACCATGAGACCGTTACGAAATTGCTCGGCGTGCGCAAGTGCCATCACACCGATCCGGCAACGACCAACGAGCACTATAATCGCGCCGCCAGCTTAAACGCTGCGCAGCGCTTCGCCGTGCTCATCAAAAGAGTTCGCGCTGGATAACGGAAATTGCGAGCTTGCCGGTAGCACCGCTCCTCGCCGGAAACATGGGACCATTGCGGCCTCTGAAATTCATCACCAAGCCGACAGGTGGAGAAGGTCTTACTTAAACCGCACGGTGTTGGTCCGCTCTCGGGGAATAGCGGACCAGAGCTTCAAAGCGATCCAGTTCCGCTAATGACCCTTACCGGACATTGCGCCACCTCATTCTATCACCTCGTGGGCGTGACCTGAGGGAAGTACTCGCGGACCTTCGCCAGCAGCTGACGCGGGCTGTAAGGCTTGGGAATGTAGGCGTCGCAACCCGCGACGCGGGCCGTGTCAGCCTCCCCAGCCAACGCATACGAGGTAACAGCGATGATGGGGATCGCATGCAGTAGCGTATCGGCTTTGAGGCGGCGCGTGACTTCATAGCCGTCAATGCCCGGCAGCTGAATGTCCATAAGGATGAGGTCCGGCCGATGCGCGGCTGCCGCGGCAAGCCCCGCCTCGCCGTCCACCGCTTCGATGACCTCGAAATCGGCGTTCGTGAGCAGATCCCGCAGGATTTGCCGATTGTCCTCCTGATCCTCGATCACCAGGATGCGCTTGCTCATGGTTGCCCCGCTTGGGATTCGACCCGCACTGGCAGCGTGAAATAGAAGGTCGATCCCTTGCCGGGCTGGGATTCGACCCAGATCCGGCCACCGTGCATCTCGATGATGCGCTTGGCGATTGATAAACCGAGTCCGGTCCCGCCCTTCTTGCGTGTGATCGAGCTGTCGGCCTGCTGGAACTCCTCGAAGATTTTCGCCTGATCGGCCGCAGCAATGCCGGGTCCGGTGTCGCAGACCGCGACCGTGAAGGATCCGTTCGCTGCCTCGGCTCGGATCGCGACCTCGCCCTTGTCGGTGAACTTGATGGCATTGCCGACAAGGTTGAGCAGGACCTGGGAGAGCCGCCGGCCGTCGCCGCGCCCAGTCGGGAGGTCCGGCGCGACGTCGGCCTTGAAGGCCAGCCGCTTCTCGGCAGCAAGCGGCTCCACGGCCGAAACGACCCCGTGCACCACGTCGCTCAGCGAGTAATCGTCGAGCGACAGCGTGAGCTGGCCCGCCTCGATCTTCGACAGATCGAGCACGTCGTTGATTAGCCCGAGCAGATGCCGGCCGTTAGCCTCCAAGCGTTCTAGGACGGTGCGTGCCTTCTCGGGCACCTCGCCGTAGATACTATCGAGGATGAGTTCAGTATAGCCGAGTATGGCGTTGAGCGGCGTGCGCAGCTCGTGGCTCATGTTGGCCAGGAACTGCGATTTGTGCTTGCTCGCAATCTCCAGCTCCCGGCTTTTCTCCTCGATCTCGCGGAACAGCCGCGCGTTCTGGATCGCCAGCACCGACTGATCGGCAAAAGTCTCGAGAAGCTCGACCGTGCTCTTGGGAAATTCGCCGGGCGTCCTGCGTCGGACGACCAGGGCACCGACGAGCCGATCCGCGCCGAGCAGCGGAACCATCAACAGGGCGCGGAATCCCGCGCGCACCACGACTTCGAGAAACTCGGATGGCTCATTGCGAACATCGGGAATTTGCACGGGTGCGCGCGCGGCTGCTGCCTGGCCAATTCCAGGAGCCCCGATGCGGATATCTCGCTCCCGAATCGCCGCGATCAAAGCGTCGTCCATTCCGTAGGTGGAGCGGAGCTCGAATCTTTGGGCTTTTTCTTCGAACGTGTAGATCGCGCCCGCCTCGGTCCCAGAGAGCTGCACCGCTTTGGCCACGATTGTGGACAGGACGGCTTCGACATCGAGCGTTGAGTTCACCGCCTGGCTGACCTCTCCCAGCGCACTCAGCTCTTCAACGGATCGCGCGAGCTCTTCGGTTCGTGCCTGCACTTCGTTGAACAGCCGGACGTTCTCGATGGCGATCACCGCCTGGTCGGCAAAGGTGCTAGCGAGCTCGATCTGCTTGGTGCTGAATGGCTTGACGACCGGACGCGCCAAGCCCATTACGCCGATTAACGTCCCCTCACGAACCAGCGGAACGCCCAGCATCGTGCGCGAGGGTTGTAAATTCGAGGGCCTGACGAAGGTCCATTCGGGATCGGCCTCAGTATCGGTGATGTGGATGATGGTATTTTCGGCAGCAGTTCGCCCGACCAGCGATCCTCGGCCGGGGTGGAATGGAACCTGTGCCAGGAACTCCGTGAAGTCTTTCGGATATCCGTAGCTGGCCGCAAGAAAAAAGATCCCATCTTTCGGACGATATATGCCCGTTCGTTCGGCGTCACAAAGACGCGCTGCGGATTCGGCAAGCGTAGTAAGTACCGTCTGCAGATCGAATGCCGAGCGGCTGATCACCTTGAGCACTTCCGCGGTAGCGGTTTGCTGTTCCAAGGATTCGCTTAGCTCGCGGCTGCGCGCCTGCACTTCCTCGAATAGGCGCACGTTCTCGATGGCGATCACGGCCTGGTCGGCGAAGGCGGTGACAAGCTCGATCTGCCTGGCCGTAAATGGGCCCGGCGAAGCCTTTGCGAGCGATAGTACTCCAACC
>JBKPDF010000002.1:0-107681 GCA_046727735.1 Pseudomonadota bacterium | reverse complement strand
ACCGGCTCTTCCAGAGGTATGACCGTATATCTTCTAACAGGCTCTCCGATCTGTCCCACGGCTGACCTCCTTGGTGGTTGGGCCAGGAAAAATCTTGTGCCCAGAAAGCGATATCCGTCAACGCAGTCGTTGCCGGAGTAGTAGCCCACCTCAGCCGCTGTTGTAGGTCCTCACGCCAACGGTCGGGGTCGCGTTCCCACACCGTTGGCACTTCAGCGGAATGTTCCCGAGGAGTGTATTGCGGTTTGTGCCCTTCCGACCAATCAACAACGGCCAAGGCACATCAGCGATCCGGCCACATTTCGGGCACCTCGCTCTGAGGTGCGTGTAGCCTTCGCCTTGCGCTTCGGCAATGGATCGGGTTCGCCAAAACGAATCAATTTCCATACACCCGATCATTGCACAGAGATGCACTGGAACAAGGTCAGCGGTCGAAAAAGCGCGAGGAGAACCTGGGGCTGGTGCTATCGGCGTCTCCGGCCGCCTTTCGAGGCCGATCCGGCCGCCTGATCCGATTCACCAGCTCAGAGGAAGGGCCAAGCTGTTCCCGGTTCCTAGTGTTCCCGTGTTTTCCTTATAAGGCTAACGCGCGCGTGTAACGCATCCCACGTGAGTTCTCATTCAGATTTGTTGGTTGAAAAGTGCTCTAGTTTCTTCGTTTATCCCCACCGCCTTAAGCCCTCCATCAATCTCTTCGCCCAAGCGCCAAAAGTACATGTCTATTATCTTCATCATTGGATATTCGAGACCGTGCCTTGATACATCCACCTGTGCCTGCTGAAATTCCTCCCGATGATCTGAGCAGAAAGCCATCATCTCTCGAAAATTCGTTTTGTTTGAAAAGCTCAGGGCGCGGGCTTTCAGTCCCATGATAAAAAAACGATCATAGGCGGGGATGCAGCCCAGCGTCCCCAGCAGGATTTTCGTCGCCAGCGTGTCTGTGACATGGACCGCGCCGCGCTGAGTAGTACTGTCCTTATAACAAGCCTTCACCCGGTTCAGCAGGTCGAAAAGCGCCTCTGTAACTTCCTTTTCCCCGCCGAAAGAAAAATCGTCGAAGGAGAGGCCATTGAGAACGGAATGTCTTAGGTTCAGTACCTCCTCCACTACGCCGAGGTGGATGCGGTAATCCTTTTGCAGCAGAAAGCTCGAACCACGGTACATCCCCCAACTTGCGAGATAAAATGCCAGATGCAGTCGTAATCCTGGGGTTTGCCTTGGAAGAACTTGTAACAGTGCTCCCAGGACCGGAAGCGGTGGTGGGGATCACCCAGCAACCTGCCATGAAAATTTGCGATCTCTTTGCGGATAGCTTCCACGGCTAGGTCCTCCCTGACTTCCACCAATTCTCGCGCTCAAGCGCCACGAGCATTTGCCGCGTCGCCTCGGCGCTCACCGGTCCCGGCGGCGACCAGGATCATCTCAGCGGCGCGATCCCACACCGGCCGCGCCTGCTGGAATGGTTCCAAGTCGCGGATCAGGATCGCGGGTCCATCAGCCTCACGAGATGCGAGCGTGGGCCTCGGGTGAGGGTTATCGGCTGGGCGAGCGGAAGGCTCAGGTCAGTCGCGGCTGGAGTCGGCATGGAGAATTGCTACTTTGGGGAGGGCGGTGGACTTAGCCGAAAGCGGCTTGAGGAGCAACGACGAAAGCAGCAATGAAGGGGCTACCCGGCCCTTATTACCCAGGGGTCCACTGCAAAACTGCTTTCCTAGGAAGCCCCAGGACGGCCGCCGGGCCGGGGGGCAGTGTTCCCTACGGGATCGGCCGCGAACGCCGCCAGCGGTAGTTTATGGGGCTTGGCGCGGCACCGTAGCGATAACCGAGGCGTATACCGGTGCTAGAACTGCCGGAAAAATCTCGCCGGATCAATGACTTTGCGTTGCGGCTGCGGCAAATCTGCCTCGTCGCGCGCGAGCTCGAGCCGGTCGTTGCCGATATCGAGGCCATTCTGGGCCTCGCCGTCTGCTATCGCGACCCCGGCGTCGGCAAATACGGCCTCGTCAACGCGCTGTTCCCGATCGGCACGAGTTTTCTCGAAGTGGTGGCGCCGGTCGCGCCGAACACCGCGGCCGGGCGCTTCCTCGATCGCTCCGCCGGTCACGGCGGCTACATGGTCATCTTCGACTGCGGCGATCCCACGCGGCGGCAGCGTCACGCCGAGGCGATCGGCATCCGCGTCGCGAACGTGATCGAGTACGAGGACTATGTCGGGGTCCAGCTGCATCCGCGCGACTGCCGCGCCGCGATGATCGAGTTCAACCGCACGCGCGGCGGCGATGTCCTTACCGGCCCCTATCATCCGGCCGGGCCGGATTGGCGCGCCGCGATCCGCACCGATCAGGCAAGGACGTTGCTCGCAGCCGAGATCGAAACGCCCGAGCCGGAGAATCTCGCTCGCCACTGGGGAAAGATTCTCGAACTATCGGTGCAGGGCGGCAGCGATCCGCGCCTCGAGCCTGCAGCCGACGGCGCCATTCGGTTCCTGCCATCGCCGGATGGCAGGACCGAATGCCTGGGCGGCCTGATCATCGAAGTAGCCGACGTGGCGCGTGCCTGCGGGGCGGCCGCGGCGCGCGGCTACGAGGTGGAGAGAAACGCCTTCCACCTTGCGGGCGTGCATTTCCGGCTGCGGCCGGCATGCTGAGCGTGCGGCCGCGTTCCCTCCCCGTCAGGGGAGGGTGGCTCCTCGCGAAGCGAGGGGCCGGGTGGGGGTGTTTCCAATATTTCATCTTCATCGTTGTTTGGACTTCGCCCCGCCCGGCTCGCGTCTGACGACGCTCGCCGACTTCCCTTTCGGGGAGGTAGAGCGCGTTTCCCTCCCGCTCATCCCAAAATATGAGCTTCGTCGGTTCCGATCACGGTTTCGGCCGCGGGCTGCGCAGGCGGCTCGGCGCATGAATCCTGTCAGGATTGACGATAGGTGTATCTACATGCATAATGTCGCATGGTCAGCGAGCCCGATTTTTCGGAATGTCCGGATTGCCTGTGCTTGGCGGCGCGGCAGGCTGCGCGCAGCATCACGCGCGCTTTTGACCGGCGGCTTCGACCGCACGGGTTGCGGATCACGCAGTTCAGCATTCTGGTGATGCTGACGCTGGCAGGTCCGCTTTCGATCGGAGAGTTGGCCAAGAGGCTCGGCGTCGAGCGCACCACCCTGTCGCGCAATCTGGCGCGGATGGAAGCGCTCAAATGGATCAAGATGCGGTCTGGCGAGGACGCGCGCGCCCGGATCGTGTCGGTGACCGGCCCGGGACGCGCGATGATTTCGGCATCGCTTGCCGCCTGGCGGCAGGCGCAAGCGGGCGTCGCCGCCGCGATCGGCGCGACGGGCGTGAACGCGCTCCGGACGCTTTCGCATTCGCCGTCGGGGTAACGGAACTATCCAGAGGTCGTTACTCGGCAATCAAAGGTGTAGCTGCACGCAAGGGAGTGTCAAATGCTGGATTTCATCGGCACGGTCGTGACCGCCACCATGACGGTATTCGTCGTCACTTCGGTAATCGCCTTCTTGGAGGTTCCGCGCGCCGCGAAACTCTTGCTTGCGCTCTGCATCGGGATCTGGATCGGGCTTGCTGCGGCCGCCGGCGCCGCGGGCTGGCTCGGTGTGAACAAGCCGTTCCCCATAATCGGAATTTTCGTTGCCTCGCCGCTCGCCGCGGCCGCGATCGCGTCGGCTTCGCCGGCGGTCCGCCGAGCCATGTTGGGCCTTCCGGTGCGGCTCATCATCGGCCTGAACATCGGCCGGGTATTGGGCTTTCTGTTTTTCTTGCTGGCGGCGCAAGGGCGGCTCGCGGGCCCGTTCCCGATTTTTGCCGGCGCGGGCGACATCATCACCGGCCTTGCGGCCATATCACTGCTGGCCTTCGTGCAAAACTCGGCAACCAGCTACGCCAATGCGCTCGCCGCCTGGAACGCCTTCGGGGCGGCAGATCTCGTGCTCGCCATCACGCTCGGGGTGACCTCCGGGGAGGGATCGCCCCTGCAGATTTTCCATTCTGCTCCGGGCTCGGCGGCCGTGCAGCAGCTGCCGTGGTCGTTCATTCCGACGGTGCTCGTGCCGCTCTGGCTGATCTTGCACGCCACGGTGTGGGTTCAGCTTCGCGCGCACAGGCGAATGTCGGCGGGCCAGCGAAACGGCATCGCAGCCAGGTCGGCGTGAGACCCATGGGGCCGCTGGAGCGCAGCGGGGCGCGCAGCTGCTGCAAGGAAGCCGCATGATCACCTTGCCGCAATCCGGACATTTCGGAGCACTCGAACATCCAGATGAGATTGCCGGCATTCTCATCGACGCGGCACGTTCCTGAGCGCGCGGTCGCGTCCCGCGGGTGCCTTCAGCGCTGTGACCTACCTCACAAGTGACACACGTCACAAGATGCGGCGTGGACATTGCTCTAGCCTGCGCCAGGTCGTGAACAGACATGCAGGTCATAATCATGTTCAGAGCAGTCGCATCAATGTCCGCCGTCGTTGCGGCCGGCATCCTGATTTGGCCGACGGCCTCGCTCGCGGACTCGAAGATCGGCGTCGCGGCAGCGGCAAAAAACCAGGTGCAGGGGATTCTTGGCGGCAGCAGCCGCCCGCTGTCCGCCGGCAGCGAGCTGTTCTCCAACGAAACCGTCCGCACCGGGGAGGCCAGTCAGGCACAGCTGCTGTTTCTCGATCAGACGAATTTGAGCGTCGGGGCGCGGTCCGAAGTCAAGCTCGACCGCTTCGTCTACAATCCCGATCGAAAGACCGGCAACGTCGTGATCGAAACCAGTCGCGGCGCGTTTCGGTTCGTCAGCGGATCGCAGAATCCCAGGAGCTACACGATCAAGACGCCGTTCGCGACGATCGGCGTGCGGGGCACGATCTTCAGTACGCAAATCGGCAAGACCGGCGAGCACATCTACGTGACGCAAGGCCGCGTACACGTGCACACGGCGGGCCGAGATTACGTGCTCGACGCTGGGCAGGGGTTGTCGCTATCCGCCAACGCAAGCCAGCGAGTGCGCTGGGACCCGACCGGGTTTGCTTCATCCGACCTGCGCGATCCGGGATTGATCGCGTATCCCGGCAGCGAGGATTGGGATCTTCGCGATCAGCTCGACGCGATCGGATTGCGCTCTCGCGCCTTGCCGCGAAGAGGAGGAGACTAGGCCGTGCCGGGGACCCGGTCCGGATCGCTGATCGGTTTGGGCTCGGGTGCTTTTCCCTCCCCGTCAGGGGAGGGTGGCTCCTCGCGAAGCGAGGGAGCCGGGTGGGGTGTTCCCGAATCCGACGTCTTCCCACCCGGTCGCGCTTTGCGCGACCGACCTCCCCTCCGGGGAGGTAGAACTACAGTCCCGCTGCCTTCAAATCGGCGGCGAGTACCTTGGATTCCTGCTCGGCCTTATCCGTTGAGCTCGGGTGCTTTTCCCTCCCCGTCAGGGGAGGGTGGCTCCTCGCGAAGCGAGGGAGCCGGGTGGGGTGTTCCCGAATCCGACGTCTCCCCACCCGGTCGCGCTTTGCGCGACCGACCTCCCCTCCGGGGAGGTAGAACTACAGTCCCGCTGCCTTCAAATCGGCGGCGAGCGTCTTGGCTTCTTGCTCGGCCTTGTCCGCGATCTGCTTGTCCTCGTCGACGTCGAGGCGGTAGCGCGCCGCTTCGAGTTGCTTCGTCGCGCGCTTGGCATTGGCCTCGGCATCGTCGGCGGCCTTGCGGTAATTCTCGGCGCGCTGGTTGAGCGCCTTGATCCAAGCTTCGACGTTGCTCCTGACGATCTGCTTCTGGGCCGCGGGATCCGGCGAGCGGGCGCGGACGACCGCGGATGCGGCTTCCGTGTCCTTGACCTCCTTATCGAGCTGATCGATCACCGCCTGGACCTGCGGCTTGGTCGCCGCGGGTTCCAGCCGATAGGAGTTTTGCGCCTCGCGCCGCCGCCGCTTGCGGTCGGTCAATTTGTTCTTGAGCCAGGAAACGTTCGCGGCGAGCAGCGCGTCGAACTCGCGGCCAGGCTTCGAGGTGTATTGCAGCGGCGGACCGAACGGCGGCGGCCCCTCTTGCGCGCATGCGGGCGCGGGCGCGAGCAGCAGGATCGCCGCCGTCAGGAGTGCCGCCGCGAAGCTGTTCGATTGCCGGCTCGAGGCCATGGTTCCATCGTCCCGTTTGTTGGAAATTCGCCGCGTGCGCTGCGGACCCGCAGAGCAATTGCCGCCCTGCGCGCCGCGTGTCACGCCGAATGCCGCAGCAGACTCTGGATTTCCTTGTACATCCCGCTGACGATCTCCTCGTCGCGAGGCTTGGTCTCTTCGGCTCGCGTCGCGGGCGGGGGTGCGGGCGCGACCGGAGCCGCTTGCACGGGTGCCGGCCTGGCGGAGGGCGCGGGGGCCGCGGTGGCCGCGGCGGCCGCCGGCATCGGCGGGGAGAGCGATCCCCCCGAGAGCAGCACGCGGGCGTTGAGCAGCGTGCGCTTGACGTCCGCGAACTCCCGCGAGCGCTGGCTGTTGCCGATCTCGATCACGGCCCGCAAGGTTTCGGTGAGTTCGGCAATGCGCGTGTGCGCCGCCTGCAAGGCGTCGGCGGCTTCGAGCAGCAGCTTGCCGACCGGCTCGGCATTGCCGCGAAGGCGGTGGATCAGGTCGCTCATGGCCATCCCCCCAGGGACTCGATTTGCCCGTCTATAGAACAACATCGGGCGGGAAGATACCAGCCGGCCCCCCGGTCGCAGGCGGCGGCCCCGGGGTAAGCGCGCGTTGACCGCGGTGTGCGGATCACCCTAGCCTGCGCCGCGCGGCCCGCCGATCCCCCAGTCCTGCGGCGCGGCCCAAGAGCAAGCCCGGAGGGACAATTGCGCGCCGTCGCGCCGAGGGTGGAGCTTGCCCGCGACATCATCGCCGTGCGCGGCCTCTCCAAGCGCTACGGCGGCCTCGACGGGGTCGAGGCGCTGCACGAAGTCGGTTTCTCGGTCGGCGAGGGCGAATTTTTGGCGATCGTCGGCCCATCCGGCTGCGGGAAATCGACGCTGCTGAAAATCTTGGCCGGCCTGATCCCGGCGACGGACGGCACCGCGCTGCTCAACGAAATACCGATCGAAGGGCCGCGCCGCGACATCGGCGTCGTGTTCCAGTCCCCGGTGCTGTTTCCCTGGCGCAGCGTGCTCGGCAATGTGCTGCTGCCGGCCGACGTCCAGCATCTCGGGCGGGCGCGCATGCGCGAGCGCGCCATGGAGCTGCTGGCCCTCGTCGGCCTTTCCGGCTTCGAGCACCGTTACCCATGGCAGCTCTCCGGCGGGATGCAGCAGCGCGTCTCTCTCGTGCGCGCGCTGATCCACGATCCGGCCCTGCTGCTGATGGACGAGCCGTTCGGCGCACTCGACGCGCTGACCCGCGAGGCGATGAACGTCGAGCTGCAGCGCATCTGGCTCGAACGGCGCAAGACCGTGGTGTTCATCACGCATTCGACCGCCGAAGCGGTGTTTCTGGCCGACCGCGTCGCGGTGATGACGCCGCGGCCGGGCCGCATCGGCGACCTGTTCGAGGTCGAGCTGCCGCGCCCGCGCGCGCTCGACGTGATGACGCACGAGAAATTCGGCTCCTATGTGCGGCGCATCCGCGCCGCGCTCAATGCCGGCGGAGGCATCGAATGACACGGGCAACCGGCGGACTGATGAATTTCATGCTGCGCCTCGTGCTGGTCGCCGCGACGCTCGCGGTCTGGGAAGCGCTGGTGCGGCTCCTGGCGGTGCCGGCCTTCATCCTGCCGACGCCGTCGAGCATCTTTGCCGCGCTCTATCGCGGCATCGCCAGCACACTCTACCTCAACCATATCGGCATCACGCTCGCCGAGACGCTGATCGGCTTCGTGGTCGGCGCGGTGCTGGCCTTCGCGCTCGGCATCGCCGTCGCGCTCAGCCGGCCGATCGAATATTTCCTCTATCCGTTCATCGTCATGTTCCAGGCGATGCCGAAGGTGGCGCTGGCGCCGCTGATCATCGTCTGGTTCGGTCTGGGGCTGACCTCCAAGGTCGTCAACGCGGCACTCGTCGCGTTCTTCCCGCTGATGGTCAACACCATCGTCGGCCTGCGCTCGGCCGAGGAGGACAAGGTCGATCTGATGCGCTCGCTCGCCGCGAACCGCTGGCAGGTGTTCTGGATGCTGCAGCTGCCGAACGCGATGCCCTACATCTTCGCGGGGCTCGAGATCGCGATGATCTTCGCGCTGATCGGCGCGATCGTCGCCGAGTTCGTCGGCGCGCAGTCCGGGCTCGGCATGCTGATCCAGAGCATGAATTTCACCATGGACGTCGCCGGCCAGTTCTCGGTGCTGCTGATCCTCTCGCTGCTCGGGCTCGTGCTCAACGGCCTCGTCAACGGCGTGCGCCGCCGCGTGCTGTTCTGGGATCCGTCGCAGAAGGTCGACGCCGTCGCCTCGGCGCAGAAGAAGGGAGGAACCCTGTGAAGCCTTTACCAATCGCCGCCGCGCTCGCCGCGGCCCTCGCTGCAACCGCAGCTCATGCGGACACCACGGTGCGCGTCGGGTTTTGTGCCCGCACGGTGAGTGCCGCGGCGGCGCCGTTCGCGGTGGCGACCAAGATGGGCTGGTTCGCGCAGGTCGGCTTGCGCGTCGACCTCGTGCCGCTGCCGGGCTCGACCGATTGCGTGAAAAGCGTAGCGACCCGCGACATCGATTATTCGCTGCCGTCGATCGAGCCGCTGGCGATCCTTCGGCCGCAGGGGGTCAAGATCAAGAACTACTACACGGCCTATCAGGGCAACGTGTACGGCATCGCGGTTCCGGCCGACTCCCCGATCCGCCGCTTCGAGGACCTCAAGGGCAAGCGCATCGGCGTGACCTCGATGGCGTCCGCCGGCGTGATCGTCGCCCGCGCGCTCGCCGCCAACCACGGCATGGATCCCGACCGCGACGTTTCCATCGTGGTCGCCGGGGAGGCCAGCCAGACCGCGGCGCTGGTGCGCGGCGGCGAGGTCGACGCGCTCTCGCAGTTCGACACGCAATATGCGCTCGTCGAGAACGCCGGCGTGAAGATGCGCATGCTCGACAACAGCGAGATCGACCGCTTCCCGTCGAACGGATTCATCACGTTCGAGGAAACGCTGCAGAGCCGGCGCGCCGACGCGGTTGCGCTGGCGCAGGGCTATGCCAGGGGCACGGTGTTCGCGCTCGCCAATCCGGCGGCGGCCGTGCGCGCGCTGTGGGAAGTGTTTCCGCAGACCAAGGCGACCGGCAAGGACGAGGCGACCGCGCTCAAAGACGACGTCAAGGTGCTCGAGGCGCGGGCGCACGCGTGGCGGCTCGAATCCGGCGGCGTCGCAAAATGGGGCGAGAATTCCGAGGCCAATTACGCGGCCTATATCGATTTCCTGCTGAAATGGGGCGTGCTCAAGCAGAAGGTCGAGGCGCGCGACATCATCACCAACGAGCTGATCGACGACATCAACAAGTTCGATCCGGCCGAAATCACGGCGCTCGCCAAGAAACAGGCCGGCAACTGACGCGCTTTCTCGAGTTCGTCGTCCCCGCGGAAGCGGGGACCCATGACCACGGATTGAGCGAAATTGGCTAGCTTGGTGGCCATGGGTCCCGGATAGCCGCTGCGCGGCTTCCGGGACGACGGGCTATTGCCGATTGCCCAAACGGGTAATTGACGCGCTTTACCTCCCCGGAGGGGAGGTCGGCGAGCGTCTGTCAGACGCGAGCCGGGTGGGGCGAAGCTGAGACAACCCCACCCGCTCCTCGCTCCGCGAGGAGCCACCCTCCCCTGACGGGGAGGGAAAAGCACGCGGGTGGGCGAAGCTGAGAGAACCCCACCCGCTCCTCGCTCCGCGAGGAGCCACCCTCCCCTGACGGGGAGGGAAAAGCACGCGGGTGGGCGAAGCTGAGACAACCCCACCCGACTCCTCGTTGCGCGAGGAGCCACCCTCTACCTGACGGGGACGGAAAGGGCTCCGGGACGGCCGAGGCGTCGCTGCAAAAAAATGAACAGTCGCACTTCGGACATAATCGGAGATTCATGCGCGCTTTCAGTACACGGTTTTCCCTATTCGAGCCACATATCCGAAGAGAATTCCACGGTCCCCGAGCGCGGCGATCATGACCATGGCTCGCTTCCTCCGCTGGATATCCGCTTTCTGCCGTAAATTCTTTCATGAAGGTGTGCCGGTGGCCTTGGCAGGCGCCATCGGGACTTTCCTCGTCAACGAATACAACAATCGGCAGCAATCCGCTCAAATCCAGCCGCCGCCTCCAATCGTGGTACCGGCTCCGCTGCCGTCTCCTGCTTTCAATGTGTTAGGACCCAACGCGCCCGAAATTGCGCTTCCGCCAGCCACCCAAGCAATCGCCGAGCCGAAACGCGTCGAGAATGTTGCCCAGGAAAAACCAACTAAGCAGAGCCATACCGTCACCGTTCCGAAAAAGCTCACGCTGCAACGTTCGGAATGGATGATGGAGAAAATAGGCGAGCCGCTGCAACTTCAGCCTGCGCCCCCATCGGTTCCAGCGAGCGCCGACCGTCCTGTGGACAACAAATCCGGTACTGAACATCATTTCGGCAGGACGTTGGGGGAATGGCTTCACAATGCCACGAGGATACCCGAACTGTTGCCGAGCGCGGTCGGCGATGTGCCGCGGCCTCCGATGAGTTTGCCGCTCGTTCAGCACCAAATCGGACCGGCAATGTAAGAATCTGGTGAGAAGCCCCCGTTCGCGGACCCGGATCGTTGCCTCGCGGTTTCAGAACGGCGCGGCATCATTTGCCGAGCACCCGCACCGGCTTGCCGTCGAGCCATGCCCGGATGTCCTCGACGGTTCCGGAGTAGAAAATCCGCAGCGTGTCCTCGGTGACGTAACCGAGATGCGGCGTGATCACGGCGTTGTCCATCTTGCGCAGCGGATGGTCCTGCGCCAGCGGCTCGACGTCGTAGACGTCGAGCCCCGCCCCGGCGATGCGGCGCTCGCGCAGGGCGGCGATGAGCGCCGCTTCCTCGACGATCGGCCCGCGCGACGTGTTGATGAGAAATGCCGTCTTCTTCATGAGTCCGAGCTCGCGCACGCCGACGAGGCCGCGTGTCCGCGGGCTGAGCACCATGTGGATGGTGATGAAATCCGCGCGGCCGAACAGCTCGTCCTTTTCGACCCGCGTCGCTCCGGCCTCCCGCGCCTTCTCGGCGGTGAGATTTTGGCTCCAGGCGATCAGCTGCATGCCGAACGCCCGGCCGATCGCGGCGGCACGCGAGCCAAGCCGGCCGAGGCCGAGCAGCCCCAGCGTCTTGCCGAACAGGTCGATGCCCACCGTCTCCTGCCACCATGCGCCGGCCTTGAGCCTCGCGTTCTCGTGGCCGATCTTTCGCGCGAGCTCGAGGATCAGACCGAACGCCAGCTCGGGCGTCGGATGACCGGTTACGTCCGTGCCGCAGACCATCACGTTGCGCTCGCTTGCGGCGGCAACGTCGATCGCTGCGTTGCGCATCCCGGTCGTGACCAGCAGACGCAGGTTGGGCAAGCCATCGAACACGGCTTTGGAAAACAACGTGCGCTCGCGCATGGCGCACACGATCGAGAAATTCTGCAGGGCGCGAGTGATCGCCGCGGCGTCGCCGAGCGGCCGATGGAATACCTCGATCTCCACGTCCTTCGCGATCGGCGACCAATCGGCCATCCGCATCGCGACGTTCTGGTAATCGTCGAGCACGGCGCAGCGATGTGGCATACGTCACCTCCTGGCAGGGGCCGGATCGAAACTCTTAGCTTCAGGCATACTCCTCTTCCCTCTCCCCCTGCGGGAGAGGGTGCCGAGCGGACGAAGTCCGCGAGGCGGGTGAGGGGTTGGGTATTTGTCACCTGTACCCCTCACCCGGCTCGCTGCTCCCTTACGCTCGCAACGAGCCACCCTCTCCCACAAGGGGAGAGGGGAAGCGAGTATGCGGCTTACGCATCAGGAAACTGTGTGCGCGCCCGCCTTGCGGATGCGGAATACCAGAAGTCCGGCGTGCTCGCTGTTCGCTTCGAGCACGTCGCCGGTCTCGCGGACCAGATTGGGAATGTCGATCGCGGTCAACGGGTCGGTGCATTCGAGCACCAGCGCGTCGCCGGGCGTGAGCCGCGAGAGCACTTTGCGGGCTTTGAGCGCCGGCAGCGGGCAGCGCAAGCCGCGCAGATCGAGCGTCTGTTCGGCCATGCACCGTAGGGTGGGCAAAAGGCGCGCAGCGCCGTGCCCACCGTTTCCTCCCATTCGCAAAACCGCGGTGGGCACGCGGACGCTCCACATCCGCTTTGCCCACCCTACGGTCTTCGTCAGCAGCATGTATTTGCCGGATGCGTCAAGCGCCGCGCTTGACCGAGCCGTGTTGCGCGGCAAATGTCGCCAGCTTCCTGCGCATCTCGTCTGGGAGTGTTTCCGGGCCATGCGGCGGCTCGCCATCGCGGCTTGTCTGATCCTCGTCCTGCCGCTGGTCGGCGCGCAGGCGCAACTGCGCGGCCACGGCGGGCCGGTGCGGACGCTCGCGATCGCGCCCGACGGCAAGACCGCAATATCCGGGAGCTTCGATCAGACCGCGATTATTTGGTCGCTCGGCCGTGATGCGGCCGAGCAGGTGCTGCGCTTCCACGACGGGGCGGTCAATGCCGTGGCCGTCCTCCCGGACGGCCGCGCGGCAACCGCCGGCGAGGACGCGCGGATCGCGATCTGGCAACGCGGCCGCGAGCGGCCGGACGCGGTGCTCGAAGGACATGCCGCGCCGATCGCGGCGCTCGCCGTGGCCCCAGACGGGGAAAGCCTCGCCTCGGCGTCCTGGGATCACACCGTGCGGGTTTGGCCGCTCGCCGGCGGCGGGGGCGGCGCGCCACCCCGCGTGCTCGAAGGTCATGCGCAGAACGTCAACGGCGTCGCGTTCCAGCCGGACGGGCACCTGGTCAGCGCGGGTTACGACGAGACCGTGCGAATCTGGTCGCTCGCGGCGCCGGCCGAATCGCCGATCGTGATCACGCTGCCGTGCCCGCTCAACGCGGTGACGGTCGCGCCGGACGGCGAAATCGTTGTGGCGGGCGCCGACGGCCACGTGCATTTCTTGCGCCCGGACGGCGGGGACGCCGGCGAAGTCGAAGCCCAGCCGACGCCGATCATTTCGGTCGCGATCTCGCCCGACGGCCATCGCGTTGCAGCTTCGAGCATCCGCGGCTCGGTCGCCATCATCGACCGACAAAGCCGCAAGCTCGCGCGCACGCTCGTCGGACCCGGGCTGCCCGTTTGGTCGGTCGCGTTCTTCCCCGACAGCCGCACGCTTCTCACCGGCGGCACCGATCGCATCCTGCGTCGCTGGGATGCCGCGACCGGCGAGCAATTCGGCTCGCCTGCGCTCGGCGGCGCCGAAGACCCGCTCGCGGCGTTTGCGAGCGATCGCGGCGCCGAGGTGTTTCGCGCTTGCGTCGCCTGCCACACCCTGCGGCCCGAAGAAGAAAATCGCGCGGGCCCGACGCTCTACGGCATCTTCGGCCGCCACATCGCCACCGTGCCGGGCTATCGCTATTCCGAGGCGTTCCGCGGCCTCGACCTCGTGTGGACGCCGGAGACGGTCGCCAAATTGTTCGAGCTCGGCCCCGCAACCTTCACGCCCGGCACCAAGATGCCCGAGCAGCGCATCGGCTCGGCCGAAGACCGTGCGGCGCTTGTGGATTTTCTGGGGCGGGCGACCAAGCCGAAGTGACGGCGCTAGGCGCCGTCATCCCGGCCAAAGCCGCGCAAGCGGCTGCGAGCCGGGATCCATGACCACGGACCTCGCGATTCAATATGGTTGGTGATCATGGGTCCCCGCTTTCGCGGGGACGACAGCCTCGGCAACTTCGGATCAGCTACGTGCGGTCCGTCTTCCCGTCCCGCTCGCGGAAATAATCCTCGCTGGTGCGCGGGCGCGGCCGCTCGGTCGCGGCGTAGGGGTCGAAACCGGCCGCCGTGACTGCGGCGACGCGGCAGTCCTCACACATCTTCAGCACTTCGAGCCGGCTGTCCGGCCCGCTGAACATCCAGTGCTTGCCGGCGAGCTTCGCCGCGACCCGCTCGATCGTGCTCTTCGTGCCGAACGGCTTGCCGCAGTGGACACAGCAGAACGGCTCCTCCTCCTTGAGCACGCGCGCGGACGCGCTCGCCGCGCGAAAATCGAGCTGCGGCTCGAGCGTGATCACCTTCTCGGGGCACGTCGCCTTGCACAGCCCGCACTGCACGCAGGCGTCCTCGGCGAAGCGCAGCCGCGGGCGCTCCGGATCGTCCATCAGCGCGCCGGTCGGGCAGGCGGACACGCAGGCGAGGCAGAGCGTGCAACCTTCGACGCGGATTTCGACCGCGCCGAACGGCGCGCCCGTCGGCAGCGCGATGACGTCGACCGGCGCCGGCGCGGCGTGATGCAGCTCGCGCAGCGCAAGCCGGAGCAGATCGCGTTTCTGGCCGACCGGCTCGAAGCTTGCCGGGCGCGGCGCCGCGGCTGCGGCCGCGATGGCGCGCAGCGCCTCGCCAAGCGCGAACGGATCGTCGGTCTCGATCCTCTCGACGCGCCCCGGCCCGAACCCCAGTCCCGTCAGAATCGGCTCGGCCAGCGCCAGCGTTCGCGCGAGACCGGAGGCGTCGTGGCGCGGCTTCGCGCGCAACAGCAGGCGTATCGCAGACGCGCCATACGCGAATGCCGCGGCAATCAGTTCGAGCCCGGCCTGGGTGACTTCGTTGAGCGCGAGCGGCAGCACGTTGGCGGGAAGGCCGTCGCCGTGGCGCGCGAGCGCATCGATCAGCGCGGCGCCATGGTCCTCGTCGTGCACGAGTAGGATCGGATCCTTGCCGCCCGCCGTCCGATAGACGCCGAGCAGCGTGCGCAGCTTGCGCAGCAGCGCATCGGGGGGCGGCAGCGCGTAATCCGCAGCGCCGGTCGGGCAGGCCGCCGCACAGCTGCCGCAGCCGGCGCACACGTTCTCGTCGATCGCGACATGGTCGCCCGCCGGCGCGATCGCGCCGGTCGGGCACAGGTCGAGGCAACGGGTGCAGCCGACGATCTTCGAGCGCGAATGCGCGCATAGATCGTCCCGGAACGTCACGTAGCGCGGCTTGTCGAACGTGCCGACGAGATCCGCCGCGCGGAAAAGCTTTCGCAGCATCCCGGCTTCGTCCCGGGGATCGGCGCGCAGATAGCCTTCGCGCAGGTCCGGGGCGGGGAACAGCGGCGGGCCGCCGGAGAGATCGATCAGCACGTCGCATTGCGCGCTCACGCCGTTGCGCGGCGAGCCGAACGCCAGCGCGCCGCGCGAGGACGGGTCGGGAACGGCGTAATCGTCGAGCAAGATCTCGAAGGCGCCGAGGTGGCCCTTGGCGGACCGGATGGTGCCCCGCGCGACGGTAAATTCGGTCGTCCTCGGCGGCACCGCGCCGGGCCGCGTGAGCAGCACGTTGACGTCGAGCCGGTCCTTGAGCAGGCGCGCCGCCTCGATCGTCCGCTCGTCGGTGCCGTAGATGAGCGCCGTTCCCTCGCTTTCCAGGCTGACCAGCGGCGTTGCCGGCATTTCTTCGGCCGCGGCCGCAAGCAGTGCCGCGATCTTCGGGCCCGCGGCTTCTCGGTCGCGCGACCAGCCCGCCGTCTCGCGAATATTGGCGAACACGATCTCGGCGGCACTCGAGGGCCCGAGCTCGGCCGCAGTCTCCGTGAACAGCGGGGCTTCCTGCGTGCACGCAACCGTCAACGGTCCGCCCGCCGCCGCCGCGGCGCGGAATTTCTCGAGTTCGGCCCGGCACAATTGGTGCGCGGTGTCGACCGTCGCGCCCGGACAGGCGCTGCGAACCGCGCCGGGATCGAGCGCAATCGTGTCCTCGCAGGAGCACAGAACGATCTTGCGAGATTCCGGCATGCGATCTCCCCGGTGGCCTTAACCGGCACGGCCGGGCGGGCTGGTCACGAGCGGAGCCAAGCTATAATTGTGACAGTTCGAAAGTACAGGGGTATCGGTGTCGCTGGATTGCCGCATCCGCTCTCCGTTTGCGCCGAAGCTCGCGCTGCCCCCCGCCTTCCGGCTGGTGAGCTTGCGCGAGATCGGCGATGCCTTTGCGCATGCGCAGGAAATTGCCGCCGAGGAGGGCGCCGGCACCCTCGTTTGGGTCGGCCGCTTCGATCTCGTCGAGTTCGCGGTCGTGCTGGAGCCCGAGGAGCCGCTCGGCGAAGCGCGCCGGGCGTTCTATGCGGGAATGGCGGCGCTCGTCGATGCGCTCGCAGCCCATGCGCCCCCGGAGAAACCGATCAGCATCGATTGGCCGGACGCGATCCGGGTCGACGGCGGGCTCGTTGGCGGCGGCCGCCTCGCCTGGCCGAAGGGCGCCGGCGAGGATCGTCCCGCATGGCTCGTGTTCGGGGCGATGATCCGGACCGTGGAGATGACCGAGCGAAAGCCGGGTCTGCGGCCGCTCGGCGCTGCGCTGGAGGAGGAAGGATTCCATGACCTCGGATCCGGTCAGGTGGTGGAAAGCTTCGCCCGTCACCTGATGGTTATGACCGATGCTTGGCAGGAAGCCGGGTTCCGCACCGTCGCCCAATCCTATCTGTCCCGGGTTCCAGCCGAGCCCGGGGTCGAGCGCTCCATCGATGCCAGCGGCGATCTGCTCGTGCGCCGTGCCGGCGAGCCTAAGATGACCAAGCGCCGCCTGATTCCCGCGCTGCAGACGCCGTCTTGGCTCGATCCGCACACCGGAGCGCCGCGGGCATGAAGCTCCTGCGCACCATCCGGCTCGATGCGTCCGACACGTTCGTGTTCGAACGCGCGGCGGAGCCCGGCGAATGGGCGGTGCCGGGCGCGTTCGTGTTTCTCGGCGCCGACCCGGCGGCGCTCGAGGGCAAGGCGCGCAGCGCGTTCCGCAGCGGCTTTCTCGGCATTGCGAGCCTCGGCTGGTCGACGCTGGTGCAAGTGGTCGAGGCGGACGAGGCGGCGCGCGCCGCCGCGGTCGATTGTTTGGCGACGCGCCTCATCGAACAATTCGGTGCGCCGGACCTCGGGACCGCGCGCGATGCGGCCGCCGAGGAAGTCGCGTTTGCCGCATCGCTCGCCGAACATCCGTCCGGTACCTTGATCGCGATGCATCGCACCTGTCAGGACGGCGAGATCCGCGAGACGTTCCGCACCTTGCGCCCGCGCGCGGGCACGAAGCCGCTGCGCGCGTTCGCCTTCCTCGAAGTCGAAGGCGGAGAGGCGCCGGCCGATGAATTGGATCTGATGCGGCTCGCCGCCAATGCGGGGGACGCGTATGAGCCTTGAGGCGCATCGGTATTCTCATCCCTCCCCCGCTTGCGGGGGAGGGATGGGGAGGGGGCAAAAGTTTGGCGTCGCGCTTCCTGCCCCCTCCCGGCTCGCGCGCTCCGCGCACGAGCCGACCTCCCCCGCAAGCGGGAGAGGTGAAGCGCGCGAGCGGCTCGGTTCCCTGGTAACCGCCAGCCCGTTCTCCGACAGGAGGCGGCCATGAAGGATTTCTGGCTCTCCTGCGGACATCATCTGCTCGACCGCGCCGACGGCGGCGGGCTGCTTCTCACGGACGAGTTCCTGAAGGCGTACTTGGCGCGGCCCGAGCTTGCTGTCCCGCCCGACGCCTGTGCAGGCGAACGCAACCTGCATCGCGCGCTGCTCGAAAATCCGCGGCGTGCCGTCGCTGCCCGTGAGATCGCGGCGATCGCCGACCCCGACGCGCGGGAGAATTTCGAGCTGCTGATCGCGTTCCGCGATCGCCTGCTGGCGCAGCCCACGCTCGAAGCCGCGTATCTGAGCCTCGCCCGAAACGGAGTCGGCGGCACGCCGCCGCTCTTCCTCAATCATTTGATGCACGTTATCCTCCGCAACGCGCTCGACGGCTGCGAGGATCCGTTCGTACTGCGCACGGCCGAGCTCTTCTTCCGGCCACAACGCATCACCAGTCACGAGGGCGCGCTGCTCGCGGCCGACGAGGAATTGATCTCGGGCAACAGCAGCGTTCCGGTTTCCCCGCTGGTCTCGATGCTGGGCTTGCCCGGGCCGGATGCGATCGACATCCTCAATGAAGAGAACGCCCACGCCTACTGGGAGCGCAGCGACCGCTTCGATTTCGCACTCGATCTCACGGCCGGCCGGCGCGCCCACGCGGCGCTCGCGCAGGTGATCGCAAGATTCCTCGATCACATGCTGGCAATCGAGGCGGAGATCGAGCCGCTGATCGAGCTGCGCGACGCGGCGCTCGCTTGGTATGTCGGCCTCGACGCCGCGGCGAGCAAGATCGGCGATCGGCTGTGGAACGGGGAGGCGCTCGACCAGGCGGCAGCAGCGCGCGTGCTCGGGCTCTACCGCTTGCGGCTCCGTGATGCCGAGCGACTCGCGCCGCAGCTTGGGGGCGACGGCGTTTATTTGATTCTGGCGACGACACCGGACGGAATGCTGCGGATGAAGCCGCAAAATCTGCTGGCCGGGCTGCCGGTCCGCTCGCCCGAGAGCGTGAGTTGAGCATGGGCGCTTCCATTCGCCTACCGGTCGGGGTGGTCGTGGAGCGCCGGGCCGCGACGAGCCCGTGGATCGAGCACGTCTGGCGCCCCATCGCGGTGCTTGCCGGCGTTCCCGAAGCCGCACCCTGGACCGAAATCTCGAGCTCGCCGGATGCCGTGCGGTTCTTCGTCGGCGGCACCGAGATCGAACTCTATCGCTCGGAGACCGCGCACTACCGCGCCAATCTCGATTCCGGCGCACCTGCGCTCTGGGTGGTGCTGCGGCCGACGGGTCGCGAGCCCCCGTTCGAGCTCAAGGCCGTCACCGCCGATCCCGCCGAGGGGGAAGGGTTCACGGAGCCCGGCACCGATGTCGTCGAGCCGGTAGCGATGCCGGAGCCGATCCGTGAGGCCGTCGCGGCTTTTGTGGCCGAACATCCGGTCGAGCATGGCTTCGCCAAGCGCGAGCGCGATCGCGCCGACCCGGAGGCGCTCGGCCGGCGCGCCGCGGTCCGGAAGGGACACCCATGAGCGAGCGCGAGGCCTTCTTGGCGCGCTGGTCGCGCCGCAAGCGGGAAGCGGCCGGCGGTCGGTTGCTGCCTGAGGACGAACCCCCGCCACCGGCGTCGGCCCTGGACAAAACACCCGAGGCGCCGAGCCTGGCAAAGCCCGACGCGCCCGGCCCCACGCAGCCGGCATCCCGTTCCGGGCCGGAACTGCCGCCGATCGACACCATCGATGCCGGCACCGACATTCGCGCCTTTCTCAAACCGGAGGTGCCGCCACAGCTGGCGCGCGCCGCTTTGCGCCGCGCCTGGAGCAGCGATCCCGCGATCCGCGATTTCGTCGGACTGTCCGAGAACGCTTGGGATTTCAACGCCCCCGACGGCGTCCCGGGGTTCGGGCCGTTTGCTCCGGGTGCCGCGCGCGAACTGGTTGCGCGGGTGCTCGGCGAGGCGCAGCCCGAGCGGGCCGCGGAGTCCGCGGCTGTGCCGTCGGACCGCACGGCGAGCCGCGAAACCTCCGAACACGGCGTTGTGAAAGAGCCGGAGAGCCGCGGGACGGAAGCACCGGCCGCCGGTGGTGTATCTGATCGGGAGGGAGCCTGCTCGCCTGACGATACTGCGATGCAACAAGAGGCGGAGCCGTCATTTCCGCGGAACAAACCCGGCTCCGGAGGGTAGATTATTCGAATGAACTATTGACCGACCCGAAATCGCTGCGCAGACTCACAGCAACTTGAAACGTCAGAAGAAAATCCAGAGGCCGATCGTTCGAAAACTTCGAAGAGGCGGCTGACGAAGATGGGAGGAACGGGATGCTCGCCGGCCGGATCGAGCCGTCCCAGCCGTCAAAGCCCGATAGCCAGGAAGGCCGCGCGTCGCCCGCTGACGAAATCGATGCGGCGCGCGCGCGCGAATACGCGCTGCTTGCCGCGCTCCTGAGTCGCGCGCCGGATCGCGGGCTGCTCGAAGAGATCGCGGGCCTGCGGGTCGACGCGAGCCCGCTCGGGCTCGCGCGTGCCTCGCTCGCGGAGGCGGCGCGCCGCGCCAAGCCCGAGGAGGTCGAGCGGGAATTCTTCGAGCTGTTCATCGGCATCGGCCGCGGCGAACTGATGCCATACGGCTCGTACTATCTGACCGGATTCTTGTATGAGCGGCCGCTGGCGCGGCTGCGCTCCGATCTGGCAGAACTCGACATCGTGCGCGCCGACGGCAATCACGAGCCGGAGGATCATGTTGCGACGCTTTGCGAAATAATGGCGGGACTCGCAGGCGGCGAGTTTGCGGCGCCGCGCGGCAGCGACGAGCGCATCTTCAAGAAGCACGTCGAACCGTGGGCTGGTCGGTTCTTTGCCGATCTCGAGCGCGCGCAAGCGGCGAAGTTCTACCGCGCCGTCGGCACGCTCGGCCGCACGCTCCTGGAAATCGAAAGCGAGGCATATGCGTTGCCGGCCTGAGCGCCGGCTCGACGCAAGCGCATGGAGGAACGCCATGGACAAATCGAAGAGAACCGTCGGCCGCCGCGACGTCCTTCGCGCGTTGGCGGCGGGCGCCGGCGCCGCAGCCGCCACCACGGCCGCGCCGCTGACCGCGCCTGCCGTGGCCGCCGAATCCGACCAGGAGAAACGCAAGGCGCGCTACAAGGAAACCGAGCACGTCAAGGCGTTCTACCGCGTCAACAAATATCCGCAATGAGGGAGGCGAGGCCGTGCTGATCAAGAGGAAAGATCGCGAAGCGCGACGCGGCAAGCTCGCCGCGGCGCTCGCCGGCCAATCGAGCGGCGGTCTCGACCGCCGTACGTTCCTGCGGCGCTCCGGTCTCGTGGCCTCGGGGCTGGCGCCCCTCGGCGCGCTGCCGCTCGCGGGCGTGCGCCAGGCGCACGCGGGTCCGCCGCCGCGCCCCGGCGCGCCGGTCGCTGTGCGCAAGAACATCTGTACCCATTGTTCCGTCGGCTGCACGGTCACCGCCGAAGTGCAGAACGACGTGTGGATCGGCCAGGAGCCGAGCTGGGACAGCCCGTTCAATCGCGGCTCGCATTGCGCCAAGGGCGCATCGGTGCGCGAGCTCGTGCATTCCGACCGCCGGCTCAAATACCCGCTCAAGCTCGTCAACGGGCAATGGACCCGCACCTCCTGGGACAAGGCGATCGACGAGATCGGCGACAAGATCCTGCAGATCCGCGAAAAATCCGGTCCGGATGCGGTCTATTGGCTCGGCTCGGCCAAGATGACCAACGAGGGCTCCTATCTGTTCCGCAAGCTCGGAGCATTCTGGGGCACCAACAATACCGACCACCAGGCTCGCATCTGCCATTCCACCACCGTCACCGGCGTGGCCAATACCTGGGGCTACGGCGCGATGACCAACAGCTACAACGATATCCGCAACGCCAAGACCCTGATCATCTGGGGCGGCAATCCGGCCGAGGCGCACCCGGTGTCGCTGCAGCATCTGCTTGAAGGCAAGGAGCTCAACAAGGCGAACTTCATCGTCGTCGACCCGCGCATGACGCGGACCGCCGCCCACGCCACCGAATACGTGCGGCTGCGGCCCGGCACCGACATTCCGGTGCTCTACGGGATGATGTGGCACATTCTCAAGAACGGCTGGGAGGACAAGGAATTCATCCAGCAGCGCGTCTACGGCTTCGAGGACGCCAAGAAAGAGATCGAGAAATGGGATCCGGCGGAAGTCGAGCGCGTCAGCGGCGTTCCCGGCGAGCAGCTCAAGCGCGTCGCCGAGATGTTCGCGACCCAGAAGCCCGCGACGCTGATCTGGTGCATGGGCCAGACCCAGCACACGGTTGGCACCGCCAACGTACGAGCGAGCTGCATGGCGCTGCTGCTGACCGGCAATGTCGGCAAGCCCGGCACCGGCGCCAACATCTTCCGCGGCCACGACAACGTCCAGGGAGCGACCGACGTCGGCCTCGATATCGTGACGTTGCCGTTCTACTACGGCCTCGTCGAGGGCGCCTGGAAACATTGGGCGCGAGTGTGGGAGGTCGACTACGAGTATCTATTGTCGCGCTTCGACGACAAGAAAATCATGGAGACGCCCGGGATCCCGCTCACCCGCTGGTTCGACGCGGTGCTGCTGCCGAAGGACCAGGTCTCGCAGAAGGACAACGTGCGGGCGATGTTCGTGCAGGGCCATGCCAGCAACAGCATCACCCGGATTCCCGAATCGCTGAAGGGCCTGGAGAAGCTCGATCTGTTGGTCGTGGCCGATCCGCATCCGACCACCTGGGCGGTGCTCGCGGTGCAGGCCGGGCGCAAGGACGGCACGTATCTGCTGCCGGTGTGCACGCAGTTCGAATCCTCGGGCTCGCGCGTCGCCTCCAATCGCTCGCTGCAATGGGGCGAGCGCGTCGTGCCGCCGAGCTTCGAGACCAAGGACGACTATCAGGTCATCTACCGGATCGCCAAGAAGCTCGGGATCTCCGAGCCGATGTTCAAGAACATCAAGGTCGAGGAAGACCGGCCGGTGCCGGAGGACGTTCTGCGCGAGATGAATCGCGGCAGCTGGTCCACCGGTTACTGCGGCCAATCCCCCGAACGGCTCAAGCTGCACATCGCCAACCAGAAGGACTTCGACCTCGTCACGTTGCGGGCGAAGGAGGGGCCCTGCAAGGGCGATTACTACGGCCTGCCGTGGCCGTGCTGGGGCAAGCCGGAGCTCAAGCATCCGGGCACGCCGCTGCTCTACAACACGACGCTGCACGTGATGGACGGCGGCGGCACGTTCCGGGCGCGGTTCGGGGTGGAGCGCAACGGCGTCAACATGCTCGCCGAAGGCGCCTATTCGGTCGGTTCGGATATCAAGGACGGCTATCCCGAGTTCACTTATGCGGTGCTGAAAAAGCTCGGTTGGGACAAGGATCTGGCGCCCGAGGAACTCGCCACGATCGAGCGTATCGGCGGCGACAAGGCCGACGCCGTGTCGTGGTCGACCGATCTCTCCGGCGGCATCCAGCGCGTCGCCATGGCGCATGGCTGCGTGCCGTACGGCAATGCCAAGGCGCGCATGAACGCCTTCGGCTTGCCGGATCCCATTCCGGTGCACCGCGAGCCGATCTACACGCCGCGGGTCGAACTCGTGGAGAAATATCCGACGCTGGCCGACGCCCGGCAGTTCCGGCTGCCCAACATCGGTTTCTCGGTGCAGAAGGCGGCGATCGACAAGGGCATCGCCAAGGAGTTCCCGCTGATCTTGAGCTCGGGCCGGCTGGTCGAATACGAGGGCGGCGGCGAGGAAACGCGGTCCAACAAATGGCTCGCCGAGCTGCAGCAGGACATGTTCATCGAGATCAATCCGGCCGATGCCGCCGATCGCGGCATCCGGGACGGCGGCTGGGTCTGGGTCACCGGCGTCGAGAACTCCTCGCGGGCGCGCATGAAAGCGCTGGTCACCGAACGCGTCGGCAAGGGTGTTGCCTGGATGCCGTTCCACTTCGGCGGCTGGTACCTGGGCGAGGACCTGCGCAGCAAATATCCGCAGGGCGCCGATCCGGTCGTGCTCGGTGAAAGTGCCAACACCATCACCAGCTACGGCTACGATCCGGCCACCAACATGCAAGAACCCAAAGTCACGCTCTGCCAGATCCGGGCGGCGTAGGAGGCGGCATCATGGCTCGAATGAAATTCCTCTGTGACGCCGACCGCTGCATCGAGTGCAACGCCTGCGTCACCGCCTGCAAGAACGAGAACGAGGTGCCGTGGGGCATCAACCGCCGACGCGTCGTCACCATCGACGACGGCAAGCCCGGCGAGCGCTCCGTGTCCATGGCCTGCATGCACTGCACCGACGCGCCGTGCGCGGCGGTGTGTCCGGTCAACTGCTTCTACACCACGGCGGACGCCGTGGTGCTGCACTCCAAGGACCTGTGCATCGGCTGCGGCTATTGCTTCTACGCCTGCCCGTTCGGCGCCCCGCAATATCCGCGCGTCGGCAATTTCGGCTCGCGCGGCAAGATGGACAAATGCACGTATTGCGCCGGCGGCCCCGAGACCGACAACACCGCCGAGGAGTACGACAAATACGGCGCCAACCGCCTCGCCGAGGGCAAGCTGCCGATGTGCGCCGAGATGTGCTCGACCAAGTCGCTGCTCGCCGGCGACGGCGAGATCATCGCCCAGATCTACAAAGAACGGGTGATGAAACGCGGCTACGGCTCCGGCGCCTGGGGCTGGAAGACGGCGTACCGCGAGGACATCGCGGTCTAAGACGGCCATCCCCTCCCTCTCCCCGTTTACGGGAAGAGGTGAAGAAGGAAAGGGAGGAAAACGGCATGACGCTGCTCATGCGGCTGCGGCCGATTCTGGCGTTCCTGGTTTTCGCCGTGCTCGTTGCGCTGGCGCCGCCGGCGGTCGCGCAGCAGCCTTCTTCGGTCAATCCGACCGCGAGCTCGGTCAAGGAAGACAAGCTGCTGCAGCAGCTGCGGCGCATCGAAGGGCGCGGCTCCATTCCGGACACCAGGTCCTACGTGGTCGAGCAGCCGGCGGGCCGCGATTGGCGCGAGTTCCACGAAGTGACGCTGCGCTGGATCGGCGCGATCGCGATTTTCGGCGTGCTGGTGCTGCTTATCGGCTTCTATGCGTATCGCGGGACCATCGAGATCGACAGCGGCCGATCGGGGCGCACGATCACGCGGTTCAACGGGGTCGAGCGCTTCACGCATTGGCTGACAGCGAGCTCGTTCCTGATCCTGGCGATCACCGGGCTCAACATCACGTTCGGGAAGCCGTTGCTGCTGCCGCTGATCGGACCGGAGGCGTTCAGCAAGTTCTCGGTCATCGCCAAATATCTGCATGACTATCTGAGCTTCCCATTCGTGCTCGGCCTCATCCTCATCATCGTGCTGTGGGTGAGAGACAACATTCCGGGCCGTCTCGATCTCCTATGGATCAAAAAATTCGGCGGCTTCTTGAGCCACGAGCACCCGCCGGCGCCGCGCTTCAACGCTGGGCAAAAGGCGGTGTTCTGGATGGTGACGTTGACCGGAGCGGCCATGACCATCTCCGGCTTCTTCCTGATCTTCCCGTTCTATGCCGTCGGCATCGCCGGGATGCAGATCGCCGAAATCGTGCACGGCGTGTTGGCCGTGCTGTTCGTGGCCGCGATCCTGGCGCACATCTATATCGGCACGCCGCTCGGCATGGAGGGTGCATTCGATGCGATGGGCAGGGGCGAGGTCGACCTGAATTGGGCGAAGGAGCACCATTCGCTCTGGGTCGAGCGGGAGCAGGCCCGCGCCGCAGCCGCTGCGCCTCCGCACGCGACACCTGCTGAGTAGCACGGATCCAATCCGAGATGCCGTCATTCCGGGCTGGCCCGAAGGGCCGGACCCGGAACCCATGACCACCGATTGTCATGTTGCCCGATGAACTAGCAGTTGGCCCCGTCCGGTGTTCATAGGTTCCGGGCTCGCCGCTTCGCGGCGCCCCGGAACGACGGCCCTCGGGGTGCTATAATTCCTGCATGCGCGTCATCGGTATTGCCGGCTGGAGCGGCGCGGGAAAGACGACGCTCCTGACCAAGCTCATCCCGCGGCTCGTCGAGCGGGGAATCCGGATCTCCACGATCAAGCACGCCCATCACGGCTTCGACGTCGACCAGAAGGGCAAGGATTCCCATACTCACCGCATGGCGGGCGCGACCGAAGTGCTGGTGTCCTCCGCCAACCGTTGGGCGCTGGTGCACGAGCTGCGCGGAAGTGCCGAGCCGGCGCTCGACGCGCTGTTGCAGAAATTGGCGCCGGTCGACCTCGTGATCGTCGAAGGTTTCAAGCGTGCCGCCCATCCGAAGCTCGAGGTCTATCGCCAAGCGCTCGGCAAGCCGCTGCTCCATCCCGAGGATCCGAACATCGTCGCGATCGCGTCCGACCGGCCGATTCCGGCCGCGCGCGTCCCGGTGTTGGCGATCGACGATGTCGACGCCATTCTCGAGACGGTGCTTGCCCGTGCAGCGCCGGTCGAGCGCGTGCTGGAACGCGCGGTGGCAGGCTGATGGCGCAGCTCTCCGACGATTGCTTCGCATTCGGCGGGCCGTTGCTCTCGGTCGAGGACGTCGAACGGCTCATGTTCGAGCGCGTCGAGCCCGTCGCCGAGATCGAGCGGGTGCCGCTCGGCCGCGCTGCGGCCCGCGTCCTCGCCGCCGACGTCGTTGCGCCGCTCGACCTGCCCCCGTTCGATAATTCCGCAGTCGACGGCTATGCGGTGTGCCAGGCCGATCTTGAAGCGGAAGGCGAGACGCGGCTTCTCGTGGCCGACCGCCTCACCGCCGGCCATGCTTCCGCGCGGCCGCTCCGGCACGGCGAAGCCATTCGCATCTTCACCGGCGCGCCGATGCCGGCGCGGGCCGACACGGTATTCATGCAGGAGGATTGCCGCACCGAAGGCCAGTACGTGATCGTGCCGCCGGGGCTGAAATCGGGCGCCAATCGCCGGTGCGCCGGCGAGGACGTGCGCGCGGGCGCGGTGGCGCTGCCGGCCGGGCGGCGGCTTGGGCCGCAGCACGTCGCGCTCGCGGCGGCGCTGGGCTTGACGGATCTGCCCGTGCGCCGGCGCGTGCGCGTCGCGCTGTTCTCGACGGGCGACGAGATCGTCGAGCCGGGATCGCGCCGGCCGGACGCGGGGTTGTTCGACGCCAACCGCCGCTTGCTCGCGGAACTGCTCGTGCGGCTTGGCGCCGAGGTCACCGATCTCGGCATTCTGGCCGACGACCCGCAGCGGCTGAAATCCGCCCTGGGCGGAGCGGCGCCGGGCCATGACCTGATCTTGACCTCGGGCGGCGTCTCGACCGGGGAGGCCGATCACGTGCGCACGGCGGTCGAGGCAATCGGCAAGCTGGTATTCTGGCGCGTCGCCATCAAGCCCGGCCGTCCGGTCGCGATGGCGGTGATCGGGGGAGCGGCCTTCGTCGGCGTTCCCGGCAACCCGGTCGCGGCGTTCGTGACATTCGTGCGCGTCGTGCGGCCGCTGCTGTTGCGCCTCTCCGGCGCTATTCCCGATCCGATCATCGCCTTGCCGGTGCGCGCCGGCTTTGCGTATCGGAAGAAAAAAGGCCGGCGCGAATACGTGCGGGTGACGCTCACGCGAAGCGCGGACGGCTGCATCGAGGCTAGCAAATATCCGCAGGACGGCGCCGGAATCTTGAGCTCGCTGACGGAAAGCGCGGGCTTGGTGGAGCTCGACGAGGCAACGACGCGGGTCGAGCCGGGGCAGCAGGTCGGCTTCCTGCCGCACGCGGCGCTGATCGGCTGATCAGGCTCCAGCTGGTAGCCCGGATGGAGCGTAGCGAAATCCGGGATTCCCCGGATTGCGCGCCGCCATGCGGCGCTCCATCCGGGCTACGGAGAGCTTCGATTTTCGATTAGCGATTGCTGAACCCTGGTCACTGGCTGGCCGCGCAGGCGTCGTTATCGCGAGATTCGCCGAAATCGACAAAGACCCACCGGTAGGCGTTGGTCTCTTCGCACCCTTCCGGAACTACGTGCGTCAGGGCGGCGCTGTCGGGTGCGGACTGCGCGCGCGCTCCCGGTTGCGAGGCGGCGGGACGGCGGAACATTTGCCGCCAGCTCCAGCTCGGATCGATCCGTACGCCGTCCGTCGAGAACGCGGCACCCGAGGACTTCTGGGCAGCGCCGAGCGCCAGCACGCCGCAGATCGCCAGGACGATGGCCGCCGCGCAGGCTGCGAGAAACGCGCGCATGGTCCATTCCTCCCGGGGCTTTTGGTTGTTGATGAACTATAACGTTTGTTGCGGCCGTCCACCACCGATCACCTGCCTGACTGCTCGATACGCTCGGCCTCCGCCACGTCTTCGGGCGTGTTGACGTTGAAAAACGGGTCGATCGGTTCGGCCGGCCAGCGGGCGAGCGCCACCCCATGGGTTTGCGTCCAGGCCTCGATCTTTCGCAAGCCCGCTTCGAGTGCCCGGCGCAGATCGTGCCGCAGCGCAACAGGCCAGAGCCCGACGACGGGGTGACGCCGTTCGGCGGATTGCGCGCAGGCGAGTGCGCTTGCGCTCGCCGCCCGCGCCTCGTGCAGCCGGGCCAGGAGGTCGCCCGGCAGAAACGGGCAGTCGCCCGGCACGCTCAGTACCCAGCCGCTCCTCGGCGCGTTGGCGGCGACCCAATCGAGCCCAGCCAAAATGCCGGCCAGCGGCCCGGCAAAGCCCTCGATGTCG
This sequence comes from Pseudomonadota bacterium, assembly GCA_046727735.1. Lineage (GTDB taxonomy): Bacteria > Pseudomonadota > Alphaproteobacteria > Rhizobiales > Xanthobacteraceae > AP-16. The sequence continues at coordinate 79,544 of JBKPDF010000002.1, read as the reverse complement.
TCGCCGGCGACCGGAAGGCCGAACCGGGCGAAGCGCGAGAGGTCGCCGTTGGCATTGATGAGAAGCCCCTCGCACCGCGGACGCAGCGTAGCGATCGTCCGCTCCAGGATCGTCTTGCCGCCAATGCGGATGAGCGCCTTGTCGCCGCCGCCCATCCGGCGCGCCAGCCCGCCCGCCAGGATCAGGCCGTAGGTCGATGGTTCGCCCGCAGGGTCACGCGCGGCCATGCGGGATCATCATTCCTCCGGGGCGGCCGCTTTGCGCCGGTGGCGCGCGCTCTCTTCCGCGACGGTCCTCGGATCGCGGTCGAACACGATGCGGTCCTCGCCGGAGAGTGCGATGAAACGCTGGCCGCGGGCGCGCCCGACGAGCGTCAGGCCGGCGCGGCGGGCGAGATCGACTCCCCAGGCGGTGAAGCCCGAGCGCGACACCAGAATCGGGATGCCCATGCGGACCGTCTTGATCACCATCTCGGAGGTGAGCCGGCCGGTGGTGTAAAAAATCTTGTCGTCGCCGCGCACCTTGTTGCGGAACATCCAGCCGGCGATCTTGTCGACCGCATTGTGACGTCCGACGTCCTCCATGTAGACCAGCGGAGAATCGCGCTCGCACAGCACGCAGCCGTGAATGGCGCCGGCTTCGAGATAGAGCGACGGCGTCGTGTTGATCTTGTGGGTGAGGGCGTAGAGCCAGGACGTGCGCAGCTCGGCTTTCGGCAGCGCTGCGTGCTCGATCACCTCCATCAAGTCGCCGAACACCGTGCCCTGGGCGCAGCCCGAGGTCTGCACCTTCTTCTTCAGCTTCTGCTCGTAATCGGTGCTGCGCTCGGTGCGCACCACCACGACCGCGAGATCCTCGTCGTAATCGATTCCGGTCACGACGTCGTCGGCGCGGAGCATATTCTGATTGAGCAGGTAGCCGAGCGCGAGATATTCCGGGTAATCGCCGATCGTCATCGCGGTGACGATCTCCTGCGCATTGAGGAAAATGGTCAGCGCTCGCTCGACCGTCACGGCGGTCTCGATCGGCGCGCCCGCCTGGTCGATGCCGCGCACCCGCTCGGTGAGCCGCGGGTCGTCCGGATCGGGACGGACGAGATATTCGCTCTGGGCTTTGTCGAGGACCGGTGACATCAAAACCTGCGCTTCTCCGCCACGAGCTGGCTGCCCCTCTATGTCGGCGATTTATGTGGGCGCCACAAGGTCCGGCCATACCTCCGCTCGTCCCAGGACTCGCAAACCGGCTGTTGGAACCTATGAAGACCGGAACGGCCATGGTCCCGGACCCCGGGTCGGGCGTTGCTCAGGCCCGGATGCCGGTCCGAAAGGCTGTGCTCAGCGCGGCTCGCCCGGCGTCAATTCCGGCGCCGCCGGCTCCGGCGCGTGCTTCTCGCGCCATTTCGGGCCGGGGCCGCGCATGTAGTGCAGCTCGGGCCGGTAGTGATCGGACCAATCGCGCATGAGCCGGCGCAGCGGCTCGGGGAGCCGCAACCGACGGCTACCCGGCGCAAAGGGGGACAGCGCAAGGTCGCTCATGATCGCCCACCCGTGGCTCGGACGACGCGAGGTCATCCGGCGGAGCCGACAGTCATGATAGAAGCGCGCCCGTTAACGAGAGGTGCGTGCGCGGTTCCGGCCGATGCGGCCGCGCAAACAAGCTTTCCGTAAGGTTACGGCCAGCGATGCGGCCGCGCGGGGCCAGAGCGCGGCGCGCGAGCGCGGCCGGCGAAGGCGGATCGGCTTGCCCTGCCGCCGCGGGGCCGCTAGATCAGCGCGTCCCCAATCCAGCGCTTGCTTGAAGAAAGAGGCCGATGGCCCGTCAATTCGTCTATCACATGCAAGGTCTGACCAAGACCTATCCGGGCAACCGCAAGGTGCTCGAGAACATCAACCTGTCGTTCTACCCCGATGCCAAGATCGGCGTGCTCGGCCCAAACGGTTCCGGCAAGTCCACGCTGCTGCGGATCATGGCCGGGCTCGACAAGGAATTTGCCGGCGAGGCATGGGCGGCCGAGGGCGCGCGCGTCGGCTTCTTGCCGCAGGAGCCGCAGCTCGATCCGGCGAAAAGCGTGCGCGAGAACGTGATGGAAGGCGTGGCGCCGCAGCGGGCCGTGCTCGCGCGCTACAACGACCTCGCGATGAATTATTCCGACGAAACCGCGGACGAGATGACGCGGCTCCAGGACGAGATCGAGGCCAAGGGCCTATGGGATCTGGATTCCAAGATCGACCAGGCGATGGACGCGTTGCGCTGCCCGCCGGATGACGCGGCAATCGACAAGCTCTCGGGCGGCGAGAAGCGCCGCGTCGCGCTGTGCCGGCTGCTGCTCGAAGCGCCCGACCTCTTGCTGCTCGACGAGCCGACCAACCACCTCGATGCCGAGACCGTGGCTTGGCTCGAGAGCCATCTCGAAAACTATCCGGGCGCGATCCTGATCGTCACCCATGACCGCTATTTCCTCGACAACGTCACGGGCTGGATTCTTGAGCTCGACCGCGGCCGCGGCATTCCCTACCAGGGCAATTATTCGGCCTGGCTCGAGCAGAAGCAGAAGCGGCTCGAGCAGGAGGGCCGCGAGGAGGAAGCGCGGCAGCGCACGCTCGCGCGCGAGCGCGAATGGATCTCCGCCTCGCCGCGGGCGCGGCAGGCGAAATCGAAGGCGCGTTACCGCGCCTATGAGGAGCTGGTCGCCAAGAGTGCCGAGAAGGGACCGCAGAGCGCGCAGATCGCGATCCCGATCGTGGAGCGGCTCGGCGCCAACGTGATCGACGCCGAGAGCCTGAGCAAGGGCTACGGCGGCAATCTCCTGATCGAGAACCTGCATTTCAAATTGCCGCCGGGCGGCATCGTCGGCGTGATCGGGCCGAACGGCGCCGGCAAGACCACCTTGTTCCGCATGATCACCGGCCAGGAGAAACCCGATGCCGGAGCAATCCGCATCGGGGAGACCGTCAAGCTCGGTTATGTCGACCAGTCGCGCGACACGCTCGAGGGCAAGAACACCGTGTGGGAGGAGATTTCCGGCAGCAAGGACGTGCTCGCGCTCGGCAAGCGCGAGGTGAACTCGCGCGCCTATTGCGCCGCGTTCAATTTCCGCGGCGCCGACCAGCAGAAGAAGGTCGGGCAGCTCTCCGGCGGCGAGCGCAACCGGGTGCATCTCGCCAAAATGCTCAAATCCGGCGCCAACGTGCTCCTCCTCGACGAGCCGACCAACGATCTCGACGTCGAGACGCTGCGCGCGCTCGAAGAGGCGCTCGAGGATTTCGCCGGCTGCGCCGTCATCATCAGCCACGACCGCTGGTTCCTGGACCGCATCGCCACCCACATGCTGGCGTTCGAGGGCGAGAGCCACGTCGAGTGGTTCGAGGGCAATTTCGCCGATTACGAGGAGGACAAGAAACGCCGGCTCGGCATCGATTCCACCATCCCGCACCGGATCAAATACAAGAAATTCGCAAGGTGAGATGCAAATGAGCGACGCCCCATTCTTCACTCGATCCGGGGTCGCCGCGCGAAACGCGGCGCATGAGGGGATCACGAAGAAAATCGTAGGGTGGGCAAAGCGAAGCGTGCCCACCGATCCCCGGCCGGCTTACGTGGGCACGGCGCGCGTTCGCGCGCCTTTGCCCACCCTACGAGTTCTCGCCGTTCTCCTCTTCGCCTCTCCCCGTTGGGGAGAGGTCGCCGCGCGAAGCGCGGCGGGTGAGGGGGTCACGAAATTTCGCGCGCCAAACGATGATCCGATCCCCCTCACCCCATCCCTCTCCCCTGCGGGGAGGCGCGCGCGGTTTGCCCCGGCGCGCATTGCACTGCTATTCGCTCGTTATGCTGCAATTTGGCTTGTCGCTTTCACCTTGAGCACTCCCGCATCCGCCGCCGATCCGGCCTTCCAGGCTTGGCTCCAGGCGCTGTGGCCGGACGCGCAGGCATTCGGCGTTTCGCGCAATGTGTTCGAGGCCGCGACGCGGGGGCTCGAGCCCGACCTTTCGCTGCCCGACCTCGACATTCCGGGCCGGCCGGCGCCGCAGCGCGAGCAGCCGGAATTCGTGCTGCGTCCGGCCGATTATTTGAAGGAAACGACGCTCGCGTATCTCGCCGGCGAAGGCCGCAAGCTGCTCGCGGAATATCGCGCGACGCTCGAGGCGATCGAGCAGCGCTTCGGGGTGCCGCCCGCAATCGTGCTCGCCATCTGGGGGCGGGAGTCGGGATACAGCCGCGGCTATCGCTCCGGCAACAACGCCATCCGGGTGCTGGCGACGCAGGCCTATGTCGGGCGCCGCAAAGACGTGTTCCGGCAGGAACTGCTGTTCGCGCTGAAGATGATCGAGGACGGCGAGATCAAGCTTTCCGAGATGCGCAGCTCCTGGGCGGGCGCGATGGGGCTCACGCAATTCCTGCCCTCGGAGTTCTACAAATACGCCGTGGATTTCGATGGCGACGGCCGGCGCGATATCTGGAACTCGGTGCCGGACGCGCTCGCGTCCGCCGCAAAGCAGCTGGCGGGCAAGAACTGGCAAAGCGGCCAGCGCTGGGCCTACGAGGTCCGGGTGCCGAAAGGCATCGATTGCACGCTGGCCAATCCCGATCAAAAAACACCGATCGGCGAATGGTTGCGCCGCGGATTTGCGCCGGCGTTCGCTCGCAAGCTATCGGCCGAAGAACTCGCGCAACCGGCATCGCTGCTGCTGCCGGCCGGGCTCTATGGCCCGGGCTTCCTCATTCTGCCGAATTATTTCGTGCTGAAAGACTACAATTTTTCCGATCTCTACGTGCTGTTCGTCGGCAGCCTGAGCGACCGCATCCGCGAAGGGCGCGGCTTCGAGACGCCGTGGGGCGAAGTGGTGCAGCTCAAAACCGCGCAGCTCGAGGAGATGCAGCGGCGGCTGACGGATCTCGGGTATTATTCCGACAAAATCGACGGCAAGGCCGGCATGAAGACGCGCCTTGCGCTCGGCGCCTATCAGAAGGCGAACGGGTTGAAACTCGATTGCTGGCCGAGCGCCGCGGTGCTCGACCACATGCGCAGCCACGCTGCCAAACAATAACCTGCGGCGCCCGTCGACAGCTTAAGCGTCTTCTATCGCTCGTTTGGCTGCTTGCGCCAAAAACCCGGATCGCGTGAACCCGTGCGCCTCGGCATAACGATCGATTTCCGCGAGCGTCGCTTCCGGAAGCGTGATGTTGACCCGCACAGTCCGGCCGGTCTCGTCTCGCAATGGAATCAGGACGGCGACGCCCTCGCGATTGTCCGGATCGGCCATGATTTGCTCGAGGGAAGAAGGCTCCGGGATCGCTTCTCCGTCCTCCACCATGCCTTCGATATGGAGAGTGAGAGCCTCTTCCGCATTGGCACGCGCCTCGTCGAGGGTCGCGCCCGCGGAAATGCAGCCGGGGAAATCTGGAAAGGACACGCCGAAGTCGCTGCGCGGTTCTTTGTGAATGAGGGCAATGTAGTGGCGCATCACAATCTCAGCTTGATGCCGGCCTGTTTTTCGATGCTGCGAAGCGTGCCGAGGGGGATTTCTTTCTCCGGGTGCGGGACGGTGACCCGGCCCGGTTTCCTCGCATGCTTGAACTGAACGTGGCCGCCTTTTTGGCCGACGCGACGCCAGCCCTCTGCTTCAAGCTTCGCGATAATTTCGCGGCTGTTCATGATGTATTTATACACACGGCTGTGTCAAGCCAGTGTATTCCGCGAATCGAAAACCCGGCGGGCGGGCGCTCGCCGGGTTCCTTCGAGGTCTAGCCGGCGCGAGGCCGGCGCTTGCGCCGTTACGGGCAGACCAGCACGCGCGGGCCGGGCCGGTAGCCGCCCCAATAGGGGTCCCACACCGGCTGGCGCGCGTAGTAGCAGCCCGGGCCCGGTCCGTAGGCGGGCGGGGGTGCGTAATAGACCGGCGGCGGCGCGGCCGCGGCCGAGCCGATGATGGCGCCGGCGATCAGTCCGCCGGCAACGCCGGCGCCGACCGCACAGCCGATGCAGCCGCCGGCCTCGGCCGGGCTCGGCGCGGCGAGCGCCGCAGCGCCGAGCGAAGCGGCCGCGGCGAGGGCAACAAGGGTGTTCTTCATCGCAGGTCTCCTGGAGGGGCGTCGGAAAAACCCGATCGCGGCAACAATCCCATGGAAAGGTTGTGCAAAGGTTGCACGCCGACGTGCCGAATAAGCCCAGCCAATTTGACCGGAGTGTGAAGGGATGTTGGCGAAAGCTGAACGGGGCGAGGGGCGGGAAGGCGCCGTCATCTGGGGTAGCCCGGATGAAGTCCGTAGCCCGGATGGAGCGGCGCGCAACGCCGCGCAATCCGGGACGGCCTGCCCGGATTTCGCTACCGCTCCATCCGGGCGACGGAGCGCCGTCTCGTCACAGCGCCTTGTTGCTGGCCTTCACCGCCTCGGCGTCGACGTAGACCTCGGCGCCCATGTCCAGGAATTTCTTGGACATTTGCGCCATGCCGGCCTGTTTCTCATTGAGCGTCGCCGCGTAGTCGCGCACGTCCTGCGTGATTTTCATCGAGCAGAACTTCGGGCCGCACATCGAGCAGAAATGCGCGACCTTGTGCGCCTCCTTGGGCAGCGTCTCGTCGTGGAAGGCGCGCGCCGTCTCCGGGTCGAGCGAGAGGTTGAACTGGTCCTCCCAGCGGAACTCGAAGCGGGCGCGGGAGAGCGCGTCGTCGCGCAGCTGCGCGGCCGGGTGACCCTTGGCGAGATCGGCGGCATGCGCCGCGATCTTGTAGGCGATCACGCCCTGTTTCACGTCCTCGCGGTCGGGGAGGCCGAGATGCTCCTTCGGCGTCACGTAGCAGAGCATCGCGGTGCCGAACCAGCCGATCATGGCGGCGCCGATCGCCGAGGTGATGTGGTCGTAGCCGGGCGCGATGTCGGTCGTGAGCGGGCCGAGCGTGTAGAACGGTGCCTCGCCGCACTCTTTGAGCTGCTTCTCGACGTTGATCTTGATCTTGTGCATCGGGATATGGCCCGGGCCCTCTATCATGACCTGACAACCCTTGGCCCAGGCGATCTTCGTGAGCTCGCCCAACGTCTCGAGCTCGGCGAATTGCGCCGCGTCGTTGGCGTCGGCGATCGAGCCGGGACGCAGCCCGTCGCCCAGCGAGAACGACACGTCGTACTCGCGCATCAGGTCGCAGATCTCCTCGAAGCGTTCGTAGAGGAAACTCTCGCGGTGATGCGCCAGGCACCATTTGGCCATGATCGAGCCGCCGCGCGACACGATGCCGGTGACGCGTCGCGCGGTGAGCGGCACGTAAGCGAGCCGCACGCCGGCGTGGATGGTGAAATAGTCGACGCCCTGCTCGCATTGCTCGACGAGCGTGTCTCTGTAGACCTCCCAGTCGAGCTTGACCGGATCGCCGTTCACTTTCTCGAGCGCCTGATAGATCGGCACGGTGCCGATCGGCACCGGCGCATTGCGCAGAATCCATTCCCGCGTGGTGTGGATGTTGCGGCCGGTGGAGAGGTCCATCACCGTGTCGGCGCCCCAGCGGATCGCCCACACCATCTTTTCCACTTCCTCCTCGACCGAGGAAGTCACCGCCGAATTGCCGATATTGGCGTTGATCTTGGTGAGGAAGTTTCGGCCGATGATCATCGGCTCGAGCTCGGCGTGATTGATGTTCGACGGGATGATGGCGCGCCCGCGCGCGACCTCGTCCCGAACGAATTCCGGCGTGATGAACGCCGGCACCGCCGCCCCGAAACTCTCGCCGTCGGCGAGCGCCGCGTTCGCGCGCGAGAGCATCTGCTTGCGGCCGAGATTCTCGCGCTCAGCGATGTAGATCATCTCCTTGGTGATCACGCCGGCGCGCGCCCATTCGAGCTGGGTCAGCGGCTTCTCAACGGTGCCGCGCATGGGTTGGTGATGCCGGTCGAACTCGCGTTCGAGCCGCGTGCCGGCGTTGCCGTTGTCTTCCGGCCGCACCAGCCGGCCCGGGTAGGTCTCGACCCCGCCGCGCTCGCGCACCCATGTTTCGCGCGGACGCGCCAGTCCCTGCGTGACCTCGATCAACACCGCCGGATCCGTATAGGGTCCCGATGTGTCGTAGACCGGGAGCGGGGCCTCGCCCGAGCTTTCGGAGAGCACGATCTCACGCAGCGGTACCCGCAGGTCCGGTGCGGCATCCGGCGTCGAATAGGTTTTCCGCGAGGCCGGAAGCGGACCTGTCGTGACCTTGGGGACCGCGAGGTCCACGACGTGCTTGTTCATCGGATCTCCTCCATGCGTTCGTCGGGAGATCCGGGCTGAAGAGCGGCTCTGGAAGGAAAGGTTCCCGTCCCTTCGCCGGCGTGACCCGGATCAGGTTCAAAGGGTCACCGCGTCGCCTGGGTGCTTGCCCTCGGCATGCGGTATCTCAGCCCCTAACCGGGGCTCCCCTCGGAACGCGGCCAGTCTAGACCGCTCGCCTCAGGTGTCAACGCGGCAGGCGGCGCGCAAGCACGGCTCAATAGAGCCCGGAGGGCCGCAAGTTGTTCGAATTGCCGAACGGGAACCGTGCCGAGAGCGGCTGCGCCGCCGGCGTGGACAGCGAGGACGCATAGCCCGGCGACGGCGCGCGCGCGACCTCACGCCCGTAGGAGTTCGGCCGGACCACCACTTTGGTGCCCACATGCACCCGTTCGAAAAGATCCATCACGTCTTCGTTGAGCATGCGGATGCAGCCGCTCGAGACGTGCCCGCCGATGGTCGACGGCTGGTTGGTGCCGTGGATGCGGTAGGCGGTGTTGCCGAGATAGAGCGCCCGGGCGCCGAGCGGATTGCCGGGGCCGCCCGCGACCCAGCGCGGCAGATACGGCTGACGCGCCACCATCTCGGCGGGCGGAATCCAATCCGGCCATTCGGCCTTGCGGGCGATGGTCTCGATGCCCGACCAGGTGAAGCCCTCGCGGCCGACCCCGATCCCATAACGCAGCGCCCGCCCGCCGCCGAGCACGTAATAGAGGTAAGTGTTCGCGGTATCGATGACGATCGTGCCGGGCGCTTCCGAGCCCGAATAGGCGACCACCTGCCGGCGCAAATGCGCCGGGAGCCCGAGATCGGAGCCGCGATCCCGCACCACATTGTCGAAAATCATGCCCGGATTTCGCATCGGCTCGGCAAGGCCGAGCGGATCGGCCAGAGCGGTGCCGCCCAAAACGGCAAGGCTGATCGCGGCCGCGCCGAAGCGGCCCAGCAACTTCATCGATGACATGGCGAACCCCCTGTCGGCTGGCCATTCGTCGCAACAACGACGCAGGAGGTTCAAAGTTCCGTGGAGGCGATTTCACGTCTTTGAGATGGAGTTTGCTAACTGGGTTTGCACGATGCAGCGGCGAGCACGCCCCATACTCCTCCCTCCCCCGCTTGCGGGGGAGGGATGGGGAGGGGGCCCCCTCCCGACCGCGGAGCCTGGCCCGGACACTTGATCCGGGCCGGTCGACCCGGGATCTGATCCGGGGCACGCCCCGGATCAGTCCGGGGCAGGCTCTCCGCCGCAAGCGGGGGAGGGGAAGCGCGCGTCTGCCGGAGGGCCACTCAAATGAGTCAGTGGCGATCGTGCCAGCCGACCACGGCGTCCGGCACCGCGTCGGTCGAGGCGAAATACGGTTTGAGATCGAGCAGCGGCGTGCCGTCGAGGCAGTCGAGCCCAACGACCTGGAGCACGCGGCCGTTGCGGCCGACCAGGCGAACGACGCTCGTTGCAATCGGATTGGGACGCACCGGCGAGCGCAGCGCAAAGCTGCCGCGCGGCTCGCGGTAATGCCGCGGCATCTGCAGCACGAGATCGCGCCGCGCGCGATCCATCCAATAGAGCACGAGGAGATGGCTGCAGGTCTCGATATCGGTCAGCGCCTCCGCCCAGCGCTCGTCGACTTCGATTGTGCAGATTGCCTCCGACTCCCGGGCGTTCTTCGGGCAATCCTCCCGAAGCGCCCACGGGGTGCGGATGCGGCCGATGAAATAGAGCTCGGCGTCGGATCGCTCCGGCAGGGGCACCGCAACCTCGCCCGTACGGATGTCTGAGCCGCTCATGGCTGCTTCTCCTGCGGCCTGAGCCCTTGCAGAAATCGGCTTAACGGCATAAAGATATGTTTATGTCCATTTCGGCAGGGTGAGAAGCCATGTCGGGCCCGGGCCATTTACCGTTCAGCGAGCTCCATAGCGCGTTGCGGGCTGCCGCAGAAGGGACGCGCCTGCGGGTGCTCGTTCTGCTCGTCGAGGCCGAGCTCACCGTATCGGACCTGACCGAGATCCTGCGGCAATCGCAGCCCCGCATTTCGCGGCATCTGCGTCTGCTGTCCGAAGCCGGGCTCGTTGAGCGCTATCGCGAGGGGTCCTGGGCATTCTTTCGCCTCGCCGAGCGTGGTTCCGGCGCCGAGCTTGCCCGCGCGCTCGTTGCCCGGCTTGATCCCGCCGATCCCGTCATCACCCGCGACCGCGAGCGCCTCGCCGAAGTGCGCGCCGCGCGCGCGGCTGCCGCGCAGGCCTATTTCCGCGCGCATGCGGCCGAATGGGACCGCATCCGCCGCCTGCATGCATCCGATACTGCGGTCGAGGCGGCGATCGAGGCGGCGCTCGCCGATCGCCCGCTGCGCTCGTTGCTCGACCTCGGCACCGGAACCGGCCGCATGCTCGAACTGTTCGGGCCGCGAATCGAGCGCGGCCTCGGCATCGATCTCTCGGCCGACATGCTTCGCCTCGCGCGCGCCCGCCTCGAGCGCGCCGGCCTCAAGCATTGCAGCGTGCGCCAGGGGGATCTCTACGACTTGCGCCTGCCGCGCGATTCCTTCGACGCCGTGCTCGTGCACCAGGTGCTGCACTATCTCGACGACGGCGCCCGCGCGATCCGCGAGGCAGCGCGCGTGTTGCGGCCGGGCGGCGTATTGCTCGTCGTCGATTTCGCTCCCCACGATCTGGAATTTCTGCGCGAGGAGCACGCGCATTTGCGGCTCGGGTTTGCGGCCGAGACCGTGGCGCAGTGGATGGCTGCGGCCGGGCTCGACGTAGTGCTGCAGCAAACGCTCGAGCCCGAGCCGGGTTCGGACGGAAAGATTGCCGTATCGTTGTGGCTTGCGCGCGATCCTCGCATCGCTTTCGCCGGCACGGCGCGCGAGGTCGCATGATGGTCGCGCAGGAGCGATTCCACGCCAGCCGCTCCGCGGGCGTCGCCGCGGACTGCCGGATCCGCGTCTCGTTCGAATTCTTCCCCCCGAAGACCGAGGAGATGGAGAAGACGCTGTGGGAATCGATTCAGCGTCTTGCGCCGCTCGCGCCGAGCTTCGTCTCGGTCACCTACGGGGCCGGCGGCTCGACGCGCGAGCGCACGCACGCGACCGTCAAGCGCATCCTCGCCGAGACCGCGCTGGTCCCGGCGGCGCACTTGACCTGCGTCGCCGCCCAATGCGCCGAGATCGACGCGGTGGTTCATGCCTATCGGCAAGCCGGCGTGCGCCACATCGTGGCGCTGCGCGGCGATCCGCCGGGCGGGGTCGGCGAGCGCTATGCGCCGCACCAGGGCGGCTATGCCAACGCAGCCGCGCTGGTCGCCGGCATCCGCCGCATGGCCGACGTCGAGATTTCGGTCGCCGCTTATCCGGAAAAGCATCCCGAGAGCCCGACGGTGGAAGCCGATCTCGACATGCTGGAGGCCAAGGTCGACGCCGGCGCCGCCCGAGCCATGACGCAGTTCTTCTTCGATAACGATCATTATTTCCGCTACCTCGACCGCGTCCGCGCGCGCGGCATCACGATCCCGATCGTGCCCGGCATCCTGCCGGTGCAGAACTTCAAACAGGCGAAGGCATTCGCTGAGCGCTGCGGTGCTTCCGTGCCGCGCTGGCTCGCGGAGCGCTTCGACGGGCTCGAGGACGATCCCGCAACCCGCAAGCTGATCGCGGCGGCGGTCGCTGCCGAGCAGGTGCTCGATCTCGTCGATCGCGGCGTCGACGACTTTCATTTCTACACGATGAACCGCGCAGACTTGGTCTACGCCATCTGCCATCTGCTCGGCCTGCGCCCGCGTGCTGCAGATGAAGCGAAGAAAGCCGTGGCGTGAGCTCTGTGAACAATGCTCTGAGGGTCGATTGAAGCAGGGTCGAACAGCGAAGGACTCCCTCTTCCCGGAGGGGAGAGGGATGGGGTGAGGGGGTTCGGAACGTTACGGAGCGTATGCCTGGAATGGACATGAGCGCCCTAGTTTCGAGAGCAAGACGATTGCGCCGGAGTCAAACAGACGCCGAGCGTATCCTGTGGCTACGCTTGCGCGATTGGAGACTCAATGGTCTCAAGTTCAGGAGGCAAGTGCCAATCGACCGCTATGTCGTGGATTTCTTCTGCGCGGATGCTCATCTCATCATTGAAGTCGATGGTGGCCAGCACGCTACCGCGGATGAAACGAACCGGACCAGAGTCTTGGAGGCAATGGGTTGTCTAGTGCTGAGATTCTGGAACAACGAGGTGCACGAAAATATCGAAGGCGTGTTGGAGACGATCCTGAACGTACTCGATCGGTCCGAACCCCCTCACCCCACCCCTCTCCCCTCCGGGGAGAGGGAAAAGAGCGTCTGAGGCAATGTCGAGTGCTGCCGAGCCTTCTGCGACCGCTGCGCGCGCGCCGTCCGTAGAGGCCGAGCTGAAGAAGCTCGCGGCCGAGCGCATCCTCGTGCTCGACGGCGCCATGGGCACCATGATCCAGGCGCTCGGGTTGGGCGAGCACGGCTATCGCGGAGCGCGCTTCGCCGACTGGCAGCGGGAGCTGCGCGGCAACAACGATCTGCTCAATCTCACCCAGCCCGACGCGGTGCGCGACATCCACCTCGCCTATTTCCGCGCCGGCGCCGACATCGCCGCGACCAACACGTTCTCCTCGACCGCAATCGCGCAAGCCGATTACGGCATGCAGGCGTTCGTCTACGAGCTCAACCGCGACGGTGCACGGATCGCGCGCGAGGCGGCTGCGATCGCCGCCGAGGAAGACGGCCGGCCCCGCTTCGTAGCCGGCGCGATGGGACCGACCAACCGCACGGCCTCGCTCTCGCCGGACGTCAATCGACCCGGCTTCCGCGCGATCACGTTCGACGAGCTCAAGACAGCCTATGCCGAACAGGCGCGCGGCCTCGTCGACGGCGGCATCGACATCCTGTTGATCGAGACGATCTTCGACACGCTCAACGCCAAGGCCGCGCTCCATGCGATCGCCGAATTGTTCGAGGAACGCGGCATCCGCCTCCCGGTGATGATCTCGGGCACCATCACCGACCGCTCCGGCCGCACCTTGTCGGGGCAAACGCCGGAGGCGTTCTGGGATTCGGTTCGACATGCCGCGCCGCTCGCGGTCGGACTCAATTGCGCACTCGGCGCCAAGGAGATGCGCGCGCACGTCGCCGAGATTTCTCGCGTCGCGGACACGCTGGTATGCGCCTATCCCAATGCCGGGCTGCCCAACGAGTTCGGCGGCTACGACGAGAGCCCGGAATTCATGGCCGGACTGATCGGCGAGTTCGCCGCCTCGGGACTCGTCAACGTCGTCGGCGGCTGCTGCGGCACCACGCCGGCGCACATCCGCGCGATCGCCGAAGCGGTGCGCGGCAAGCCGCCGCGGGAAATCCCGGAGGTGCCGCGGCTGCTGCGTCTCGCGGGCCTCGAGCCGTTCACGCTCACGCCGGAGATCCGCTTCGTGAATGTCGGCGAGCGCACCAACGTCACCGGCTCCGCGCGGTTCCGCAAGCTCGTTCGGGACAACGATCTTGCCGCCGCGCTCGAAGTCGCGCGCGACCAGGTCGCAAACGGCGCGCAGATGCTCGACGTCAATATGGACGAGGGGCTGCTCGATTCCGAACGGGCCATGGTCGAGTTCCTGCATCTCGTGGCGGCGGAGCCGGACATCGCCCGCGTGCCCGTGATGGTCGACTCCTCGAAATTCCGCATCATCGAAGCCGGCCTGAAATGCCTGCAGGGCAAGGCGGTGGTGAACTCGATCTCGCTGAAAGAGGGCGAGGCGGAGTTCATCCGCCAGGCGAAGATCGTGCGCCGCCACGGCGCGGCGGTCGTCGTCATGGCATTCGACGAAAAAGGCCAAGCCGACACCGTCGAGCGCAAACAAGCGATCTGCGCCCGAGCGTACAAGATTCTCATCGATCAGGTCGGCTTCCCGCCCGAGGACATCATCTTCGATCCCAACATTTTCGCGGTCGCGACCGGTATCGAGGAGCACGACGCCTACGGGCTGGCATTCATCGAAGCGGCGCGCTGGATCCGCAAACATCTGCCGCACGTGCACATCTCGGGCGGCGTGTCGAATCTGTCGTTCTCGTTCCGCGGCAACGAGGCGGTGCGCGAGGCGATGCACTCGGTGTTCCTGTTCCACGCCATCGCCGCCGGCATGGACATGGGCATCGTCAACGCCGGACAGCTAGCAGTCTACGACGATCTCGATCCGGAGCTGCGCGAAGCTTGCGAGGACGTGGTGCTCAACCGGCGCAAGGACGCGACCGAGCGGCTGCTCGCGCTCGCGGAGCGGTTCAGGAGCGCCGGCAAGGACAGGAAGGAGCAGGACCTCTCGTGGCGGGCGTGGCCGATCGAGCAGAGGCTCGGCCATGCGCTGGTTCACGGCATCACCGATTTCATCATCGACGACACTGAAGAAGCGCGGCAGGCGGCCGAGCGGCCGCTGGCCGTCATCGAAGGCCCGCTGATGGCCGGCATGAACGTCGTCGGCGATCTGTTCGGATCCGGAAAGATGTTCCTGCCGCAGGTGGTCAAGTCGGCGCGCGTGATGAAGCAGGCGGTCGCGCACCTGATGCCCTACATGGAGCAGGAGAAGCGCGAGAAGGGGCTCGATCAGGCCAGCGCCGCCGGAAAGATCGTGATGGCGACCGTCAAGGGCGACGTGCACGACATCGGCAAGAACATCGTCGGCGTCGTGCTCCAGTGCAACAATTACGAAGTCATCGATCTCGGCGTGATGGTGCCGGCGGCGAAGATCCTCGAGACCGCGAAGAACGAGAACGCGGATATGGTCGGGCTGTCCGGGCTCATCACGCCGTCGCTCGACGAGATGTGCAACGTCGCGGCCGAGATGGAGCGCCAGGGATTCAATCTGCCGCTGCTGATCGGCGGGGCGACCACGAGCCGGGTGCACACCGCCGTGAAAATTCACCCGAATTACCGGCGCGGGCAGGCGGTCTATGTCACCGACGCGAGCCGGGCGGTAGGCGTCGCGGCGGCATTGCGCTCGGCCGAGAGCCGCGGCGCCTACGTCGCCGACGTGCGTGCCGAATACGCCAAGATCGCCGCCGCGCATGCGCGCCAGCACGAAGAGCGGCAGCGGCTCTCGCTGGCGCACGCGCGGGCGAACGCGCTGCGCTTCGATTGGGCAAGTTATGTGCCGCCGCGGCCGCGCTTACTCGGCACGAAACTGTTCGCCGAATATCCGCTCGATGAGCTCGTCGATTACATCGACTGGTCGCCGTTCTTCGCCACCTGGGAGCTTCCGGGCAAATTTCCGGCAATCCTCGACGACGAGAAATACGGGGTCGCCGCGCGCGGCCTCTATGAAGACGCGCGGGCGATGCTGCGAAGTTTCGTGACCGAGCGCCCGTTCACGGCGGCGGCCGCGATCGGCTTTTGGCCCGCCAACAGCGTCGGCGACGACATCGTGCTGTTTGCGGACGAGACCCGGAAAAAACCGATCGCGGTGCTGCACGGCTTGCGCCAGCAGGCGGCGAAGCGCGAGGGCAGGGCCAATCTGTCGCTCGCGGATTTCGTGGCTCCGCTGGACACCGCGCACGAGGACTATATCGGCGGCTTCATCGTCACCGCGGGGCTCGGCGAGGACGACCTCGCGGAGCGGTTCAAGAAGGCGAACGACGATTACTCCGCCATCATGGTGAAGGCGTTGGCTGACCGGCTCGCCGAGGCGCTCGCCGAGCGCATGCACGAGCGCGTCCGCAAGGAATTCTGGGGCTACGCCGAAAACGAGGCGCTCGTGCCGCAGGATCTCATCGCAGAAAAATACGTCGGCATTCGCCCCGCGCCCGGTTATCCGGCACAGCCCGACCATACCGAAAAAGCGACACTGTTCCGGCTGATCCAGCCGGAGACCGGGATCGGCGTGCGGCTCACCGAAAGCTTCGCGATGTGGCCGGGCGCCTCGGTGTGCGGCGTCTATTTCAGCCACCCGGAGAGCCGCTATTTCGGCGTGGGCAAGATCGAGCGCGATCAAGTCGAGAATTATGCGGCGCGCAAAAGCTGGTCGCGCGACGAAGCGGAGAAATGGCTCGCGCCGATCCTCAATTACACACCGGCTCGCGCGGCACGCGAAGCGGCGGCGTGAAGGTTCGAAAATACCGGCACGGCAACGTCGAAAGCGCAATGCCCGCATGTTATCCATGCGCGCATGCATAAAACGCTCTCCTGGGACGATGCGCGAATCCTGCTGGAAGTCGTGCGGCATGGCACCCAGGGGGCGGCCTCGAAGGCGCTCGGCGTCGACCAGGCGACCGTCTCGCGCCGCCTGCTGCGGCTCGAAGACGTGATCGGCGCGCCGCTTTTTCTGCGCGACGGCACCCGGCTGATCCCGACCGACCTCGCCAGACGCATGGCCGAACAGGCAGAATCCGCGGAATCGGCGCTCGCCTCGGTGTTCGACCTCGAGGCGGAAGACAAGCCGGAGGGATCGGTCCGCATCACCGCGGCGCCCATGCTCACCGCGCACGTGCTGGCGCCGGCGCTGCGGCTGTTGCGCGAGCTCGCACCGGGGATCATCGTCGAGCTCATCGGCGCGCCGGAGAACCTCGGCCTGACGCATCGGGAAGCCGATATCGCGCTGCGCTTGACGCGGCCGAGCGGCGGCAGCTTCCTGGCGCGCCGCATCGCCATGGTCGATTACGGGGTGTTTGCGCGGCGGGGCACCGATCCCGGAAAATTGCCGTGGATCGCGCTCGACGACATGCTGGGCGATCTGCCGGAAGCGCGCTGGCTCGCCAAGCGCGAGCACGAGCCGGTCGTTGCGCGTGCCGTCGATACCGAGACGATGTACCAGGCCGCACGCGCCGGCATCGGCCGCGCGCTGCTGCCGGTCGCCGTCGCCCGTCGCGACGGCGCCCTGATGCTGGTTCCGGTCGCCGATCCGCCGCCACCGCGCGAGCTGTGGCTCCTCGTCGAGCGCCAGGTGCGCCAGACCCGGCGCGTCTCCGTCGCCCTCGGCTGGGTCGAGGCCGTGGCGCGCGACGCATTCTCGCCCGCGCCGCCGTGATCAGGGATCAGAAGTCGGCAATCAGCAATCAGGAAAAGAGCGCATTGCTAATCATTGATATCTGATTTTCTGTCCCCTGAAAACGCGACACCGGAGAGAATTTCTCTCCGGTGCCGAAACCCCGTAGCCGTTTTCGTTCGCAAACGGACGCTTGATTGAAAGTTTTGTTTAGTCCCGATTCAAAATGCGCCGAGCAGGATCGCGGCCACAAACAGAAACACCACGAACACCGCGAGCACATTGAGCTTCAGGGCAAGATCCACGGCCGCGCACCTCCTTGGCAACAGAAGATCCATTATAGCAGGACGCAATGGGGTTCCGAAGAAATAAACATATTGCAGCGCGAACGCGAACGGCGCCGCTCGATCCGTCGATGCCAACGGATTGGGAATCTTCCGGATTCCGGAAAAGCCACGATCAACGGCGCAACTTGATGCAGATTTTGCGAATGGCCGGTGCGCGAGCGGCGGCGTGAAGCTCTGCCGAAACTACAAACTTTTCCCGCCGATTGCATCGAGGGCCCGCAGCAGCGGCTGCGCAAAATGCGGGATCGCATTGAAAGTGCCGGCGCAAGCGGCGCAGCGCGCGAGTCAGTGCGCGCGTTGGATCGCCCGCTCGAGAAACAGGCAGCTTCGAGCGCGGCTTTGTCGTGCCGGAACGCGCCACGACCTGCACCCCGAGCGGCAAGCCGGCATCGTCGGCGAGCCCCGGCACGTTCACGCATGGCGTGCCCATCAGCGTCCACAATCGGTTGAAGATCGGATCGCCGGTCGATTCCAGACCGTGCGATGCCGCGCCCGGCGCCGACGGCGTCAGGATCACGTCGAATTCCGCAAACAGATCGCCGAGCAGCTGCCGCGCGCGACGCGTGACGCGGCGCGCTTCATCGTAACGCTCCGGCGCGATTGTGGCGGCGTTGTCGAGCAGCTTGCGCAGCGTCGGTGCGATGCGCTCGCGATGTCGATCGTATTCGAACGCGAGCGCGCGGTAGGCCTCGTAATCCTGGATCACCGGATGCGCGCGCCATGCCTCCTCGAGCGCCGGCGACAGCGCCGCCTCGTGCACGCGCGCGCCGGCCGATTGCGCCGCGCGCGCCGCGGCTTCGAGCGCGGCCTGCATCGCTTCGCTCGCCTCCGACCAGATGTGCATGCGCATCATCGCAATGCGCGGCGCGGCCGGCGCCGCGCCGTCGACGCGCAGATCGCGGTCGGCAATTGCCGCCGCGGCGAATGCCACATCGCTCACGCCCGCGGCGAACACGCCGACGGTGTCGAGCTGCCAGGAGAAGCATTTCATGCCGACGGTCGGCAGCAATTGATAGGACGGTTTGAAACCGGCGACCCCGCAGAACGCCGCGGGTCGAATGACCGAGCCCCCGGTTTGGCTGCCGATCGCGATCGGCAGCATTCCGGCGGCAACCGCCGCCGCCGAGCCCGAGGACGAGCCGCCGGGCGTGTGCTGCGGATTTCGCGGATTGCGCGTCTTGCCGGGCCACATATGGGCGAGCTCGGTCGTTACCGTCTTGCCGAGCACAATCCCGCCGGCACGGCGAATCTGCGAGACGACCGCCGCATCCGTTCGCGGCCGATGGCCGGCGTAGATCGCGGACCCGTACTCGGTCGGAAAGTCCGCCGTATCGATGATGTCCTTCACGCCCACCGGAAGCCCGCGCAGCCGCCCGGCCGGCTGGGTTGCGACGGATTTCTTCGCGCGCGGGATGTCGAGCGCTGCAAACGCGCCGATTTCCGCTTCGCGCGCGCCGATAGCTTGCTCGCAGTTCTCGAGCAAAGCAGCGGGCGTGAGTTCGCCCGCTTCGATGCGACGCGCGAGGTCGAGCGCGTGGAGCGCTCGCTCGCTCGTTCTCAGCGCGTGGATGTTCATAGGTCCGATCCGGCGGGCGGTGACGCAATATGACGCCGCCAACCAAGCATTGAAGCATCGTTAACGCAATGCCGGCCATGCTGCGCGCATGGCGCGCGGAGTGGCCCTGTTCCTCGTCGGCTCCCTCGTTCTGGTCGCGCTCGCGGGATGCGGGCACTGGCTGGCGCAGCGCGAGCCGTGGCGCCACGACGTGGAAGTCGAGTGCCTGCAGTCGGGCGCAGTGCGGGAAGGTCCGAGCGTCAAACTGCTCGACCCGATCGATGGGCCGGGCATCTGCGGCGCCGATTTCCCGCTGAACGTCGCGGCGCTCGGTGCCGGACCCGCGCTCGGATTCGCGGACGAGGTGCGACCGCCCGGTGCCATTCCGGGGGCTCCGGCGCCGAATTATCCGCGGGAATTTGCCGTCGCCCCGCAATATTCGCCGATGCCGCGTCGGTCGGGCGAGCCACTGGGGCTCGGTCCCGGCTCCGAGCGCAACTTGGCACATGAACCGCCGCCGCGTTCCCAAACGCCCGATCCATCGTTGGCGCGCGGAGGTCCGGGACCGCAATCCTACGGGAGCGTGCCGCTCGGGCCGAGCCGGACCTCACCTCTCGCGACCACGTCGGGACCGGCCGCCGTCGCGCCGGCCGCAACGCTCGCCTGCCCAATGGTCTCGGCGCTCGATGAATGGGTCACGAATGCCGTCCAGCCGGCGGCGCGGCGCTGGTTCGGCGAGAGCGTCGTCGAGATCAAGCAAATCTCCGCCTATTCCTGTCGCTCGATGAACGGGCAGCGCGGCGCGCCGATCTCCGAGCACGCATTCGGCAATGCGCTCGATGTCGCGGCGTTCACTTTGACGAGCGGCCGCAGGATCACCGTGAAGGACGGCTGGCACGGGCCGCCCGAGGAGCGCGGTTTCCTGCACGACGTGCAAGCGGCGGCGTGCCGGCAATTCTCGACCGTGCTCGCGCCCGGATCGAACGTGTTCCACTACGATCACATCCACGTCGATCTCGCGCGACGCGCAAGCGGCGGCACAATCTGCAATCCCGCTGCGGTTCCGGGCGAGATCGCCGCGGGCCGCGATCCCTCGCTCACGGGGTCCGTGCGGTCAGCGCGCCAGCGCATATCGGCGCCGACCGCGGGCGAGGATTGAATCCGCTTGCTGGAGGGTTGTACGTCGCCAAAGTCTTGGCAATTTTTGCCAATACTGCTACCTTCTTCGATCAATTTGCGAGGCAAGAGTGCCTACCCGCAATATCAATCTCACGCCCGAACAAGATGCCTTCATTGATGAGGTCCAAAAAGCGGGCGAGTACGGCAATGCTAGCGAAGTCGTGCGCGACGCGATCCGCGCGCTACAGCAGCGTCGTGCGGAGGAGGCGCTCAGGCTCGACAAGCTGCGTCTCTCCATTCAGCAAGGAGTCGCGGCGCTTGATCGCGGCGACTACACCGAAATCGAGGACGGGGATTTGGACGCCTATCTGGACGAGATTGCAGCCCCTGCGCGCCGTTGATCCGGCATGGCGCGATATCGAGTTTCCGAGCCGGCGAAGGTCGATATCGCGGCCATCCTGAGAAGGAGCGAACAGCTTCACGGCAAGGGGGGCCGTATCCGCTATCGAGCATGTCTTACGGCCGCCATGCGCCGCGTCGCGGTCGAGCCGCAAGGGCGTTCAACTGTCGAGCGGGCCGAGTTGCACCCCGGCATTCGCAGCTTCCACATTCGCCACAGCCGCCACGATAGCCGCGAGGCGCCGGTCGCCAACCCGATGCATCTCATCTTCTATCGCGTGATAGATCCGGGTGTTATTGAGATTGTCCGGGTGCTGCACGAGCGCATGGAGCCGCGGCTGCATATCGGATCGCAGAATCAAAACGAAAAAGAATGAAAGCTGCGGCATTCGGAAATGCATTTCGACGAAGAGGAACTTTGTTAGATTTCACCAGTCGATTCCAAACTTTGTCGCTTGTGGGGAGGTTCACAGGCTCGATCAGCCCTCGCGATAGACCTGCCGCGTCGCTTCTTCGCGGGCGCGTTCAGATTCCGGATCACGGCGCGCATTTCGCCGTCCCCAGACGCCGTACGCGATCGCGAGCCCGAGCGCGGCGACCAGGATCACGTCGATGACGAATCAGCATCAGCCGCCATAGTCTTCGACCATGATCGGAACTCGTGATCGCTTTTGAGGGGAAGGCGGGGGCAATTTGGCTCCGAAGCATCTAGCCGCGAAATCGCGAGGGCTCGCGGGACGAACATGCGCGCGCATGCGCGCGAGCGCGTGGACCCCGCTCAGGATTTCAGGGCCGCGTCCAGGGCTTGGGCAAGCTGCTCCTGGCCGAAAGGTTTTTGCAGCACCGGCCGGCCTTGCCAGGGCGCATCGAGCCGACCGTCCGCGTAGCCGGTCGAAAACACGAACGGTACCCGCCGCTCGACCAGTGCTTCGGCGACCGCATAGCTCTTCTCGCCGGCGAGATTGATGTCGAGCACCACCACGCCCGGCGCCGCCCGATCGAGCATCTCGATCGCCGCCTCGACGCTCGATGCCGAGCCCAGAACCGTGCAGCCGAGCTCGGTGAGCATGTCTTCGAGCAGCAGCGAGATCAGCGTCTCATCCTCGATGATGAGCACGCGCACTCCAGCAAAGCGTGAGGCTTGATCGCGGTCCGGCACGGGAATCCATTCGGGGGCGGGACTGCCACGCTGGGCAGCAGGGGCACCTATAATCCAGGAAGTGCTTGCGGCAAACCGCCCAAGCCCGAGGACGCCGAAGGCCGTCCGCAGCGCCACGATGTCAGGCCCGCGCGGCTTTTTTGTGGACGGCAGCACCGCGCGCTCAGCTCTTGCGCGCCTTCGGATCGCCGTAGCCGCCCGCGGTCGGCGGCTCAATCACGACCGCTTCGCCCGGGCCGATCGTTGTCGCATCGCAGCCTGCGAGCCGCTCCATGCGGCCGTCTCGGCGCCGCACCCAG
The DNA here is from genome assembly GCA_046727735.1 of Pseudomonadota bacterium. Classification (GTDB taxonomy): domain Bacteria; phylum Pseudomonadota; class Alphaproteobacteria; order Rhizobiales; family Xanthobacteraceae; genus AP-16. The sequence continues at coordinate 57,465 of JBKPDF010000002.1, read as the reverse complement.
TTCTCGCCGACCTGGCCGGGCTCGCCGCCCGCGAGCCCGAACGGGCGCACGCGGCGGTGGCTGGACAGGATGGTGCAATCCATCTCCTCCAGGAATCGGATCGTGCGCCGTACGCCGTTGCCGGCGTGCCATTGCCCGCGTCCGCCCGAGCCCGCTCGGATGTGGAAGTCTTCGAGCAGCACCGGGTAGCGAAACTCCAGCACTTCGGGATCCGTCAGCCGTGTGTTGGTCATGTGGGTGTGCACGGCATCCGCGCCGTCGAATCCCGGACCGGCCGGCGAGCCGGAACAGATCGTCTCGTAATATTGGTATTTCTCGTTGCCGAAATTGAGGTTGTTCATGGTGCCCTGGGCGGCGGCGAGCGCGCCGAGCGCGCCGAACAGGCAGTTGGTGACGGCCTGGGAGGTCTCGACGTTGCCGGCGACGACCGCGGCCGGATATTTCGGCGACAGCATCGAGTTTTCCGGAATGATGATGCGGATCGGCCGCAGACAGCCGGCGTTCATCGGAATCTCATCATCGACCATTACGCGGAACACGTAGAGCACCGCCGCGCGCGTCACCGGTTCGGGCGCGTTGAAATTGTTGTCCTGCTGCGGCGACGTGCCGGTGAAATCCACGGTGGCCTCGCGGCTGGCCTTGTCGACCGCGATCTTCACCTTGATCCAGGTGCCCTGGTCCATTTCATATGCGAAGGCGGCATCGTGGATGCGGTCGATGACGCGGCGCACGCTTTCGGCCGCGTTGTCCTGGACGTGACCCATATAGGCGCGCACCACCGGCAGTCCGAACTGGGAAACCATCTTGCGCAGCTCGTGGGTGCCCTTCTCGTTTGCGGCGATCTGGGCTTTTAGATCATTGATGTTCTGGCGCGGATTGCGCGCCGGATACCGCGCCTGCGTGAGCAGCGCTTCGAGCTCGCGCTCGCGGAAACTGCCCTGCTCGACCAGCCGGAAATTGTCGATGTAGACCCCTTCCTGCTCGATATCGGTCGCGTGCGGCGACATCGAGCCCGGCGAGATGCCGCCGACGTCGGCATGGTGGCCCCGGCTTGCGACCCAGAACAGGATTTCGCGCCCGGCTTCGTCGAACACCGGCGTGCACACGGTGATGTCGGGCAGATGCGTGCCGCCGTTATAGGGCGCGTTGATCGCGTAGACGTCGCCCGGCCGGATGCTTCCGGCGTTTTCGCGGATGATGGTCTCGACCGCGCGGTCCATCGAGCCGAGATGCACCGGCATGTGCGGCGCGTTGGCGACCAGCGAGCCTTGCTCGTCGAACACCGCGCAGGAGAAATCGAGCCGCTCCTTGATGTTCACGGAGTAGGCGGTGTTCTGCAGCGACACACCCATCTGCTCCGCGATCGACATGAACAGGTTGTTGAAGATCTCGAGCATCACCGGGTCGGCTTCGGTTCCGATGGCTTTGCGCCGGGCGAGCGCCACGATGCGCTCCAACACCACGTGGTTCTTGGCCGTGATCCGCGCCTGCCAGCCTGGCTCGACCACCACCGTTTGATGCGGCTCGATCAGGATCGCGGGTCCCGTGATCCGTTGGCCCGCGCCGAGCCGGTCGCGCAGGAATACCTTCGCCTCGTGCCAGGCGCCGCCGGAATAGAACCGGGTTTGCTGCGCGGGCGCCGGCTCCGTTTCGACGCCCGGCAGGCTCGGCTCCTCGAATTTTCGCGATGCGCCGACCGCCTCCACGGAAACGGCCTCGACGACGAGACTCCTGGTCGGATCGATGAAGCCGAAGCGGGAGCGATGCGCGGCCTCGAACGCGGATCGCATCGCCGCGGGATCTGCTGCCCCTTCAGGGGAGGTCGCCGGCCGCAGCCCTTCACCTCTCCCCGGAGGGGAGAGAGCCTGCCCCGGACCTGATCCGGGGTCGGCGGCCGCAGGCCGCCGGGTGAGGGGGTCACGATCCTTCTGATGGAATGAAGCGCGGTCCCCCCTCACCCCATCCCTCTCCCCTCCGGGGAGAGGGGGGTGACTGCGGCTCGCTCCGTGCAAAATCTCCTCCCCGTTCCGGGGAGGGATCACGAACGCCGGCACGAGCAGCGCCGTATCGGTGCCGGCATAGCGCACGTGCGCGCGCACGTGGACCTGCACGTCGCGCGCACTCACCCCCTGTCCGATGACCTCGGCGCGCGCCTCCTCGCCGAGCCGGCATCCGACGCCGGAAATCTCCGCGAGCGCCTCCGGCCCGAGCGGCGCTTCGATCGCCTGCTCGCGCGTCGCGCGGATCTCGGCCAATCCCATGCCGTAGGCGGAGAGCAGCGAGGACAGCGGATGGATCAGGATCTTGGTCATTCCGAGCGCGTCGGCGACCAGGCAGGCGTGCTGGCCGCCGGCGCCGCCGAAGCAATTGAGCGCATAGCGCGTCACATCGTAGCCGCGCTCCACCGAGATCTTCTTGATGGCGTTCGCCATGTTCTCGACGGCGATCCGCACGAATCCGTCCGCGACCTGTTCGGGCGAGCGGCCGTCGCCGACCTGGCTCGCCAGTTTCGCGAATGCGCCGTGCACCGCCTCGTCGTCGAGCGGCTGGTCCTGATGCGGCCCGAAGATTTTCGGAAAAAATTCCCGGATGAGCTTGCCGGCCATCACGTTGGCATCGGTGAGTGCCAGCGGCCCGCCGCGGCGGTAGCATTTCGGGCCGGGATTGGCACCGGCGGAATCCGGGCCGACGCGAAAGCGCGAGCCGTCGAAATGCAGGATCGAGCCGCCGCCGGCCGCGACCGTGTGGATCAGCATCATGGGCGCGCGCATGCGCACGCCCGCGACCTCGGTCTCGAACGCGCGCTCGTACTCGCCGTCGAAATGGCTGACGTCGGTCGAGGTGCCGCCCATGTCGAAGCCGATCAGCCGCTCGAAGCCGGCGGCGCGGCCGGTTTCCGCCATTCCGACCACGCCGCCCGCGGGACCGGAGAGGATCGCGTCCTTGCCCTGGAACAGGTCGGCCGCCGTGAGCCCGCCCGACGACATCATGAACATGAGGCGCACGGTTTCGTTCTGAGGCCTCTCCGGCTCCCTCCCCCCTTGTGGGGGAGGGCCCGGGAGAGGGGTATCTTGTTTGCTTCGTCGCCCCTCCGTTGAAGGCTTCGCGCCGACCTCCCCGGCAAGGGGGGAGGTGACTGACAGGCCGATTTCCTGGGCGACCTGCGCCACGTAGCGCGCGATGATCGGCGAGAGATACGCGTCGACCACGGTGGTGTCGCCGCGGCCGACGAGCTTGATCAGCGGCGAAATTTCGTGGCTCGCCGATACCTGCGGAAAACCTAGTTTTCGCGCGAGCGCGGCAACGCCGCGCTCGTGCTCGGGGTAACGGTAGGCGTGCATGAACACGATCGCGACCGCGGCGATGCCGTCGGCCTTTGCGGTTTCGAGCACGACGCGGACATGCGCGAGATCGGGGGCGCGCTCGACCGTGCCGTCGGCGCGCACGCGCTCCTCGATCTCGACGACGCGCTCGTAGAGGATCGCGGGCTTGACGATCTTCTTTGCAAAGATTTTGGGACGCGCCTGATAACCGATCTTGAGCGCGTCGCGAAAGCCCCGCGTGGTGACCAGCAGCGTGCGCCCGCCCTTGCGCTCGAGCAGCGCGTTGGTCGCGACCGTGGTACCCATTTTGATCGAGCCGATGCACCCCGGCGGAATCGGCGCGCCCGGCGCGAGGCCGAGCAGGTCGCGGATGCCCTGCACGGCGGCGTCGCGATAGGCCTCGGGATTGTCCGACAGCAGCTTGTGCGCGACGAGCGAGCCGTCCGGCTTCCTGCCGATCACGTCGGTGAACGTGCCGCCGCGGTCGATCCAGAACTCCCAACGCTGTGGCTCGGCCGCGGTCATCGCTCCGTTCCGAAACGCGAGCGCTTCGCAGAAGCGCGAGGCTCAATCATTTCCGTAGTTGTGTTGAAGTCAAAGGCAATTGGACCCAGAGGAATCTTCAAGTTCCAAGCAATTTTAGGCCGAGCGCTCGACCCGCCGCGCGCAGCTCGCGATCGAGCGAGGCCAACGGCAGCTCGCGTCGATCCGCCAATTCGAGATAAGTCGCGTCATAGATCGTAAGTCCAAAGCGCACCGCAAGTTCGAAAGTAGGACCCCATGCTCGTCCCGTTGTCTCCGGGTCGATCTCGATCGGCAGCCTCGCGAGATATTGCAAGGCGCGCTCGCAATGCGTTCGAGACACGCGATTCTGCCGAACTGCGAACAGGAGCGCATTGGCCACCTCGATCGGCCAAAGGCTAGTAACGAGAGCGCCCTCTTCCGTCACAAGATCGAGAAGTCGCTGCGATCCAGCTCCCTGCTCGTCCGGCACGAACCAGGCAACCGTGGCCGAGGAATCGATCACAACTGCCGCCACGCTACGGACGCCCTTTGTCGCGGTACCGTTTCCATTCCTCCCAATCGAATGAGCCGAGGTTCATCGCCTTGGCGAGCTCGCGAATATGCCGCGCGGCTTCCCTTGCTTGCTTGCGATCGGCCACCCCCTCGACGGGAACGAGCTTGGCCACAGGGCGCCCCCGCCGCGTGATGACCACCTCGTTGCCGCTCTCCACCTGGTCGAGCAGGGCAGAAAGTTTGTTCTTGGCCTCAAAGGCGCCGATCTCGATCATCTGCTTACCATCTAGCTGACTAGCTAGATTAAACCGGGCGGGACGCCTTTAGCAAGAGAGTTCACATTACTATTTGCCGTTGAGTACACAGGATTGCACAGCAGTCGCATGATTCAGCTGGCCTAATACGCAAAGATTAGTCGTATGATTCGGTTCTCGTAAGTGGTCATGGACCAGATTGTTGCTCGCGAGGAAGACAATGTTTTGGATTCCGGCAAGATTTCTTCCTCTCGTGGGAACGATTTTTTCTCTGGCGTTCTCAGCTCTTCTTGCCTACATAGCCTATCGTTTATTTAGTTAATTAGAGGCGCCGATTGCATCGGCAATTATAGCCGCCATCGTCGCGTTTGGAGTCGCGATAACGTCCAATTTTGTTCAGAGGAAGCGGGAACTCGAATTCAAGATACGAGAAAAGAAAGTCGAAGCGTATCAAAAAATATTCGATTTCATGATGTACTTTATAAAGACGTCGGCATCCAATCTTCAGTTAGCTGAAGAAAAATTGATGAACTATTTCTATGACATAAACTATGCGCTGGTAATGTGGGGATCGGCAGATGCCATTTTGGAATGGCATGAATTCCAAACTGTTGTAAAGACCCCGACGCCCGAAATGACCGAACAGCAAAAGCTACTCTGGACATTCGCGGTTCGAGACAAGCTCGCCGAGTTAGTCAAGGTTATCAGGAGCGATTTGGGTCATGCGGATAGAAATCTGCCGCTCGCGATCATAGCTGACCTGTACATTCCTATTAGAGACAAAGACGAAGTGTTGCGACGCCTGTTGGCAGACCAGCCGGTATCGTCGGTTCCCCCCTCTACGGCGATTTAAAATGGAGGGGCGCCCGGCGGTCTTTCCGCCGGACGCCCCATAATCACGCCAGCCGGCCTGTAAGCCGGGTTCTGTAGGGCGCAGGGCCCGATACGCCGCCCTGCGCGCGACGGCCATTCCTCTTGAACGCCGGTTGCCCGGCGCTTCGAGCAACCTACCCGGGCGGCCGATCCGGACATCGATCCGGGGATTGCTCCCCTGCCGCCCCTATTCGGTCTTGCTCCCGGTGGGGTTTGCCGTGCCGCCTGCGTTGCCGCAGACGCGGTGCGCTCTTACCGCACCGTTTCACCCTTGCCGCGGGATTTCAGCCGCGGCGGTCTCGCTTCTCTGTGGCACTTTCCCTGGGGTCACCCTCGCCGGACGTTATCCGGCACCGCATGTCCATGGAGCCCGGACTTTCCTCCGCGGCAACCTTTCGGTCCTTGCCGCAGCAGCCGTCCGGCCGACTGACGCTTTAGGAATGGGGTGAGGCGGATTTCCCGTCAAGGGGCCGCCGCGGCGCCGGAACGGTCTTGAACGCCGTGCTTCACGAATGTTGCGGGTTTCGCAGGCTTGCCGGAATCCAGGGCGATTCTCAACAATCGAATATGCTGTCTATGATTGCCACAGCCGATCACCGGCTATTTTCTGCCGCCGGCAATCGACTGACCCGTGGCAGAGGGGAAGCTTCGCCGAACCCGCGCAACTGGAATGAGCGCAAGAGCGCCTGCCGCAATGAGCGGATCGGCGGGACAAAATGAGCCTCGCATGAACCGCGACTCGCGCGCAGAGGGTTTCAGATGTCGCTGGATAAATTGCTGAACGCGATCCGCAAGACGAAACGGCGAATCGTCGGCCTGATGTCGGGCATGAGCATGGACGGCGTGGATCTTGCGTTCGTGGAAATCTCCGGAGCTTTTCCGGAGCTCTCGGTGCGCCTGATCGACAGCTTCTACCGGCGATACGAGCCCCGCATACGGGACATGCTGCTCGCCGCGAGGGAAGGGACCGTGCGCGACGTCTGCCAGGCGAATTTCCTCGTCGCGAACGAATTCGCGCAATGCGTGAACGATTTCCTCGCCGCGAGGGCGCTGAGCGCGGCTGACGTGGACGCCATCGGATCCCACGGGCAATCGATTGCTCACGTGCCGCCAGGCAGCGACGGGATTCCTTCAACCCTCCAGGTCGGCTTCGGGTCCATCATTTCCGAACAAACGGGAATTCCGACGATATCGAATTTCAGGGTGCGCGACATGGCGGCGGGCGGACAGGGTGCGCCCCTCATCCCGCTCGTCGACTACGTCTTGTACCGGGACAAGGACAGAACCGTCGCGTTGAACAACCTCGGCAGCATTTCCAATGTCACGGTCGTCACGCCGAAATTGGAGAATGTGATCGCGTTCGATACGGGACCGGCAAACATGCCGATCGATTTCTTCGCTCGGCTCGTTCCCGGGAACGATTCCGGCATGGATCAGGACGGGCGATTGTCCGCACAGGGGACGGCGGTTCCCGAGCTTCTGGAGGAAATGATGGCGATCCCGTTTCTACGCCATCCGCCGCCCAAGGCCGCGGGATACGATGAGTTCGGCCCCGGGGTGCTGCGCGCCTTCGGGGACAAATACAAAGGCGCGCGACCCTTGGATCTGTTGAGAACGGGAGTCGAGTTTTCCGCGCTCTCGATCGCACGAGCCTACACGAGCTTCGTTCTGCTGCATCATGATCTCGCGCATATCACGTTCACCGGCGGAGGCTGCTACAACAGGACGTTGATGCGGCGGATCCGCGAGCTGCTGCCGCAGATCGAAATCCGGGAACTCGACAAGCAAGCCAAAGAGGTCAACGACGCCAAGGAGGCGCTTGGCTTCGCAATCTTGGCCAACGAGACCCTGTCGGGCAGGGCCGGCAACGTGCCGACCGCAACCGGAGCGAGAAAAGCCGTCGTGCTCGGAGAATTGGCACCCTAGCGGCGGGGCACCTGCTGCCGGCTCGCTGCGTCGAACTCGAGCCGGACTGCGTTGCACGATCGAGCCGAAACGGACGCGCCGGCCGGCGTGCCGCACATCTGCTTCGCCGTTCGCACGCCGCAGGTCGTCACGATCGTGCCGGGCGGCCCTGCGTCGCTGCCGCAACAAGCAAGCGCCGGCCGATCAGCAGGCGCTCCAACGTGTCGAGCGTCGAGCCGTCGGCGACGCCGTCGACACGCGCGGGGCGAAAGTGGCGCTGGAATGCCGCGACGACGTCGCGGGTCTGGTCCCCGAAAAAACCCGTCGGGTTGATGCCGTAGCCGTACTCGGCGAACAGGCCTTGGAGCTGCGACACCGCGGCGCTGCGGTCGCCGGGCTCGAGCCCGGGTCCGCCCGCGATCGGTGTCGGTTCGACCCAGTGCCCGACGCCCGCCTCGAACAGTTTCGCCCAAGGAAATTTCTCGCCGGGATCCTGCTTGCGGCTCGGCGCCACGTCGGAATGCGCGAGGATGCGGTCTGCCCGGATCCCGTGCCGGTCCAGGACGTCCCGGCACAGCGCAATGACCTGGCGAATTTGCGCCGCCGGAAAGTCCGGATAGCCGAAATCGTGCCCGGGATTGACGATCTCGATGCCGATCGAGCGCGAGTTGACGTCCTCCTCGCCTTCCCAGGAGGAGGCGCCCGCATGCCAGGCACGCCGCATCTCGGGCACGCATTGGATGATCCGGCCATCCTCGTGCACGAAATAATGCGCCGAGACGAGGGGTTCGGGCTGCTGCCCGATCCCGCAAAGGCGATCGAGCGCCGCATCTGCGCTCTCCATCCCGGTGTAGTGCAGCACGATCATGTCGGGGCGCCGCCCCCCGCTGCGCTCGCCGTGGTTCGGCGATGCTCTCACCGCGGTCACGAGCGGGGAATCCGGCGAGAAGCCCGACATAGCAGCCGTTGTAGGGACGATCCGGGGCGGCAGTGAAAGCGAACCCGCCGCAAACGCTTCCTTAAGTTTATAGGGCGTTAATCCGTCAACGGGGGGAACGGGATTTCGCGTTCCCATTCCATTGACGACCATTATATCCCATGATATCCCAAGATTTCCCACAGAGGTCGTTCACGGTCACCGTTCTGGCTAGCGGAGACGACCTCGATCCCGACCAAGAAGACGCCTGCACGGCGCATCGGGAGCGGACAGGGCGGGGCGAGAAGCGACATGGACCGGTTCGTGTCCAATTTCACGTTGCGCCTCGACGCCAAAGGCAGGGTCTCGATCCCAGCGTCGTACCGTGGCGTCCTGGCGCGGGACGGCTTCGACGGCCTCTACGTCTATCCCGCGCTCGATCGGCCGGCGCTCGATGCCGGGGGCAACGCGCTGCTCGCCGAGATCGAGCAGCTGATCGGCCGCTTTCCCCCGTTCTCGGACGAGCGGGAGGACTTTTCGGCGGCGCTCTACGGCACGAGCGAGACGTTGAAGATCGACGGCGAGGGCAGGGTGATCCTGTCGGAGCCGCTCAAAGCCCATGCGGGGGTCGGCGAGGCGGTCGCCTTCGTGGGGCTCGGCCACAAGTTTCAGATCTGGGAGCCCGAACGCTTCCGCGCGCAGCTCGCGGAGGCCACCGGGAAAGTGCGCGCGCTGAAGAGGCAATTGGGCTCCCGGATGGCGGCGGAAGACCCGCTCGGAGCACGGGAATGATGATGGGCCGCGACAGCGGGCAACCGGCTGTCGCTGGCGGACCGGCCCCTCACATTCCCGTGCTCGGTCCGCAGGCGATCGAGCTCCTGGCCGTGCGTGACGGCGGGATCTACGTCGATGCCACGTTCGGGGCCGGGGGTCACGCCCGCGCGATCCTAGCGGCGGGCGACGTGCAGGTGCTCGGGCTCGATCGCGACCCTCATGCGGTCGCGATGGGCGCCGATCTCGTCGAGCGCGCCGGCGGGCGCCTCACCCTCGCGCAAGCGAATTTCGCCGAGCTCGACGTCGTTGCGCGCGAACTCGGCTTCGATGCCGTGCAGGGAATTCTGCTCGACCTCGGCGTCTCATCGATGCAGCTCGGTCACGCCGAGCGCGGCTTTTCGTTCCGGCTCGATGGGCCGCTCGACATGCGCATGAACGGCGCCGGACCGACCGCGGCCGAGATCCTGGCACGCGCCTCGGAGCGTGAGCTTGCCGCGATCGTCGCGACGCTCGGCGAGGAACGGCACGCGCGCGCCGTCGCGCGGGCGATCGTAGCGGCGCGGCGCGATGAGCCGATCCGCACGACCGCGCAGCTTGCGGGCATCGTCGCGCGCGTCGTGCGGGCACGCCCCGGCGACATTCACCCGGCGACTCGCACCTTCCAGGCACTGCGGATTTTCGTCAACGACGAGCTCCGCAACCTCGCGCAGGCGCTCGTTGCTGGCGAACGTCTGCTTGCTCCCGGCGGCCGGCTCGTGGTGATCGCGTTCCATTCGCTCGAGGACCGCATCGTGAAGAATTTCTTGGCGGCGCGCGCGAAGCCCGGCTTGCCGTCGCGGCATCTGCCCGAGCGCGCAGCCCGGGCGCCGAGCTTCCGCATTCTAACCAAACGACCGGTCGTTCCCGGTGCGACGGAGCTTGCCGCCAATCCGCGCGCCCGCTCGGCCAAGCTGCGCGGCGCCGAACGCACGGATGCCGCCGCATTCGGCCAACCGGAAGCGCTGCCGCGGCTGCCGAGCCTCGACGAGATCCTGGGCCGGACCTGATGCTGCGCATTCTCCATATCGGAGTGCTCGCCGCGCTCGTGCTCGCCGCCGCCGACGTCTACAAGATCAAATTCGAATCGACCCTGCAGGCGGAGCGGGCCGCAAGACTGCGCGCGGACATCCGCCGCGAGCGCGACGCGGTCGCGGCGCTGCGCGCGGAATGGACCGCGCTCGACGGTCCGGAACGCATTCAGGCGCTGGCTCGCCGCCATCTGCCGCTCAAGCCGATCGAGCTCGGGCAGCGCGACAACCTTCAGCAATTGCCGGAGCGGCCGATCGACCTCGTGCCGCCCGTCGACTCCTTCGGAATCCTCGTCGACGCCGAGCCGCGCGGCGAGCGGTCGACCGGCAGCGTCCCGCAGCCGCGGTGACCCTTCATGCACGCGCCCGCGCCAGGTCCGCCGGAATCCCGCGACGAGAAACCGCGCGAGCGCCTGCTTCACCGTTTGCTCTACGGCGCCACCGCCGACCGCGGCGCCAAGGCAAAGGCGCGGGTGGCGCTGGCGATTGCGGCGTTCGCGGCGATCTATGCGGTGATCGCCGCGCGCCTCGTGATGCACGGGGTCGCGCCCGACGTACACGTCGCCCGGCGCAGCACCGCGCAAGACGCGGTCGCAACCGCCCGTCCCGACATTCTCGACCGCAACGGCGAGATTCTCGCAACCGACGTCAAGGCGCCGTCTTTGTTCGCCGAGCCGCGCAAGCTGATCGACGTCGACGAGGCCGTCGAGCTGCTCACTGCGGTGCTGCCCGATCTCGATGCGGGCGAGCTGCGCGAACGGCTCGCTTCCAAACGCGGCTTCGTCTGGCTGAAGCGGGAGATCTCGAGCAAGCAACAACAGGACATCCACCACCTCGGAATTCCCGGAATCGGATTCCTCGACGAGAACAAGCGCGTGTATCCCAACGCGCAGGAGGTCTCGCACGTCATCGGCCACGTCAACATCGACAACCAGGGCATCGCGGGAATCGAGAAATGGCTGGACGCGAGCGGGCTCGCTGCCCTGCATATCGCCGGTTTCGCCACCGACCGGCTGCAGAACCCGGTCGTTCTCGCCCTCGACCTGCGCGTGCAGCATGCGGTGCGCGACGAGCTCATCGCCGCGCAGGAGAAATTCAAGGCCAAGGCCGCCGCAGGCCTCGTCACCGACGTGCGCACCGGTGAAGTGATCGCGCTCGTCTCGCTCCCCGACTACGATCCCAACAATCCACGGCAGGCCATCGATCCCAACCGCATGAACCGGCTCACGACCGGCGTCTATGAAATGGGATCGACGTTCAAGGCCTTGACCCTGGCGATGGCGCTCGATTCCGGCAAGGTGACGCTCGCCTCGACCTTCGACGCTCGCGTGCCGCTGCGCTACGGCAAGTTCAGCATCGGCGATTATCACGCCCAGAATCGCGTGCTCAGCGTGCCGGAAATCTTCACCTATTCGTCGAATATCGGCACCGCCCGCATGGCGCTCGCGATCGGCGTCGATCCCCATCGGGCTTTCCTGAAAAAAATGGGGCAGCTCGACCGGCTGCGCACCGAGCTGCCGGAGAGCGCCGAGCCGCTGGTGCCCAAACGCTGGGGCGAGCTCAACACCGTGACGATCGCGTTCGGCCACGGCCTCTCCGTTGCGCCGCTGCAGGCCGTGATGGCGGTCGGCGCGCTCCTCAACGGCGGCTACCTCATTGCGCCGACCTTCCTCAAGCGCAGCGAGGCGGAAGCGCGGGCTCTCGCCAAGGCCGTGGTCAAGCCCGAAACCAGCGAAAAGATGCGCTACCTGATGCGCCTCAACGCCGAGAAGGGCACGGCCACCAAGGCCGACGTGAAGGGCTATTACGTCGGCGGCAAGACCGGCACCTCGGAAAAGGTGGTGGGCGGCCGCTATTCCAAGAGCAAAGTGTTCAATACCTTCATGGCGGTTCTGCCGGCGGACCAGCCGCGGTATCTACTGACCGTCATTCTCGACGAGCCGCAGGCGGCGCCGGACACCCACGGCTTCACCACTTCCGGCTGGAACGCGGCGCCCACCGCGGGCAAAGTCATCGCCCGCATCGCGCCGCTGCTCGGGATCGAGCCGCGGTTCGATCTGCCGCCGGCCGACCGGCTGATCCTGACGAGTGCCAGAGAGGCGCGCTGAGCGCGGCCGGCGCGCCACCAGGCTGCGAGGAGCCGAACACCCGCGATGAAGCTCGCCGACGTTCTAAGCGATGGGAAGCTCGACCTGCGGCATGCCGAGACGGAAGTCCGCGGCGTGGCGGCCGATAGCCGCAAGGTGCGGCCGGGCGACCTGTTCGTCGCCGTGAGCGGGGTCAAGACAGATGGGCTGGCGTTCGCGGCCGAAGCCGTCGCGGCCGGGGCGGTCGCAATCGTGGCCGAGCGCCCGCCCGCATCAGTGCCGAATGTCCCATTCGTGCAGGTGCCGGATGCCCGCCGCGCGCTGGCACTCGCCGCTTCCCGCTTCTTCCCCCGCCAGCCGGACGCGATGGTCGCGGTGACCGGAACGAGCGGCAAGACCTCGGTCGTCGATTACGCCAAACAGATCTGGACCGGACTGGGCCGACGGGCCGCAAGCATCGGCACACTCGGCATCCATGGGCCGGGAATCGAGTCCCATGGTTCCCTGACCACGCCCGACCCCATCGCGCTGCACCGCGCGCTCGAAAGCCTGGCCGCATCCGGCATCACCCATGCGGCGATCGAGGCGTCCTCCCACGGGCTCGATCAGCGCCGCCTCGACGGCGTGCGGCTTCGCGCCGGCGCGTTCACGAATCTGAGCCGCGATCACCTCGATTACCACCGCGATCTCGAAAGCTATTTCCGGGCAAAGCTGCGGTTGTTCGAAACTCTGTTGACGCCCGAGGCGGGCGCCGTTGTTGCCGCCGATCACGAGCAGGCGGAGCGGGTGCTCAGCACCGCCTCGGCGCGTGGTTTGCGCGTGCTGACCGTGGGGCGCCGCGGCCGGGGTATTCGGCTCCTCGGCAGGGAAATCGACGGCTTTGCCCAACGTCTGCGCATCGAGCACGCGGGCAAGACGTTCCACATCCGGCTGCCGCTCGTGGGCGAGTTCCAGATCGAAAATGCGCTCCTCGCGGCCGGCCTGTTGATTGCGGCCGGAGAGGAAGCGCAAGCGGTGTTCTCGCACCTCGAACGCCTGCGCGGCGCCAAGGGCAGGCTCGAGCTCGTCGGCCGCAAGAACGGCGCGCCGGTCTTCGTCGATTACGCGCACAAGCCCGATGCGCTCGCGAAAGCGCTCGCGGCGCTGCGGCCCTACGCGCGAGATCGGCTCATCGTGGTGTTCGGCGCCGGGGGCGATCGCGATCCCGGCAAACGGCCGCTCATGGGCGCGGCCGCGGTGCGAAATGCCGACCGAGTGATGGTCACCGATGACAATCCTCGCACCGAGGATCCGGCGGCGATCCGTGCCGCGATCCTCGCCTCGGCGCCCGGCGCGCTGGAAATCCCGGACCGGCGCGAAGCGATCCGCCGCGCCATCGCCGAGATGAAACCCGGGGACGTGCTGCTGATTGCGGGGAAAGGCCACGAAACCGGCCAAATCGTCGGCGACCGGGTGTTGCCGTTCACGGATCACGAGGCGGTCTTGTCGGCGCTCGAGGAGAAGGTCGCATGAGCGATCGCGCGCTGTGGACCGTCGAGGCCATGGCTGCGGCGATGCGAGCCGCGCGCGCCGGGCCGCTGCCTGCGGCGGCCCGCGGGATTTCGATCGACAGCCGCAGCATCGAGCCCGGCGAAGCATTCTTCGCCATTCTGGGAGAGAACCGCGACGGCCACGAGTTCGTCGGGGCCGCACTCGAACGCGGCGCCGCGCTTGCGGTCGTCGCGGAGGAAAAGCAGCGCGCGATGCCGTCTCGGGCGCCGCTTCTTGTCGTGCCCGACGTCCTTTGCGGCTTGCGCGACCTCGCCGCCGCGGCGCGGGCGCGCAGCCGAGCGCGCATTGCCGCGATCACCGGATCGGTCGGCAAGACCGGGACCAAGGAAGCCTTGCGCCTGTTGCTCGCGCAGCAAGGCGAGACTCACGCTTCGGCCGCTTCCTACAACAATCACTGGGGCGTGCCGCTCTCGCTGGCGCGGCTGCCGCCTCAGGCGCGCTTTGCCGTTTTCGAGATCGGCATGAATCATCAAGGAGAGATCACGCCGCTCACGCGCCTCGTCCGGCCCCACGTCGCGGTGATCACCGCAGTCGAGCCGGTGCATCTCGAGTTTTTCGATACCGTCGAGGCGATTGCCGACGCCAAGGCCGAGATCTTTGTCGGCCTCGAGCCCGATGGTGCCGCCGTCATCAACCGCGACAGCCCGCTCTACGCGCGCCTCGCGGGTGCGGCGCGAGCCGCGGGAGCGGCGAGGATCGTGAGCTTCGGCGAGCACGAAGAGGCCGATGCGCGGCTTCTCGACGTGTCGCTGCGGCCGGACGGATCGAGCGTGCACGCGAACGTTCTCGGCGGCGACGTGATCTACAAGCTCGGCGCGCCGGGCCGCCACGTCGTGCTCAATTCGCTCGCCGTGCTCGCGGCCGCGGCGCTCCTGGGTGCCGATCTCGCCCTCGGCGCACTTTCGCTCGCGGAGCTCAGGCCGCCGAGCGGGCGCGGTCAGCGCATCGAGCTCCAGGCGCCCGGCGGCGCCGCGCTGCTGATCGACGAGAGCTACAATGCCAATCCGGCTTCGATGCGCGCGGCGCTGGCGCTTCTCGGCCAGGTGTCGGTCAAGGGTCGCGGGCGCCGCATCGCGGTCCTCGGCGACATGCTGGAGCTCGGGCGTCGCGCCGCGGAATTCCATTGCGATCTCGCCGCACCGATCATCGCCCACGACATCGATCTGGTGTTCTGCGCGGGCCCGCTGATGCGCGCCTTGTGGGACAAGCTTCCGCCCGAGCGCCGCGGCGGCTACGCGGAGACCTCCGCGGCGCTCGAAGCCGACCTGCTCGCGACCGTGCAGGGCGGCGACGTGATCATGATCAAAGGTTCGCTCGGCTCGCGCATGGGGCCGATCGTGAAGGCGCTGGCGCGTCGATTTCCCGTTCAGGAGGCCGCAACGCCGGCGGCCGCACAAGGCTGACACGCATGCTGTATTTTTTGACGGAACTTTCCGACAAGATCACGGTCCTGAACGTCTTTCGCTACATCACGTTTCGCACCGGCGGCGCGGTCGTGACCGCGCTCGTGTTCGTGTTCCTGTTCGGACCCGCGATCATCAATCTGCTGCGCCTGCTGCAAGGCAAGGGCCAGCCCATTCGGTCCGACGGACCCGCCTCGCATCTCGTCAACAAGATCGGCACGCCGACCATGGGCGGGTTGATGATTCTCTCCGGCCTCGTGGTCTCCACGCTGCTGTGGGCCAATCCGCTCAACCCCTATGTGTGGACCGTGCTCGGCGTGACGCTCGGCTTCGCGCTGGTCGGCTTCTACGACGATTATCTCAAGGTCAGCCGGCAGAGCCACAACGGCTTCTCGGCGCGAACCCGGCTGCTGATCGAAGCCGCGATCGCGATCGCCGCGTGTCTCGTCATCGCGGTGCTCGGGCGCGCCCCGTTCGCCACCTCGCTGGTGTTTCCGTTCTTCAAGGAGTTCGTGGTCGATCTCGGCTGGTTCTTCCTGGGCTTCAGCGCATTCATCATCGTAGGGGCCGGCAACGCGGTGAATCTCACCGACGGGCTCGATGGCCTCGCCATCGTGCCGGTCATGATCGCGGCGGCGAGCTTCGGCATGATCTCGTACCTCTCCGGAAACGTGGTGTTCGCCGACTATCTGCAGATTCACTATGTCGCCGGCACCGGCGAGCTCACGGTGCTGTGCGGCGCGGTGATCGGCGCGGGGCTGGGATTCCTGTGGTTCAACGCGCCGCCCGCGTCGATCTTCATGGGCGACACCGGCTCGCTCGCGCTCGGCGGACTGCTGGGCGCGGTCGCGGTCGCCACCAAGCACGAGATCGTGCTCGCGGTGATCGGCGGCCTGTTCGTGCTCGAGGCCGTCTCGGTGATCGTGCAGGTCGTATCGTTCAAGCTCACCGGCAAGCGCGTGTTCAAGATGGCGCCGATCCATCATCATTTCGAGCAGCTCGGCTGGACCGAGCCGCAGATCGTCATCCGATTCTGGATCGTCTCGGTGGTGCTGGCGCTCGCCGGCCTCTCGACGCTGAAGCTGCGGTGATGACCAAATGCCGAGCTGCGATTTGAGTACGGCCGGTCCGCTTGCTCCAGACACCTCCCCCCTTGTGGGGGAGGTCGATCCGCGCGCTGTGCGCGCGGATCGGGAGGGGGGTACGGCGCAGCCCGGCTGCGAGGGCCCCCCTCCCCATCCCTCCCCCACAAGGGGGGAGGGAGCCGTTTGCGGCGCGTTTTGCGCGCGGTCCGAAGTCGGAGAGGCGACGTGATCCCGGTCACGACGCTCGCCGGCAAGAACGTCGCCGTGTTCGGGCTCGGTACCTCCGGGCTTGCGACTTGCGCGGCGTTGCGTGCCGGCGGCGCTCGGGCGATCGCGTTCGACGATGATGCGACGAAGGTCGCGGCGGCGGCAACCCGCGGCGTCGCGACCGCGGATCTGCGCAAGCTCGATTGGGGTGGCATCGCCGCGCTCGTGCTGTCGCCCGGCGTGCCGTTGACCCATCCGACGCCCCACTGGAGCGTCGCGCTCGCGCGCAATGCGGGCGTCGAGGTCATCGGCGATGTCGAGCTCTATTGCCGCGAGCGCCGTGCGGTCGTGCCCGGGGCGCCGTTCGTCGCCGTGACCGGCACCAACGGCAAATCGACCACGACCGCGCTGATCGCCCACGTGCTCGAAACGGCCGGCATGGCCGCGCAGCGCGGCGGCAATATCGGCGTTGCGGTGCTCTCGCTCGATCCGCCGGCACCGGACCGCGCGCATGTGGTCGAATGCTCGTCCTATCAGATCGAGCTTGCGCCGAGTCTCGATCCCTCCGTCGGCATCCTGCTCAACGTCTCGCCGGATCATCTCGACCGCCACGGCACGATCGAGCGCTATGCGGCGATCAAGGCGCGGCTCGTCGAAGGCGTGCCGGCGCACGGCACCGCGATCGTCGGCGTCGACGATGAATGGTCGAAAACCATCGCGAAGAAGCTCGAACGTGCCGGCAAGCGGGTCACTCCCGTCTCGGTGCTCGGTCCGCTCGAGCGCGGATTTTACCTCGAAGCGGACCGGATTCTCGAAGCCGCGCCCGGACGCGAGCCGCGGACCGTGCTCCGCATCGGCGGCATCGGATCGCTGCGCGGGCGGCACAATGCCCAGAATGCCGCCTGCGCCACCGCAGCCGCCCTCGCGCTCGGGCTCGCGCCGCGGGCGATCGAGCGCGGCTTGCGGTCTTTCCCGGGCCTCGCGCATCGCATGGAGCAAGTCGGCCGCAAGGACCGCGTGGTGTTCGTCAACGATTCCAAAGCCACCAATGCGGACGCCGCCGCGCGGGCGCTCGCGAGCTTCTCCGACATCTTTTGGATCGCCGGCGGCCGGGCGAAGGCGGGCGGCATTGCGCCGCTCGCGCAATATTTTCCCCGAATCCGCAATGCCTACCTGATCGGCGAGGCAGCTGAGGAATTTGCCGCGACGCTCGAAGGCCGCGTCGCCCACGAAACCGCCGGCACGCTCGACCGCGCCGTCGCGCTCGCCGCGCGTGAGGCGGAACGATCGCGATGTGCCGAGCCGGTGGTGCTGCTGTCGCCGGCCTGCGCGTCGTTCGATCAATTCGCGAATTTCGAGGTCCGCGGAACGGCGTTTCGCGATCTGGTGCGCAAGCTCGACGGCGTCGTGCCGGTCGGGACGGTCGAGGAGAGCGCCTGATGGTCTCGCGCACGGAGCGCGGCCTGTTCGCCCGATGGTGGTGGACGGTCGACAAATTGCTGCTCGCGGCGCTCGCGGCACTGATGCTCGGCGGCATCGTGCTGTCGCTCGCCGCCAGTCCGCCGGTCGCGGCGCGACTCGGGCTCGATCCGTTTCATTTCGTCAACCGCCACGTGCTGTTCCTGCTGCCGGCCTTGCTGGTGTTGATCGGGGCTTCGCTGCTCACCCCCCGCCAGATCCGCCGGCTGGCGCTCGTCGTCTTCGTCGTCAGCCTGGCATTCGTCGTCGCCACGTTCTGGTTCGGCGCCGAGGTCAAGGGCGCGCGACGGTGGATCGTCGTGCTCGGCGTCAACGTGCAGCCGTCCGAGTTCCTCAAGCCGGCGTTCGTGATCCTGATCGCGTGGCTGTTCGCGGAATCCGCGCGCCGTCCGGAAATGCCGGCCAACACCATGGCGCTCGCCCTGCTGCTGCTCAGCGTGACGCTGCTGGTGCTGCAGCCCGACTTCGGCCAGAGCATGCTGATCGTCCTCGTCTGGGGTGCGCTGTTCTTCATGGCCGGGATGCGCATGATCTGGGTAGCGGGGCTGGCGGCGACCGCCGCGGTCGGGCTCGCCGCCGCGTATTTCACCGTTCCGCACGTGGCGCAGCGGATTAAACGCTTCCTCGATCCTTCCTCCGGCGACACGTTCCAGGTCGACACTGCGCTCGAAGCCTTCGCCAAGGGCGGCTGGCTCGGCCGCGGCCCGGGCGAGGGTACGGTGAAGCGCATCCTGCCCGACAGTCACGCCGATTTCGTGTTCGCGGTCGCGGCCGAAGAGTTCGGCATCGTGCTGTGCCTGATCCTGCTCGCGTTGTTCGCCTTCATCGTCGTGCGCGCGCTCCTGCACGCGTTCCGCGTGCAGGATGCCTTCGTGCGCTTCGCGAGCGCGGGGCTCGCGATGCTGTTCGGGCTGCAGTCGGCAATCAACATGGCGGTCAATCTGCATCTCATTCCCGCCAAGGGCATGACGCTGCCGTTCATCTCCTACGGTGGTTCCTCGCTCATTTCGCTGGCCTACGGCATGGGGATGCTGCTGGCGCTCACGCGCGAGCGTCCCGCGGCGGCGATGCTGCCGCCGGTCGAAGCCGGCGTTGCGGCGCCTGCGCAAGCCGCAGCGATCGCCGGGGTCTCGGGGGTGGCCGGCGCCGCGGGTGCCGCCGAGGGATCGGCCTGATGGACACGCCGGCGAGCGGCGGTGGTGCCGAGCGCCCCGTCCTGCTCGCCGCCGGCGGCACCGCCGGCCATTTGTTCCCGGCCGAAGCGCTTGCTGCCGCGCTCGCGAGGCGCGGGGTCGCGGTCGAGCTTGCGACCGACGCGCGTGCCTCGCGCTTCGCGCGGCAATTTCCGGCAAGAAAGGTGCACGTGGTTCCGAGCGCCACGCTGCGCGGGCGAGGTCCATTCAGCATCGCGCGGACCGCCGCGGTGCTGGGCTGGGGCACGCTGCGATCCTGCATCCTGGTGCGCCGCATTTCTCCCGCGGCCGTTGTCGGCTTCGGCGGCTATCCGACGATTCCGCCGGTGCTCGCTGCGGCGCTGTTGCGCATTCCGACGCTGATCCATGAGCAGAATGGGGTGATGGGCCGCGCCAATCGCCTGCTCGCGCCGCGCGTGCGCGCGATCGCGACGGGCTTTCCCGGCGTCGTCGATCCGGTTTCGCCGCCCGCTGGGAAAACCAGCGTGACCGGGGATCCGGTGCGGCAAGCCGTGATCGAAGCTGCCGCGAATCCCTATCCGGAGCTCGATCCGGTCGGTCCGCTGCATCTCCTCGTGTTCGGCGGCAGCCAGGGCGCGCGGATCATGGCCGATGTGGTGCCCACAGCCGTCCAGCGGCTCGACGCGGCCGTCCGGGCGCGGCTCTCGATCGTGCAGCAGGCGCGCGAAGAGGATATCGATCGCGTGCGCGAAAATTACGCGCGGCTATCCGTGCGGGCCGAGGCGGCAAGCTTTTTCGCGGACCTGCCGGCGCGGATCGCAGCGGCGCACCTCGTGATCTCGCGGGCCGGCGCTTCGACCGTCGCCGAACTCGCGGCGATCGGCCGGCCGGCGATTCTCGTGCCGCTGCCGCATGCCCTCGACCAGGATCAGCTCGCCAATGCCCGAGTGCTGAGCGGGGCCGGCGGCGCCCTGCTGCTGCCGCAGGCCGAATTCACGCCGGAGCACCTCGCGCGCGAGATCGCCGGGCTTGCCGAAAATCCGCAGCGGCTCGTCGCGATGGCGGCGAAAGCCCGCGCCGTCGGCGCGCTCGACGCCGCGGAAAAGCTCGCGGATCTGGTGCTGCGCGTGGCGGGCGTCTCGGACCATCGCGCGTCTGAGGGCTGACACGCGAGGCAGCGCGGAACTCGTGGAGCGGGGCGCGATTATCCCCGGCCGCCGCGATCGCGAGAAGCTAGCGGCGGATCGCATGCTTGAGGAGGTCACCATGATCCATCAGTTGCGGATCTACGAAATCTTCGAGAGCAATAAAGCGGCATTCCACGCCCGGTTCAGGGATCATGCGATGCGAATCATGAAGAGTTACGGATTCCGCATTCTGTCGATGTGGGAGACAAGAACGCCGGCGCGTACCGAATTCGTCTACCTGCTGGAGTGGCCGGATGTCGAAGCAAAGACCAGCGCCTGGGATCGGTTCATGGCCGATCCGGAATGGAACGAGATCAAGCGCGTCACCAGTGCGGAGTCGGGTAGGCTCGTCGGCCAGATCGAGGATCGCGTATTGGTCGCCGTGCCCTATGCGCAGGCGCCGACCTCGCGGGCGGAAGTCCCATTTGCCGTCGCGCCGTAGATGAAATTGCCGCGCGGCGTCGAAAACAAGTTCTTGGCTGTTGCGTCGCAAAGATCCCTGCCATCGGTGCAATCCAAGAACTAGATGCTTTTCATGACCAAGCCTCTCGATCAAGCTCTGGAGGCGCCGCGCGTCCTCCCGCCGGACGCGCAGGACGCGATCGCCCGCGTCACTTTTCATTTTGCCCGCGATGATGGTGAGCCCGTCATGTCGCTGCCAAGGTGAGATTGGGGCAGAGCGGACTAGCCGCACACATTATGAAAATGGCGAGATTTGACCCAATTGCGACATTGTGTGTAGCAGGTGGCCGAGCCTGTTAGCCAAGCAATCTCACGCCAACGACGACGAGAACACTCGCAAGGGCGACGCGAACCACCGCATCATGTGTTCGGGTCGCCATATAGCCTCCCATGACGATGCCTGGTAACGATCCGATCAGTAGGGTCGACAAGAGGTCCCAGTTGATCGAGCCCAAATACCAATGTCCGGCGCCAGCCAGCAGCGTGAGGGGGACCGCATGGGCGATATCGGAGCCTACAATGCGGCCGGCAGGCATCTCTGGATGGAGCAGCAACAGGACCGTCACGCCGATAGCGCCGGCTCCGACTGACGTTGTTGTGACAAGGACACCCATGACCAAGCCCAATAAAACTGTGAACAGGGCAGTCTTGCGGGG
The DNA here is from genome assembly GCA_046727735.1 of Pseudomonadota bacterium. Taxonomy (GTDB): domain Bacteria; phylum Pseudomonadota; class Alphaproteobacteria; order Rhizobiales; family Xanthobacteraceae; genus AP-16. Next base: position 36,065 of record JBKPDF010000002.1, on the reverse strand, counting down.
ATGGAGCCGGCACAGGTGATCGGCATAGCGGGCTCGAATATTTCTTCCTGCGATCAGAAAAGTCGCGGTTGCCACCAATACGGCACCAAGCGTCAAAGTAATAAAATGCTGCGCCGAGGCGCTTTTCAGGTCGAATTGCGAAAGAATGATGATGGTGACGAGCGTTGCCGGCACGCTGCCCATCGCAAGCAGAGCGACAAGAGCCCACTCGATCGAGCGTGCCGCAGCATGAACGACCGTCCCCGCGGTCTTGGTGGATGCTGCAAAGAGCAGATCGGTCCCGACAGCCGTCGCAGGATGAATGCCAAACAGCAGAATTAGTAGAGGCGTCATCAGCGAGCCGCCACCCACGCCGGTCATCCCGACCAGAAAACCGACTCCAAAGCCGGAGGCAACGTATAGCGGATCGATCATGAGCACGCTCCGACTACGTTAATGCAACTCTCATCGGCAGATCGCGAAAGTCGCGCCAGCTGTCATGCGTTCGGCACCCTTGCATTGTGGAGACCACACTCCTTCTTCTCGTCCTGCTCCCACCACCAGCGCCCGGCTCGTTCCAATTCGCCCGGCGCGATGGCTCGCGTGCATGGTGCGCAGCCGATCGAAGCAAAGCCGCGGGCGTGCAGCGGATTGATCGGAATCTGATGGGCGGTGGCATAGGACTGGACTTGTCCGCGCGTCCAGTCGAACAACGGACTGAACTTGAGCAGGCCGCGGTCATCGACAGCGATCAGCGCCGTGGCTCGGCGGTTGCCGGACTGGTCTGCGCGAAGACCGACGATCCACGCCGACGCCCCTGCCAGAGCGCGATTGAGTGGCTCCACTTTCCGGACTTGACAGCAGGCGGACCGCGCCTCGCGGGAACGGTAGAAGCCGTTGATACCGTAATGCTCTACCAGATTTTCCAGGTTCGTATGCTGCGGGTATATCGCCCGGATGCGCCGGCCATAGCGCCGTTCGGTTTCGACCCACAGCTCATAAGTCTCGGCAAATAGCCGCCCGGTATCGAGCGTGACGACATCGACATCGATCGCGTGCCCGCACAGCATGTGAAGGATCGCCTGGTCCTCCAATCCAAAGCTCGTGGTGAAGACCAACCGACCTGCGACCTCGCGGCAAAAGCGACCCAGCCGTTCGGCCGGCGGCAGAGCGCCCAGAAGTTTGTTGAGCCGCCCGGCCTCCGCGGCCAACTCCGTGCTGTCTTGCCCTGGACCACGCACGCGACCGAGGCAGGCATCGACCGATAGAATGAGACCACCTCCGGAGATTCTGCCAGCGAGGTCGAGCACCAGCCGTCCGGTTCGCGGATTTTGCGCATAGACATCTGCTGCGATTGGCTGCGCCAACACAATCTCGATCTCGCCGATACAATTGCGCGCAAGCGCCCGCGTCTCGCACGGCGAAAGCTCGCCCGGATCGACCATGTTTTCGATCAGAGCGACCTTGCCATCTCGTTCGGCCGTGCCGACGCGCACACCGAGAGTGGTGCCGACGCGCAAAGGCTCCTCGTCCAACCAGAACACCCGCGCGCGCAACCGGGTCACCGCCGCGGCGAGCGCTTGCGGCGCCATGATGAGGTCACCGCGCTCGACGAAAATCTGCGGATCCAACGTCAGACCGATCGAGCGGCCGGCACTCGCGGCTTGCGGCAACCGCGAGTCAGCGGGTGCAGGCCACTCCTCAATCGACTGCACGCGCGCCGTTGCGCCGCGCGGCATAAGAGTGATTTGGTCGCCGACCGCTACCCGGCCGCTATCGATGCGCCCGGCCACGATGCGCCGATCGTCGAACTTGTAGACCGCCTGCACCGGGATGCGCAGCGGCAGATCGGTGAGGGGCTTTGCGGGCCTAAAGCGATCCAGCACTTGCAATACCGTTGGACCCCTATGCCAGGCCATGGCTGGGGTCCGCTGTGCCACGCCGTCGCCGTGGCGGGCCACGACCGGCAGGATCGCGATTGCCGACAAGCCGGCCTTCGACAACTGGTTTGCGATCCCCGCTTCGATCTCGATGAATCGGCTCTGGCTGAAGCCGACGCGATCCATTTTGTTGACGACGACGGCCACCTCCGAGATTCCCAGAAGATGCAGCAGATGCACGTGGCGACGGGTCTGGTCGCGCACACCTTCCGATGCGTCGATCACCAGCAAGGCGCCATCGGCCTGCGCCGCACCGGTGACCATGCTGCGCACAAATTCGGCGTGACCGGGGGCGTCAATCAGTACGACGTCGCGCGAGGCGGTGCTAAGACGGATCTGGCTGGTATCGAGCGTGATGCCGTGGTCGCGCTCGGCCTGCAAAGAATCGAGCAGAAACGACCATTCGAACGGCACACCGCGGCGATCGCTGGCCGCGCTTAGCGTTTCGAGCTTGCCTTCCGGCAAGCTGCCTGTCTCGTGCAACAGGCGCCCAATCAACGTCGACTTGCCGTGATCGACATGGCCGACGATGACCAAGCGCACCAGGGGCCGGTCGTGCGACTGACGTGCCACTACGATCTCATCGGTGAAGGGCATGTTCATGGCGGGGCAAATTCCGCAATTGCAAGTCACATGTAACCGGTGACCCGCAGGCGCTCGAACGCGTCCTCAGACTCGTGATCCATCGCCCGGCCGGCGCGCTCCGGAACCTTGGTTGCGGCGAGCTCGGCGACAATCTCGTCGATGGTTGTCGCCTGCGAAACGTGCGGAAACGTGATGTCGACATCGCCGAGCGAGCGATAGCGTTTGCCGTTGCGAGCCAGGTAGAGCGGGATGATCGGAATGCCCTCGCGCTCGGTGTAGTACCAGATGTCGAGCTCCGTCCAATGCAGGATGGGATGGATACGCAGATGCGCACCGGAAGGTGGCGCGGCGCTGAACTGATCCCAGAATTCCGGCGGTTGATCGCGCACGTCCCAACCGCCATCGAATCCGCGCGGCGAGAACACGCGTTCCTTGGCCCTAGTCGGCTCTTCGTCGCGGCGGATGCCGGCGACGAGACCGTCAAAACCGTATTTGCCGACGGCCAGTTTCAAACCTTCGGTCTTGCGCGCCGCTGAACGCGCCGCCGGCGGCAAGGTCGGATCGACGGCTTCAACGGGCGGGCAGGGCTCCACTTTCAGATCGAGATTCCATTCCGCTACGTAGCGGTCGCGAAACGCGTACATCTCGGGAAATTTCTTGCCGGTGTCGACGTGCAGCAGAGGGAACGGCACACGGCCGAAGAACGCCTTGCGGGCGATCCAGACCATCACATTGGAGTCCTTCCCAAGCGACCATAACAGTGCGATACGCCGCAGCCGAGAGAACGCCTCGCGCAAAATGAAGATGCTTTGCGATTCGAGATCGTCGAGCCGGTTCACAGATGACACTCCGAAGGCTGCGAGTACCCGGCGTAAACGATGGAAAAGACCGCCTCTCCTCTGCGGCGTGACGGTGCCACTTGTTCCATCGGGCACGCCTTGCTTAGGGAAATATTTTTCCCTTCAACGCGGTTTTCGCCCTTGTATATGGAAAATAGTTCCAGTCAAGTGGGGAATTCGCCGTCGAAATTTCGTCGCTGCTTCGGCACCGGCGCGTGCCTGGGCTTGCCCATCTGCTTCGCGGCAGCGTCGAACAAATCACAGGTCAGAACTGGGGCATCTCGCCTGAATGCCTGAATGGCCTTCCGAGGGTGCGGTCAGCTGCCGAGAATCGCGGGCGGCATCCTCAATTAAGCTCTCGCCGGACGTTGACTCACAATGGGGTCCGCCGGTGGCTCGCAGTGTTTGTCGCCGACTTCGCACACGGCACGGAGCCCCCATCCGAGATGTCCGCTGTCACGGCGACAGATATCACGCATGAGGTCCGCGACATTGCCGCTTGCATCTCTTTCCCTCTCGCCTTGTGGGAGAGGGTGCCGACCCCCGGATTTAATCCGGGGGAGGCGGGGAGGGGTTGTTTGTTTGCTGCGGAATTTGCAAATTACCCTCACCCGGCGCCTCACTTCGTTCGGCGCTCCCCTCTCCCACAAGGGGCGAGGGGAAGCGAGTTTGCGGCTAGTGTGGTCGGCAACAAAGAAATGAACCAATCGAATTGCCGCGCAACATCGGATTCAGCTGTCGGCATCTCACTCTTGACGGGCGGCATTCGGCTCCCTCTCCCGGCAGGGGAGAGGGATGGGGTGAGGGGATCGGGCCAGTGCTGTATGGGAAGATCGTAAGTCCCCTCACCCGACCCTCGCCTGCGGCGAGGGTCGACCTCTCCCCTTCGGGGCGAGGTGAAGAAAGACGCCCATGAAACTGCCGCGCGACATCGGGCACATTCATTTCGTCGGGATCGGCGGCATCGGCATGAGCGGCATCGCCGAGGTGCTGGTCAATCTCGGCTATTCGGTGCGCGGGTCCGACACCGCCGAGAGCGCCAACGTGGTGCGTTTGCGCAAGCTGGGAATTCCGGTCGCGATCGGGCACGCGGCCGAGAACGTCGCGGACGCGGCCGTCGTCGTCGTCTCCTCGGCGATCAAGCGCGACAATCCGGAACTTGCCGCCGCGCGCGAGGCGCGGCTGCCGGTCGTGCGACGCGCCGAGATGCTGGCCGAGCTGATGCGGCTCAAAACCTGCATCGCCATCGCCGGCACCCACGGCAAAACCACGACGACCTCGCTCGTTGCTGCGCTGCTCGACGCCGCGCATTTCGATCCGACCGTGATCAACGGCGGCATCATCAACGCCTACGGCACCAATGCGCGAATCGGCGCCGGCGACTGGATGGTGGTCGAGGCCGACGAGTCCGACGGCACGTTTCTCAAGCTGCCGGCCGACATCGCGGTCGTCACCAATGTCGATCCCGAGCATCTCGACCATTTCCAGACCTTCGAGGCGGTGCAGGCGGCGTTCCAGGCTTTCGTCGAGAACGTGCCGTTCTACGGCTTCTCGGTCATGTGCGGCGATCATCCGGTGGTGCAGATGCTGGTCGGTCGTATCGAGGACCGCCGCGTCGTCACGTATGGCGAGAACCCGCAAGCCGACGTGCGGCTCGTCGGGCTCGAGCACGCGTACGGCCGCTCGCATTTCAGCGTCGCGTTCCGCGACCGTGCCGGCGAGACCGTGCACGAGATCGCCGGGCTCGGTCTGCCCATGCCGGGCCGCCACAACGCGCTCAACGCCACTGCGGCGATCGCGGTCGCGCGCGAGCTCGGCATCGACGATTCGGTGATCCGCCGCGCGCTCGCCGGTTTCGGCGGCGTGAAACGTCGCTTCACCCTTGCCGGCGAATGGAATGGCGTCACCATCATCGACGATTACGCCCACCATCCGGTCGAGATCGCGGCGGTGCTGCGCGCCGCGCGGGAATCGACCGCGGGCCACATCATCGCCGTGATGCAGCCGCACCGGTATACGCGGCTGGCGTCGCTGTTCGAGCAATTCTGCACCTCTTTCAACGACGCCGACGCGGTGATCATCGCGCCGGTCTATCCGGCCGGCGAGGCGCCCATTCCGGGCATCGATCGCGATGCGCTCATCGAGGGCGTGCGGGCGCGCGGCCACCGTCACGTGCTCGCGCTCGAGGCGCCGGGCCAGCTCGCCGCGATTGTGAAGGATATGGCGCAGAGCGGCGATTACGTAGTGTTTCTCGGCGCCGGCAGCATCACGCAATGGGCCTACGCGCTGCCGGGGGAACTCGCCGCACTCGGGGCGGCGGCGTGAACGAAAGGGCGGCCCAGCCGGACCGGGCCGCCCCGAGACCGGCTGGAAGATGGTGAGTCGAACAGCCGGCCTCTCCCACTCAGGAACCGGGGGCTCCGGAGGCCGAGTGGTAGCGCACCGCAAGCAAGAAGCATTCCGCCGAGTGGAGCTCGGTTCCCTCGTCCGGCAGATGGCCGCCAGCAGTTTTCGGTATAGGAGAGGGGACCAACTCGGGCTCCTCATGCGCTTCCCCGATATCGCCGCCGAGCTCAAATCCGCCATGCCGGAGCTGCGCGGGCGGCTCCTGCCGAATCAGGCGCTCAAAGATCTGACCTGGTTCCGGGTCGGCGGGCCGGCGCAGATCCTGTTCATGCCCGAGGACGAGGCCGACCTTGCGTACTTGCTCGCGCAATTGCCCCCGGAAATGCCGGTCACAGTCGTCGGGCTCGGGTCGAACCTCATTGTGCGCGATGCCGGGGTGCCCGGCATCGTTGTCCGGCTAGGGCGTGGTTTCGCTTCCGTAACGATCGAGGGCGAGCGCGTCCGCGCCGGCACCGCCGTCCCGGACCTCAAAGTGGCGCAGGCGGCCCAAGAGGCCGGCATCGGCGGCCTTGCGTTCTTTCGCGGCATTCCGGGCGCCGTCGGCGGCGCGCTGCGCATGAACGGCGGCGCCTACGGGCGCGAAACCAAAGACGTCCTCGTCGAGGCCCGCGGGATCGATCGCCGGGGCCGCATCCATGTGTTCGGAAATTCCGACATGGGTTTTGCCTACCGTCATTGCGGCATCGGCGAGGACGTGATCTTCACGCAGGCGCTGTTCGCCGGCACGCCAGGCGACCCCGAGCGCATCAAGGCCGAGATGCAGGCGATCACGCAGGCGCGGGAATCGACGCAGCCGGTGAAAAGCCGGACCGGCGGATCGACGTTCAAGAACCCGCCTGGCCAAAAAGCTTGGGAGCTCATCGATCGGGCGGGCTGCCGGGGTTTTAGAGTGGGCGACGCCCAGGTCTCTGAAATGCACTGCAATTTCTTGATCAATCTCGGCAATGCGTCCGCGGCCGATATCGAGAATCTCGGCGAGCTCGTCCGGCGCCGCGTCCGGGAGCATTCGGGGGTGGAGCTCGAATGGGAAATCCGTCGGATCGGAATCGTGCAAACTTGATGCGGTGCAAGTCTTAGTAACACTAACTATCGAATTCGATCACAGAATGCATTCTAGCGAATTGAATCGACTTAAACCCCTCATTCGGCTCGATTTTGTTAGAAATATACCTCCAAAAACACGGGTGTTTTCGCGCGAAAACCCCGCTCCGCCGCCAAAAACATCGGGCTGGCGCATTCGTCCTAAATCGCGTCTCGTGTGGTTCGAATCGAATCGCGGGGCAGACCGGGGCGGATGAATCGAGGCAAGCACGTTGCGGTCCTGATGGGCGGCTGGTCGGCGGAGCGGGAGGTCTCGCTGCGCTCCGGCAAAGCCTGTGCCGACGTTTTGGAGAAACAGGATTATCGCGTCACCCGCATCGATGTCGGCCGCGACATCGCCACCGTCCTGCAGACGCTCAAGCCCGACGTCGCGCTCAACCTGCTGCACGGCCGGCCCGGGGAGGACGGCAGCGTGCAGGGCATTCTGGAGATCATCGGAATCCCATACACGCACTCGGGCGTGCTGGCGTCCGCCCTCGCCATCCAGAAAGACCTTGCCAAGGCCGTGTTCCGCGGCGCCGGCGTTCCGGTCCCGGACGGCATCGTCATCTCGCGCTTCGAGGCGGTGAAAAGCCACGTCCTGCCCAAGCCCTACGTCATCAAGCCGGTCGCGGAGGGCTCGAGCGTCGGCGTGTTCATCGTCAAGGAGGACCAGGAGCATCCGCCGCAGGAGCTCTATCGGGACGATTGGCCCTATGGCGAGAGGGTGCTGTGCGAACCGTTCATCGCCGGGAAGGAGCTGACCTGTGCGGTGATGGGGGATGAAGCCCTCGACGTGATCGAAATCCTGCCCACCGCGCGTTTCTACGATTACGAGGCGAAATACGCCCCCGGCGGCTCCCGGCACGTCCTGCCCGCGCCGCTTAAACCAAATGTTTACCAAGAGGTCCGAAGACTGGCGCTCGCGGCCCACCGCGCACTGGGATGCCGGGGGGTGAGCCGTGCGGATTTCCGCTACGACGATTCCGCGGAGGGGACGAGGGGACTGTTCTGTCTCGAAGTCAACACTCAGCCCGGCATGACCGAGACCTCGCTGGTGCCCGAGATCGCGGCCCACGCGGGCGTCTCGTTCGGTGAGCTGGTGCGATGGATGGTCGAGGACGCGTCGCTGGACCGCTGAAACGCCCGGGCTCGTCGCCCGCGCGCAGCGCCCGCGCGCCCGCCTCCTCGGAGCTTCGCCTGTCGCCGGCACTTGCAAAAAACGCAAGCCGAATCAGCTCCTTCATGCGATTCTGGACATTGCGACTGGAGGGGCTCGCGATCCCGCGCTTCACCGGGATGACGGCATTGGCACTGTTTCTCGCTGCGAGCAGCGGTTACGGCGCGGTCAGGGGCGGTCACCTGCCGATGATCATGGAGACGCTCAGCGATTGGCGGGATGCGGCCGCCAATTCCATCGGCTTCCGCATCAGCGGCATTTCGCTCGCCGGGGAAAAGCACGTGAGTCGGGTCGAGATCATCGCCGCCGCCGGCGTGACCGAGCGGACCTCGCTGCTGTTCCTCGACGTGGAGGCTGCACGTTCGCGACTCAGGGCGATTCCGTGGATCGCCGAGGCGACGCTGCGCAAGCTGTTTCCGGACCGGCTGCAAATCCGGGTGCGCGAGCGCGAGCCGTTCGCGCTGTGGCAAATCGACGGCAAGCTGCTGCTGATCGCCGCCGACGGGACGGTGATCGGGCCGCCGGGCGACCCGGCGTTCGCGGCGCTGCCACTCGTGGTCGGACGCGGGGCCCAGGGCAAGGCGCGGGACTTCCTCGCCCTGCTCGATCGCTATCCGTCGATCCGAGAGCAGGTGCGCGCGAGCGTGCTGGTCGGGGAGCGGCGCTGGAATCTCAAGCTCAAGAACAACGTCGATGTCCGCTTGCCGGAAATCGACGCCGGGTCCGCGCTCGAAATCCTCGCCACGCTCGATCGCGATCGGCATGTACTCAGCCGCGACATCCTCGCGATCGACCTGCGCTTGCCCGATCGGATAGCCGTGCGCCTCTCGGACGCGGCCGCACAGGCCCGGGAGGACGCACGCAAGCCGCCGAAGAAGAAAGGCGGCGACGCATGAGCGCGCTCCAGCACGGCCTCACACCGAAAATGCGGCCGCTTTCGCCGCGGCGGTCCGCGGTCATTTGCGCGCTCGATATCGGTACCAGCAAGATCGCTTGCCTGATCGCACGTCTCAGGCCTTGCGGCGCGCAGGAGGTGTTGCGCCGCCGCAGCCATTCGGCCGAAGTGCTCGGCATCGGCCACACCCGGTCGCGCGGCATCAAATCCGGCACGGTGGTCACTCTCGCCGAGGCCGAGCAGGCCGTGCGCCAAGCCGTCGATGCCGCCGAGCGCATGGCCAACGTGCACGCCGAATCCGTGGTGCTCGCGGTCAGTGCCGGCCGCATGGCGAGCGAGCTTTATGCCGCGACCGTCCACATCGGCGGCCCGGCCGCGACCGACGCCGATATCGAGCGAGTGCTCGCTGCAGGCAGCCGGCATTCGGTGCGGGCCGGCCGCGTGGTGCTGCATTCCGTGCCGGTCTCCTACGCGCTCGACGAAAGCCGCGATATCCGCGACCCGCGCGGCATGCTCGGTCGACGGCTGAGCGTCGACATGCACGTGGTCACGACCGACGTCGCAGTGGCGCGCAACCTGCTGCTCGCCGTCGAACGCTGCCATCTCTCGGTCGAGGCCATGGCCGGCGCGCCCTATGCGGCCGGATTGTGCGTCCTCGCCGACGATGAAGCGGACCTCGGCGCGGCAATCGTCGATATCGGTGCCGGCACCACCACGATCGCGGTGTTCTCGCAAGGGCGGTTCGTCTATGCGGATTCCTTCGCGCTCGGCGGCAATCACATCACCATGGATCTGGCGCGCGGCCTGAACGCCAAGCTCGCCGACGCCGAACGCATCAAGACGCTGCACGGAAGCGCGATCTCCGGCGCCTCGGACGATCGCGACATGATCACGGTGCCGCCGGTCGGCGAGGACGAGCGCGAGCCGCCGCACGTCGTCTCCCGCGCCGCCCTCGTGCGCATCATCAGCCCCCGCGTCGAGGAAATTCTGGAAATGGTGCGCGACCGGCTCGCCGCCTCGCCGTTTGCGGCGGATCCGGGTGCGCGCGTGGTGCTGACCGGCGGCTCGAGCCAGCTCACGGGGCTGCCCGAGACCGCCGCGCGCATTCTCGCGCGCCGGGTGCGCGTGGGCCGGCCGCTCGGCGTCGCGGGACTGCCCGAGGCTGCCAAAGGTCCGGCATTCGCGGTCGCGTCCGGGCTCCTGGTCTACCCCCAGGTGGCGCATCTCGAACAATTCGAATCGCGGCGCACGCGACAGCTCATGACCGGGACGGAAGGCTATTTCGCGAGGGTGGGACGATGGCTTCGCGAGAGCTTCTAGTGGGCTTTGACCATCGTAGGACCGAGCCGGCCGGCGGCGGACCGGCCCAACGCGCCGGCATTCTCGCCAGCGCTCCGGAGAGGCAGCCATGACGATCGACCTGAAGGTACCGGATATCCGGGAGCTCAAGCCGCGGATCACCGTGTTCGGCGTCGGGGGCGCCGGCGGCAATGCGGTCAACAACATGATCACGGCGGGCCTCGTCGGCTGCGACTTCGTCGTCGCCAACACCGACGCGCAGGCGCTGACCATGTCCAAGGCCGAGCGCATCATCCAGATGGGCGTGCAGGTGACCGAGGGGCTCGGCGCCGGCTCGCAGCCCGACGTCGGTCGCGCCGCCGCCGAGGAAGTCGTCGACGAGATCCGCGATCATCTTGCCGGTGCCCACATGGTGTTCATCACTGCCGGAATGGGCGGCGGCACCGGTACGGGGGCCTCTCCGGTGATCGCGCGCATCGCACGCGAGCTCGGGATCCTCACGGTCGGGGTCGTGACCAAGCCGTTCCAGTTCGAAGGGCAGCGGCGGATGCGGGTCGCGGACACTGGCATCCAGGAGCTGCAAAAGGCGGTCGACACGCTGCTGGTCATTCCCAATCAGAACCTGTTCCGGGTCGCGAACGAAAAGACCACGTTCGCCGATGCATTCGCGATGGCCGATCAGGTGCTGTATTCGGGCGTCGCGTGCATCACCGACCTGATGGTCAAGGAAGGCCTGATCAATCTCGATTTCGCCGACGTGCGGGCCATCATGCGCGAAATGGGCAAGGCCATGATGGGAACCGGCGAGGCGTCCGGCGAGAAGCGGGCGCTCACCGCGGCGGAAGCCGCCATCTCCAATCCGCTGATCGACGATTCCTCGATGAAGGGCGCCCGCGGGCTGCTGATCTCGATCACCGGCGGCAAGGATCTCACGCTGTACGAGGTGGACGAGGCCGCAACCCGCATCCGCGAGGAAGTCGATCAGGAGGCCAACATCATCGTCGGCGCGACTTTCGACGAGGCGCTCGACGGCATCATCCGCGTGTCGGTGGTCGCGACCGGAATCGATCAGGCGGTGGGCAATGCCGCGTCCTCGATCGATTCGCGGCTCGCCGAATTGACGCAAAAGCTGCGTGCGAATCCTCTGCGATCCGCGGAGCGGGTCGAGCGCGAGCCGCCGCGGGCCGTGGACGAAACTTCAGCGCCCCCGGCCGCAAGAACCGCCGCGCAGGCCTTGGCCCCGACCCTGCCGCCCGTGACCGGGATCGAAGACGTGACGATCCGACCGATCGCGCCGAAACCGCCGCTGGTCCTCGATGGGATGGACGAGCAGTCGCGCTCGGCCAAGCAGGAATCCGCCGCGCAACAACATTTCATCCCGCCGCAGCCGGAGCGTGTCCCCAATCGTCCTCGCATGCCGCGGATCGAGGACCTGCCGCTCCCGGCGCAGAACGAACTTCGCGCCAAGCGCGGCGAAATGCCGGAAGCCCACCCGGAGAAACGCCGCAGCTCGCTGTTGCAGCGCTTGGCCGCCGTCGGCCTCGGCCGGCGCGAAGAGGAGCAGCCCTTGCCGCAGCAAGCGAACCCGGCGCCGCGTCCGCAGCCGCAAGCCGTTGCCCGCGCTCCGGCATCCCCGCCGCGCCGCGAGGAGCCGCACGATCCGATCTCCGAGTACGCCAAGCGTCCGCCCGCACCGCGGCCGGCTCCCCAAGGGCTCGATCCGCATGGTCGGCCGGCGCCGGTGCATGCTTCGCTCGACGAGGATCACCTGGAGATCCCTGCCTTCCTGCGCCGGCAGGCGAACTGATCGAAGGGGAAGTTCGGTCGGGGTGCCCAGGAAACCCGCGTTGGTTCCGGGAGGGGTCGTGTGTCGCCTGTAGCCGGGCGCGCAGGCTCCCGCCACACGCCAATGTTCGACGAAACCGGCCTCCGCGTGTGGGCCTTCTGTTTTGGCCCATAACCGGTCGGCAGCGCGCGCGCTCGGTTTGCAGCGAAAAGTGATTCGCGCGATTGCGGCCCGTCCCGTGGAGAACGCAATGATCTCGGGAATCTCCCAATGAGCCAAGGCTTTCGGCGAATTCCCGTTTGCGATTCGGTTGTTAGCCCCACAGGTAACAATCGGTAAAAAACCGTGAATTGGACTTGACCCGACGCGTGGTTAATCTGCCCGCCACAGGGGCTTAGTGCGTCGGGGGACCGCGGGCGGCAACGACCCGCAAAGTAGAAGTCCAGGCCATCGACAGCAAGCAAGAAGCCCATCGGGGGTCGCCGTTGCGCGCGCTCGTCAGAGCCGCAATGCGGTGAAGGGGCAGAACGAGGCATGAAAGCGGGCAAGCAGACCACGCTGCGCAGCCAAGCCGCAGTTTCCGGAATCGGCGTCCACTCTGGGCTTCCCGTCACGCTCACCTTGCATCCGGCCGATGCCGGCAGCGGCGTCGTGTTCATCCGCTGCGTCAATGGGAAGCGTCAGCGCGAGATTCGCGCCAATGCCCGTTCGGTCACCGCGACGGAGCTTGCGACCGTCCTCGGCGACGCTTCGGGTCCCGGCGTCTCCACGATCGAGCACATCATGGCGGCGCTGTGCGGGCTCGGCGTCGACAATGCCGTCGTCGAGCTCGACGGCCCGGAAGCGCCGATCATGGACGGCAGCGCTGCGCCCTTCGTGCAGGCGATCGACGAAGCGGGGATCGTGAGCTTGCCGGCGCCGCGCCGCTACACCAAGGTGCTCAAGCCGATCCGCATCGCCAAGGGCGACGCCTACGGCGAGCTGCAACCCTACGATCGCGGCTTCCGCGTCGAGGTCGAGATCGAGTTCGATCATCCGCTGATCGGCCGCCAAGCGCTCGCGATCGAGGTCGGCCCCGCGACGTTCCGGCGCGAGATCGCGCGCGCGCGCACCTTCGGCTTCCTGCGTGACGTCGGCAAATTGTGGGGTGCGGGCTACGCGCTCGGCGCCTCGTTGGAGAACACGTTGGTGGTGAGCGAGGATCGGGTGCTCAATCCGGAAGGGTTGCGCTTCCCCGATGAATTCGTGCGCCACAAGGCGCTCGATGCGATCGGCGATCTCGCGCTTGCCGGAGCTCCGATCCTCGGCGCGTACCGCTCGGTCCGCGGCGGCCACAAACTCAACCACGCGGTGCTCACCGCGCTGATCGCCGATCCCACCGCCTGGACGATCGTGGAAGAGGGAAAGCCGCGCTCCCGCGGCCATGCCGAGCTGCCGGCCGGCATCCTGGCGCCCGCCTACGGCCCGGATTTGTCCTGAGCCCGGTTCCGGGCGCCATATTCCCGGCCGAATGTCCGCATAATCCCATGGCCGACCGAGCCTTTTCGGGTTAATGGGCGCAATCCGGACGACGGGATCGAACGGACCGCGGGGGACGGACTTCACGCCATCATGGTTGGCCGTTTGCCGGCGTCGGGCTTCAGGCGGGGGCGGGGATCGCGGATCCACCCCCTGATGCTCGTGCTTGCCTCTGCGCTGCTTTCCGCATGCGCTTGGTTCGGCGACAAGGATCTGCCGCTTTCGGACGATCCGCCCGACCGGCTCTACAACGAGGGCCTTTACCTCCTCAACAACAAGAAGGACTACAAGGGCGCCGCCAAGAAATTCGAGGAAGTCGACCGCCAGCATCCGTATTCGGAATGGGCGCGCAAGTCGCTGATCATGTCCGCCTACGCCTATTATGAAAGCAAGCAATTCGACGAGGCCATCACTTCGGCGAAGCGCTACGTGACGCTGCACCCCGGAAGCGCGGACGCGGCCTACGCGCAATATCTGATCGGATCCTCGTATTTCGAGCAGATCCCCGATATCACCCGCGATCAGCTCGGCACCGAGCGGGCGCTCGCCGCACTCGACGACGTCGTGCGGAAATTTCCCAATTCGGAGTATGCCGCCAGCGCCAAGCGCAAGATCGACATCGCCAAGGATCAGCTCGCCGGCAAGGAAATGACGATCGGCCGCTATTATTTGGAGCGGCGTGACTATACGGGCGCGATCAATCGCTTCAAAGTCGTGGTGACGCAGTACCAAAGAACGCGCCACGTCGAAGAAGCGCTGATGCGGCTCACGGAAGTCTACATGGCGCTCGGCATCGTGGACGAGGCGCAGACCGCCGCCGCGGTGCTGGGTCACAATTTTCCCGATAGTCCCTGGTACAAGGACGCATATCGGCTGGTGAAATCCGGCGGGCTCGAACCGCGCGAGACCGAAGGCTCCTGGATCAGCAAAGCCTTCCAGAAGCTGGGACTCGGCTGAGATTTCATGCTCATTCGACTCTCGATCCGCGACATCGTCCTGATCGAGCGTCTCGACATCGAGGTCGGTTCGGGACTGGCGGTGCTCACCGGCGAGACCGGGGCCGGCAAGTCGATCCTGCTCGATGCGTTCGCGCTGGCGCTCGGTGCGCGCGGCGATGCCGCCCTGGTACGGCACGGGGCCGAGCAGGGACAGATCACCGCCGCATTCGAACTCGACCGCGCGCATCCGGCGCGCGACATCCTCGCCGAGAACGGCATTGCCGACGAGGATCCGCTGCTGTTGCGGCGCGTCCAACTCGCCGATGGCCGCACCCGCGGCTTCGTCAACGATCAACCGGTCAGCGTGGTCGTGCTCAAGAGCCTCGGCGCCTCGCTCGTCGAAATTCACGGCCAGCACGACGAACGGGCGCTGGTCGATGCGAGCACACACCGCAAGCTGCTCGATGCCTATGGACGGCTCGAAGCTGAGGCTGAGGCTGCGGCCGCAACTTGGCGGGTATGGCGAAGCGCGGCCGATGGACTTGCAGCCCATCGGGCGCGGGTCGAGGAAACCAGGCGCGAGGCCGAATTCTTGCGGCACGCGGTCGACGAATTGCGCAAGCTCGCGCCGCAACCGGGCGAGGAGGCAAGCCTCGCCGAGCGCCGCGCCGCCATGATGCAGGCCGAGAAGGTCGCCGGCGATTTGCACGATGCGCACGAGCTGCTGGCCGGCTCCGGCTCGCCCCTGCCCAGTTTGGCAGCGGCGGTGCGCCGGCTCGAGAAGCGCGCGCCCCACGCGCCAGCCCTGCTCGCGCCGGCCGCCAAGTCGCTCGGTGAGGCGCTGATCGCGCTGGAGGATGCGAGAGCCCATATCGAGCATGCGATCCACACCGCCCGGTTCGACCCGCGCGAGATCGAGCGCATCGAGGAGCGGCTGTTCGCGCTGCGCGCCGCTAGCCGCAAGTACAATGTCGCGGTCGATGAGCTCGGCAGCTTGGCGGAGCGCTACGCGGCCGATCTTGCCGTACTCGACGCGGGCGCCGAGGCGCTGGCCGGCCTCGAACGCGCGGCGCAGGATGCCGAAGCAAGCTACCGCGAAGCTGCGGAGGGGTTGTCCGCCGCACGCCGGCGCTCGGCGGCTGCGCTCGAGCGCGCGGTCAACGCCGAGCTCAAGCCGCTGCGGCTCGAGCGCGCGCGGTTCCTCACCGAGATCGCGACCGATCCGGCGAATCCGGGTGCCGACGGCATCGATCGCGTGGAGTTCTGGGTGCAGACCAATCCGGGCACGCGGCCGGGACCGCTGATGAAGGTCGCTTCCGGCGGCGAGCTGGCGCGCTTCCTGTTGGCGTTGAAAGTGGTCCTGGCGGACCGGGGCTCGGCGCCCACGCTGGTGTTCGACGAGATCGATACCGGCGCGGGTGGCGCGGTCGCCGATGCGATCGGCGCGCGCCTCGCGCGGCTCGCCGAGCGCGTGCAGGTCATCGCGGTGACCCATGCCCCGCAGGTCGCCGCGCGCGCGGAGCGTCACTATCTGATCACCAAGCAGGCGCTCGACCGCGGCAAACGGGTCGCGACCAGGATCGCGGAGGTTACCGCCGCTCACCGGCGTGAGGAGATCGCCCGCATGCTGGCCGGCTCCGAGATCACCGAAGAGGCCCGCGCGGCGGCCGAACGCCTGATCCGCCCGGCTTCCCTGCGCCCGCGCAGCGGTGCCGTGAGTTGACGCCCGAGAGGTTCTTGCCGCGGCGTCGGCGCCCGCTTCACCTCCCCCCGTTGTTGAGGAGAGGTCGGCGGCCGAACGCCGCCGGGTGAGGGGTTTCGATCGTCCATAACACAACCATCGTCTCCCCCTCACCCCGACCCTCTTCCCCGTCGTCGGGGAGCGGGAGGCCGTGCGGCACCCCCTTGTCAACACAGGACCGCGCTCGCAAGTGTTGAGTTTGAATGAGCAAGCGCGACAACGCCGAAATTGCCGTTTCCGAGCTGAGCGAGACGCAGGCCCAGGCCGAGCTCGCGCGGCTTACCGCGGAGATCGCCGCGCACGACCGGCGCTATTACCAGGAGGACGCGCCGAGCATCAGCGATGCCGAATACGACGCGCTGCGGGCGCGCAACGAGGCGATCGAGGCGCGGTTTCCGGCGCTCATCCGTGAGGATTCCGCATCGCGCAGGGTCGGTGCCAAGCCGGCGGAAAAGTTTGTAAAGATCAAGCATGCGGTGCCGATGCTCTCCCTCGGCAACGCTTTTTCGGACGCGGATGTCATCGATTTCGTTGAACGCATCCGCCGTTTCCTCAAACTGCCAGCGGACGAGAAGCTGGTGTTCACGGCAGAGCCGAAGATCGACGGCCTGTCCTGCTCGTTGCGCTACGAGAGCGGCAAGCTCGTGCATGCGGCGACGCGGGGCGACGGCGCGATCGGCGAGGAGGTCACCGCGAATGTCAGGACGCTCGAGGACGTGCCGCAGCAATTGCGTGGCAAAGGCGTGCCCGGGATCTGCGAGGTGCGCGGCGAAGTCTATATGACCAAATCCGCGTTCCTGAAGCTCAATCAGCGTCAAGCCGCGGTCGGTCGCCAGATCTTCGCCAATCCGCGCAACTCCGCCGCGGGCTCGCTGCGCCAGCTCGATCCGACGGTCACCGCGTCGCGGCCGCTCGGCTTCTTCGCCTATAGCTGGGGCGAGATGAGCGCGATGCCGGCCGATACCCAGTCCGGCATGCTGAAATGGTTCGCCGCCTGCGGGTTTCCGACCAATCCGCTGATGAAGGTCTGCCGCGCGGTCGAGGACTTGCTCGCGTTCCATCGCGACATCGAGGCGCAACGCGCCACGCTCGATTACGACATCGACGGCGTCGTCTACAAGCTCGATCGCATCGACTGGCAGCAGCGGCTCGGGTTCGTGTCGCGCACCCCGCGCTGGGCGATCGCCCACAAGTTCCCGGCCGAGAAAGCGACCACGATTATCCGCGGGATCGAGATCCAGGTCGGCCGCACCGGCGCGCTCACGCCGGTCGCCAAGCTCGAGCCGGTGACGGTCGGCGGCGTCGTCGTGCAGAACGCGACGCTGCACAACGAGGACGAGATTGCCCGCAGGGACGTGCGCATCGGCGACACGGTGCGAATCCAGCGCGCCGGCGACGTGATCCCGCAGGTGCTGGAAGTCGTGCTGGAAAAACGGCCGAAACAAACCAAACCATACCGGTTTCCGAAGACCTGCCCGTGCCATCTGCACACGCCGGTGGTGCGCGACGAGACCGCGACCGGGGAGGCGGGCGCGGTGTCGCGCTGCAGCGGTGAGTTCGCCTGCCCGTATCAGCGCATCGAACATCTCAAGCATTTCGTTTCCCGCCGCGCCTTCGACATCGACGGACTCGGCGAGAAGCAGATCGAATTTTTTTACGAGCAGGGCTGGGTGCGCGAGCCCGCCGACATTTTCACGCTGGAGCAGCGCAACAAGGAAATCCGGCTCGAAGAGCAGGAAGGCTACGGCACGACCTCTGTCGGCAACCTGTTTCGCGCGATCGAATCCCGGCGCGAGATCGCGCTCGAGCGCTTTCTCTATGCGCTCGGCATCCGCCACGTCGGCGAAACCACGGCGCGCCTGCTCGCGCGTGCCTACGGTTCCTGGGATGCCCTGCTACGGGCGTGCGAGAAGCTCGTCGCCGGCGATGCGAACGTGCGTGAGGAGCTCGATGCGATCGATCAGATCGGCGACACCGTCATCCAAGGCCTGCAATCCTATTTCGGCGAGGAGCACAACCGGAGCATCGTCGAGCGCCTGACCCGCGAAGTGCGAATCCTCGACGCCGAGCGCCCGGCGCGGCATTCCCCGGTAGCCGGCAAGACCGTGGTGTTCACCGGCGCGCTCGAAAAGATGACCCGCGAGGAGGCGAAAGCCATGGCCGAGCGGCTCGGCGCCAAGGCTGCGGGCTCGGTCTCGAAGAAGACCGACTACGTGGTCGCCGGCCCGGGCGCCGGCTCGAAGCTCGCGACCGCGAAGGAGCTCGGCGTCACCGTGCTGAGCGAGGACGACTGGCTGAAGCTGGTGGGGGAGAGGTGAGCGGCAGCTATCTGTTTTCGTGCGAGGCCAACGTGCTAGGCTGGTTCCATGACGAAAGAGCAGATCAAAGAAATTCTCGACCGGGTGTTGACTTGGCCACCCGAACGGCAGGCAGATGTTGCCGAGCTCGTAACTCTCATGGAGATGCAGGCCCAGAGCGGGTTGCGCCTCACGGATGAGCAAGCCGCTGAAGTGCGGCGGCGGCTTGCCAAGCTCGATCCGAGCCGAATCCCCGCAGAGGAAGTATTTCGAAATCTCCGCTCGTCCCGCACATGAGGGTAACGTTCGATCCCGCTGCGAGAGACGACCTCGATCGTATTTTTACATGGATCGCGAAAAGATAATCCGGGCGCTGCCTTGTTGAAGGCACGCGCGAACTCTTCCATACATCATCGTGTATAAAGTTTTCGAGGACGCTGGCGAGATCGTCGTGTTCTCAGTCATGCACGGAGCTCGGCGCAAGTAATACTGTGGCACCGGCGCCGGATTTCAGGCTCGGCAGCGCAAGGAGTGAGTTCACGGGGCGCCAATCAGGCGCGTCGCCTGCTCCAGCCACGCCCGCGTGCCAGCATCAACCAGCGGGCCAAGCGTCTCACGCACGCGCGCATGGTAAGCGTCGACCCAAGCGAGCTCCTCTGCCGTAAGCAGCCACGGCTCGATCAGCCGAAGATCGATGGGCGCGAGCGTGAGCGTCTCGAAGCCGTTGAGCGGCTTCTCGGCGCCGGCGGGCGCGGGTGCCTCCACGACGAGGACGAGATTCTCGATCCTGATGCCGTACGCGCCGGTCTTGTAATAGCCGGGCTCGTTCGAGAGGATCATGCCGCGCTTGAGCGCGGCGGTGCCGAGCTTCGAGATGCGCGCCGGGCCTTCGTGGACCGACAGATAGCTGCCCACGCCATGGCCGGTGCCGTGGTCGAAATCGAGGCCGGCCTTCCACAAATATTGCCGCGCGAAGCTGTCGAGCTGCGCCCCCGTCGTGCCGTCCGGAAACACGGCGCGCGCCAGCGCGATGTGGCCCTTGAGCACGCGCGTGAAATTCTCGCGCATGCCTTGGCTCGGGGTTCCGACCGCGATGGTGCGGGTGATGTCGGTCGTGCCGTCCTGGTATTGCCCGCCGGAATCGACGAGGAACAGCTCGCCTGCAGATATGCGCCCATTGCTCGCGCGCGTGACGCGGTAGTGCACGATCGCGCCGTTCGGCCCGGCGCCCGCGATGGTCGGGAACGAGATGTCCTTGAGCGTACCGGTCTCGCGGCGAAAACTCTCGAGCGCAGCGGCCGCGTCGATTTCGGTGAGCTTGCCGCCCGGCGCC
The DNA here is from genome assembly GCA_046727735.1 of Pseudomonadota bacterium. Classification (GTDB taxonomy): domain Bacteria; phylum Pseudomonadota; class Alphaproteobacteria; order Rhizobiales; family Xanthobacteraceae; genus AP-16. The sequence goes on along the minus strand of JBKPDF010000002.1, from coordinate 16,249 downwards.
TCGCGATCGAACCAGGCGAGAAATCGCGCCACCGCGGCGCCGTCGCGGCGATGCGCGGCGCGCGCGCCTGCGATCTCGACGGAATTCTTCACGGCCTTCATGACCGCGATCGGGTCGGACCCGCGCAACAGCTTGCCGCCGCCGGCGGCGACGATCCGCCCGAGGGCGTCGGCGCCGGTCGCCTCGTCGAGACGCACCCGCTTGCCTGAAGCGGCGAGCGCGGCGAGATCGCTCGCGAGCGCGCTCTCCTCGCGCACCTCGGTCATGTCTTCGAGCGCATGGCGCACGGCGTTGCCGAGCTTGCGGCCGTCCACATAGAGGGCGGGACGACCCTCGCTCGGCACGACCGCAAACGCGAGCGCGACCGGTGTGTGGGCAACGTCCGCTCCGCGGATGTTGAGCAGCCAAGCGACCGCCTGTGCATCGGAGACGACGAGCGCATCGGCTCTGGCCTTGGCGATCTCGGCTGCGATCCGCGCGAGCTTCGCGGTCGCGCTCTCGCCGGCAAAGCGTTCGTCGTGCAGCACCACGGGCCCGAGCGGCGCCGCCGGGCGGTCGCTCCAGATCGCATCGATCGGATTGGGCTCGGCGCGCGTGAGTTCGGCGCCCGCAGTCTCGCAGGCTTTCGTCAGTTTCTCCGCACCCGCGATCGTATGAAGCCAAGCGTCGTAGCCAAGCTTGGCGCCCGCGGGCAGATTGGCTTCGAGCCAGTCGTGCGGCGGGGAGTCGATCAGATGCTCGACCGAGAAAATGGAGGTATCGATCTCATCGCGCGCCTGCAGCGTGTAGCGGCCGTCCACGAATAGCGCGGCGCGATCGGTGAGCACGATCGCAACGCCCGCCGAGCCGGAAAATCCGGTGAGCCATTTCAGCCGCTCCTCCGACGGCGGCACATATTCGTTCTGCTGCCGATCCGCCCGCGGCACCACGAATCCGTCGAGCCCGCGCCGGGCAAGCTCGGCCCGCAACGCAGCAACGCGCGCGGCGATCTCCGTGCGTGGAACTGGCTCGAAATCGAAAGACTGGAATTTCGCTTCGAACATGCCGGCACTGTATGGGCTGGGGGAGGGTCGGACAATTCCGAGGCCCTCGGGTCCGAGCGCTAGCCTGACGCGACTCCCTCCCCGCTCGCGGGGGAGGGATGTGGAGGGGGCATCGCTCGCGTGAATCCAAATGCCCCCTCCCGCCATCGCTTCGCGACGGCGACCTCCCCCGCAAGCGGGGGAGGGATGGAGTTTGCGGGGTGGCCTCAGGGACGCCGCAATACCAGCGTCATCCAGCCATCGAGCGCGATCCGGCGCTCGAGCCGCAGGCCTTGCGCCGCATAAGCCGCGAGCGTCGCGTTGACTTGGCTCGGCAGCAGCCCCGACAGGACTACGCGCGCGTGCGGTGCAAGCAGGCTCCGTAACGGCCGTGCCAAGTGCCGGAGCGGGGCGAGCAAGATATTGGCGAACACGAGATCGAACGGTGCGCGTTGGATAAAACGCCGATTCGTCACACCCGCCGCCCGAATGGCCTCGACGCGGGGACCGACGGCATTCAAGCGCGCATTGGCGCGCGCGATCCGCAGCGCAACCGGATCGAGGTCGCCGGCGAGCACGCGCGCGCCCGCGCGCTTTGCGGCCGCGATCGCCAGCACGCCGGTCCCGGTGCCGAGATCGAGCACGCGCCGCGGCCGCCGGGCCTTGAGCAATCGGTCGAGCGCGAGCAAGCAGCCGCGTGTCGTGCCGTGATGGCCGGTCCCGAACGCGAGCGCCGCCTCGATCTCGATTGCGATGCGGCTGCCCGCGAGGCTCCGGCGATCATGCTGGCCGTGAACTACGAAGCGTCCCGCCTCGACCGGCCGCAAACTCGCGAAGCTCGACTTGACCCAGTCGCGTGCGGTCAGAGTTTCGAACGTGAGCGCACGCGCGGCAGCTTTGCCACCGGCTTGCGCCACGAGGTCACGGAGCACGTTGCAATTCGCCGAAGCGCGGAACGAAACCTCGACCGTCCATTGGTCGTGGCCTGCCTGGAAAGTTCCGACCGCAGCTTCGAGCGGATCGAGGTGCTCCGTCAAAACATCGGCGATGCGCTGCGCCGTCGTCGCATCGGCGCAAACGCGGGCAACGCAGGTCGAAGGCGGGACAGGCAGCTTGGTCACGCGCGCTCGACGTAGCTGTCCACCACGCGCTTTTCGCCGGCCTTGTCGAACGCTACGGTGAGCTTGTTGCCGTCAATGGCCACGACGTCGCCGTAACCGAATTTCAGATGGAACACGCGTTCGCCGATCCCATAGGCCGAAACCGCGCCGGTCGATTTGGCAACGAGCTCGCCTTCGATCGTCACCGGCCCGCGGCGCCCCATCCTGCCGCCGCGCGCCCGCGGCGTTGCGGCATCGGCCGCTCCGGCCTCCTCCTCGGCGCGCATGCGCTCGCGCGCACGCCGCCAGCCTGGCGTCTCGTAATCGGACGCGAACGGCTCCATGAGATCGAACCGGGAGGAAAAACCGGTCCAGCCGAAGCCAGCCTTGGATTCCGTGACCTCGACATGCGCCTCCGGCAGCTCGTCGAGAAAGCGCGAGGGCACGCTGCCCTGCCACATGCCGCGGATGCGCCGGTTGCTGGAAAAGAAGATTTTCACCCGCCGCCGCGCTCGCGTGATGCCGACATGCGCAAGCCGGCGTTCTTCTTCGAGCGCCGCGCGGCCGCCCTCGTCGAGCGCGCGCGGGTGCGGGAATAGCCCTTCCTCCCAGCCCGGCAGAAATACGGTGTCGAACTCCAGGCCCTTTGCCGAATGCAAGGTCATGATCGAGACCGCATCCGCGTCCGGTCCGCCGTCGGTGTCCATCACCAGCGAAACGTGTTCGAGGAAGCCCTGCAGGTTCTCGAATTCGTCCATCGAGCGCACCAGCTCTTTCAAGTTCTCGAGCCGCCCCGCGGCGTCGGCCGAGCGGTCCTTCTGCCACATCTCGGTGTAGCCGGATTCGTCGAGCACGATCTCCGCGAGCTCCGGATGCGGCATCGCATCGCGCGCGGAACGCCAGCGATCGAACATCGCAACGAGATCCCGCAGCGCGGTGCGCGGCTTCACCTTGAGCTCCTCGGTCTCGACGAGTGCGCGGGCGACCTCCATCAACGGCACGCGGCGGGCGCGCGCGTGATCGTGCAGCATCTGCAGCGTCGCGTCGCCGAGCCCGCGTTTGGGGACGTTGAGGATCCGCTCGAAGGCGAGATCGTCGGCCGGCGAGGCGATGCAGCGCAGATAGGCAAGCGCGTCGCGGATTTCCGCGCGCTCGTAGAACCGCGGCCCGCCGATTACCCGATAAGGCAGTCCGAGGGTGACGAAGCGGTCCTCGAATTCCCGCATCTGGAACGAGGCGCGCACCAGGATGGCGATCTCGTTGAGCTTGTGGCCGTCGCGCTGCAGCGCCTCGATGTCCTCGCCGATCGAACGCGCCTCCTCCTCGGAATCCCACGCGCCCGTGACGCTGACCTTCTCGCCCGCACCTGCGTCGGTGCGCAGCGTCTTGCCGAGCCGGCCCTCGTTGTGGGTGATCAGGTGGGAGGCGGCAGCGAGGATGTGAGCCGTCGAGCGATAATTGCGCTCCAGCCGGACCACCCGGGCGCCGGGGAAATCTTTCTCGAAACGCAGGATGTTGTCGACCTCGGCACCGCGCCAGCCGTAGATCGATTGGTCGTCATCCCCCACACAGCAGACGTTCTTCGATCCCTGCCCGAGCAGCCGCAGCCACAAGTATTGGGCCACGTTCGTGTCCTGATATTCGTCGACCAGGATGTACTTGAACCGTGCCTGGTACTGCGCGAGCACGGCCGGATGCTCGCGAAACAGCCGGATACCCTCGAGCAGCAGATCACCGAAATCGGCGGCGTTGAGTACTTTCAGGCGATCCTGGTAGGCCGCATAGAGCTTCGCGCCGCGCCCGTCCGCGAACGTCGCCGCCTCTCCGGCCGGCACTTTATCGGGGGTGAGTCCACGGTTCTTCCAGCCGTCGATCATGCCCGCAAGCACCCGCGCCGGCCAGCGCTTCTCGTCGATATTGGCGGCTTCCACGACCTGCCGGAGCAGCCGGACCTGATCGTCGACGTCGAGGATGGTGAAATCGGGTTTCAGCCCAACCAGCTCGGCGTGCCGCCGCAGGATCTTGACCCCGATGGCGTGGAAGGTGCCGAGCCACTGCATTCCCTCGACCGTCTGGCCGAGCATCTTGCCGATGCGCTCCTTCATCTCGCGCGCCGCCTTGTTGGTGAAAGTGACGGCGAGAATCTCGGCCGGCCGGGCCCGCCCGAGGCTCAGGATATGCGCGATGCGGCTCGTGAGCACCCTGGTTTTCCCGGTGCCGGCGCCGGCGAGCACGAGGACCGGGCCGTCCAGCGTCTCCACCGCGATGCGCTGCTCGGCATTCAGTCCGGCAAGGTAGGCGGGCGCCGCCGCCGCTCGCGCGCGCGCGGCGATCCCGCCCGCAACGGGCTCGCTCTCGGGCAGCGGCAATTTGCTGGCTTCGTTCATGCAGAATTCCCGGATCGGAACCGGGGCGCGCCCGAGCCCGAATCTCCAGGACCCAAGATGGCATTCCGGCCGGCCTCTGGGGAGGGGCTTGCAGGGGGGCAGCTCGGATGCAGCGCTCGCGAGGGGCGGATAGCCGACCCCGGATTACGCTTCCGTTCCGACCGGGCTGTGGAAGCCCCCTAGCCCTTGCGCATCTCGATGCGCCGGCCGGCCGCTTCGGGCCGGGGCAGCTTCGCATGCGAGGCTTTCATCGTCTCGATGCGCGCCATGACGTCGCCCGGAAACGACGTGGTCTTCTTCGTCTCCATATCGACGTGCAGGGCTATGTCCTCGGAGGTCGCCGACACCCAGCCCTCGGTCGCGTGGAACAGCTGCTCGAAAAAATGCAGGCGCTTGGCGTCGCAATCGAGCAGCTGGACCGTGACCCGGACCGGATCGCCGGAATGCAGCTCCCGCAGATAGCGCACGTGCACCTCGGCGGTGAAGAACGAGCAGTTCCGGCGCTCCACATACTCGGGTCCGATGCCGACGAGCGCGAAGAGCTCGTCGACCGCGCGGTCGAACAGCACGTTGTAATAGGCCATGTTGAGATGGCCGTTGTAATCGATCCAGACCGGCTCGACCCGCATGATCGAGGAGACGAACGGCGCGAAGAACAAGGGTTCGAGATCGGGGCGATCGAGCATGGCGGGGGAACTAACCGTCTCGCGCCATCTTTCGCAAGCGCGTTGCGGTTGCGATGGCCTCGCCTGTGACGATCACGACTTTGCCGGCCGCAAGCCCGCTCTGCTAAGCTCCCACGCGCCACCCGAGCGCCCCATGATATCCGCGACCAAAACCCTTCCGGCAGCCAGCCGGCGACCCGGCCCGCGCGCGCTTGCCGCGGTGATCGAGGCGCTGACGGCCCGTTTCGGCAATCGGCTGGTGACCTCGCTCGCCGTTCGCCAGCAGCACGCCCATACGGCGACTTGGCTCGAGAACCAACCGGCCGACGCCGTAGTGTTCGCGCAGAGCACCGAAGACGTGCAGGCGGTGGTGCGGCAATGTGCCAAGCACCGGGTTCCGGTGATTGCGTTCGGCACTGGGACGTCGCTCGAGGGGCATCTCAACGCGCCCTTCGGCGGCATCGCCATCGACCTCAAGGATATGAACCGGGTGCTCGCCATCCATGCCGGCGATCTCGATTGCGTGGTCGAGCCGGGCGTCACCCGCAAGCAACTCAACGAATACCTGCGCGACCAAGGCCTGTTCTTCCCGATCGATCCCGGCGCCGATGCCTCGCTCGGAGGCATGGCGGCCACCCGGGCGTCCGGCACGAATGCGGTCCGTTACGGCACCATGAAGGACAACGTGCTGGCGCTCACGGCCGTGCTGGCCCATGGCGAGATCCTGCGCAGCGCACGCCGCGCCAAGAAGACCTCCGCCGGCTACGATCTCACGCGGCTCCTGATCGGCTCGGAGGGAACGCTCGGCGTCATCACCGAGCTCACCCTGAAGCTGCAGGGGATCCCCGAGGCGATCTCGGCCGGCGTATGCCCGTTCCCCTCCGTCGAGGCTGCCTGCAATGCGACCATCGCGACGATCCAGTCTGGAATTCCGGTTGCCAGGATCGAGCTGCTGGATGCGCTGATGGTGAAAGCCTGCAATGCCTATTCCAAGCTCAGCCTGCCGGAATCCCCCGTCCTGTTCCTCGAGTTTCACGGCAGCGATGCCGGCGTCGCGGAGCAATCGGATCGATTCGGTGAGATTGCGCTCGAATATGGCGGCGGCCCGTTCGAATGGGCCACGAGGGCGGAAGATCGCAGCCGGCTATGGCAAGCCCGGCATGATGCTTACTGGGCCGGTCTCGGGCTGCGACCGGGAGCGGGGACGTTCGCGACCGACGTGTGCGTGCCGATCTCGCGTCTCGCCGAATGCGTGACCGAAACCCAGAAGGACATCGCGGCGAGCGGGCTGATTTGTCCGATTCTCGGCCATGTGGGGGACGGCAATTTTCATTGCGCGCCGTTGATCGACATGGACGACCCGGCAGAAATTGCGGCCGCCGAGTCGTTCGTGAACCGCCTCGTCGAGCGCGCGCTCGCCATGGAGGGGACCTCGACCGGGGAGCACGGGATCGGCCAAGGCAAGATGAAATATCTCGAAGCGGAATATGGATCGGCGGCGCTCGAGGCGATGCGGGCGATCAAGCGCGCGCTCGATCCGGACAACATCCTGAACCCGGGCAAGATCGTCGAGCTCGGGTGACGATGAGCCGACACAGAAACGCCCTGGAACTTTCGGAGCCTGCCTGACGGCCGCGCGGCGGCGGCCATCGGCATCGAGAGCCCAGAGGCCCGGAGCGCGCGGTGCAAGCGACTCTGCTCTCCATCGGCATTGCGGTCATCCTGACGCTGCTTGCGGCACTGGTCGGTCCGCATTTCATCGACTGGGCGCAATATCGCTCGACCTTCGAGGCGGAGGCGAGCCGTTTGACCGGAATGCCGGTTCGGGTCCATGGCCCGATCGATGCGCGGCTGCTGCCGACGCCTTCGCTCGTGCTCCGCGACGTCGAGGTCGGCGTGGGAACCCCGTCGCCGCAACTGCACGCCCGCGAGCTGTCGGTCGAATTCGCACTCGGTCCATTGTTGCGTGGACATTGGCGCGCGTCGGAGCTGCGACTCCTAGACCCGGCGATGCACATCGGTATCGCACGCGACGGAACTGTCGATTGGCCGAGGACACCGGCCGAGCTCGACCCGGATCAGCTCGCGATCGACCGCTTTGTGCTCGAGGGTGGCACGCTCGCGCTGAGCGACGCCGGAAGCAATCGGCAGCTGATGCTCGATCGGTTAACCTTAGCGGGCGAGTTCCGCTCCCTGCTCGGCCCCGCCAAAGGCGAGGGGAGGTTTGAAGCGAATGGCGAGAGCTACCAATATTCGGTCTCGGCCAGTCGGCTCGAGGATGAAGCGGTCAAGCTGCGTATCGAAATCGCTCCTGCCAATCGGCCGTGGACGGCGGAGGCCGATGGCATTCTGGGCTTTGCCGGCGCGGCACCCGAATTCGACGGCACGCTCAAGGTGGCGCGTCCTGCCGGAATGTTTGATGCGGCGGGGCGCCGTGTCGAATCGGTTCCGTGGCGGGCCGCCGGACATGTGAAGGCAAGCGCCGCGAACGCACTCTTCGACAAAGCAGAGTTCCAATACGGGCCCGAGGAGCGCGCAATCCGCCTCAGCGGCGTAGCCAACATCAAATTCGGCAGAGCTCCGCGTTACGAGGCCGTGATCTCCGGCCGCCAACTCGACCTCGACCCGTTCTTGGCACTGCCTGAATCTGCACGCCGCCTGCCTTTCGCAGCGGCGCAGCAATTTGCTGAATTGTTCACCGGCCCGCTGAAGCTGCCGATCCCCGGACACGTCGGAATCGGCATCGAAAGCGTAATGCTGGCCGGCAGCCCGCTGCGTGAGGTGCGCGGCGACCTGAGCTCGGATGGCGACCGGTGGGACATCGAGCATCTCGAATTCCGAGCACCGGGGTTCACGTCGGCGCGCGTGAGCGGCAGGTTGGGATTCGCGGATCATCGGGCGACCTTCCGCGGGCCGGCAACCATCGAGGCGAACGATCCCAGGGCGTTGCTGGCTTGGCTTGAAGGAAGCCCCGCCGCTGCGCACGGGGCGAGCGGATCGCTGCGCGCGAGCGGCGAGCTCACGCTTGGCCCCAATCGGGTCGCCATCGACCGGCTCAAGGCCGAGCTCGACCGCAAGGAAATAAGCGGGCGCCTCGCATATGCATTTCCGCTTTACCGCCAACCGGCGCGGCTGGACTTGGCGCTCAAGGCGGCCGAGCTCGATCTCGACGAGCTTGCGGCGACCGCGCCTGCCATTCTGGCGGGAACCAAGCCCGAGTTTCCCGGCGAGCTGCGTCTTTCTGCTGAGATCGATCGCGCAATCATCGCCGGCGTTGTCACTCGAAACGCCGGCCTCGACCTGAGCTACGACGGGGCGGGACTCGTGGTGGACCGACTGTCCATCGGCGATTTCGGCGGCGCTGCACTGAACCTCAGCGGACGAATGCGCGGTCCGTTTGGCGCCCCCCAAGGCACCATGGCACTCGAGCTCAAAGCTGGCGCGCTCGAAGGCCTTCTCGCCATCGGCGCGAAGCTCAGTCCGCAACTGGGAGAATCCATCCGCGCGAGCATTGCGCGACTCTCCCCGCTCGATTTGCGGGCGAATCTGACGATCGGTGCGCCGGAGAAAGCCGGCGAACGCCAGATTTCGAAGGTGGTCGTCAACGGTATGGTGGGAACGGCACGGCTTCAGCTCGCTTCGGAGGTGAAGGGAAATCCTTTGGATCCGCGCACCCTCGAGCTCGAGTTCGAGGGGAATGTCGCGGCGGCCGACGGCGCGCAGCTTGCCGGACTGCTGGGACTCCGTCGCTGGATCAATTTGGAAAAGGGGCGCGGCAGCGCCCACCTCGCGTTCCACGGCCGGCCCTCCGACCTCGATGTCGCTGCGCAAGTTTCGGCCAGCGGGCTTTCCGCCCGGGTGAGCGGTAAGGCCGATGTGTTGGACGATGCCGGATTGCGCGGCCAGTTCGATGTCGTCCTCGCGGCCGCGGACGCCGCGCCGTTATGGGCACAGGGCTCCTGGGGCCAAAGATTGCCGGTCAGTCTCCAAGGCCGGCTCGCCGTTTCCCCCGGCAGGATCGATATCGAGGAAATCGCCGGATCCGTTCAGGGCTCCCTAGTGCGAGGCCGGCTCGGCATCGAGCTGGGCGCGACACCGCGGGTCGGGGGCCATATCGCGGCGGACGAGACCGTTGTTCCCGGGCTGTTGGCGGGCATCGTCGGCCTGCCTAGTCCGGGAATCGCGCGTGATGGCTTGGCCTCGCCGGAGCCATTCGAAGCCGGTTTGTTCGGGAAGATCGTCGGCGCGGTCGAATTCGAGGCGGGGCGCGCGATCTTTGCGCCCGGATTCCGCACGCGATCTCTCAGCGGACGGTTGCGCCTGGATTCTGACGAGATCGCCTTCGAAGGGATCGAGGGAAACCTGGGCGAGGGCCGAATCGCGGGCGAGCTTGCGTTTCGGCGCGAGGCGGGAAGCCTCTCGACGCGAGCAAGAATCGCACTCGGAAACGTGGACACGACCGCCCTCGTTTCCGGACCCGGCCCGCCTGGCGTCAGCGGCCGGCTAACCCTGCAGGTCGAAGCCGACGGGTCAGGCCACAGCCCGGCGACCCTCATCGGGTCCCTCAAAGGTGCAGGGACGGTGTCGATCGAAGCGGCACGATTGGCTGCGCTCAATCCGCAGGCCTTCGCAAGGGCCATTGAGGCCGCCGACCGCGGTGTCACGCTCACGGCCGCCAAAATCTCCGAGATCGTTGCTCCGGTGCTTGTGGCGGGCGACCTCGCGATTCAGCGAGCCGATGGCGCGCTCAGCATCGCAGCCGGCCAGGCGCGTCTGTCGAGCGTGATCGCCCACGGCGAGGGGGCCGACCTCGCGCTGAGCGGTGCCCTCGATCTCGCGAGCCGGGCAATGGATGCCCGTCTGACATTGTCGGGTCCCGCGGAGGGTGGAGCACCCGGCACCGCACGCCCCGACCTGTTCATCACGCTTCAGGGTCCGGCGCATGCTCCGCAACGCACCGTCGATGTCTCGGCCCTAGTGAATTGGCTGATGTTGCGCTCGCTCGATCGTGAGACTCGCCGGATGGAAGCCGTCGAGGCCGCCAAACCCGATCCTGCTGCGGCTGCACCGATGGACCCGAGCGTCAGCAGCCGACCCGCGCCCGAAACTCCCGGCCCGCCGCCAGAGCCCCAAGCCGCTCCGGCGCGTCCAGAGACCGGCAACGCGGTCCGGCCAAACCAAGCCGCCCCGCCACGTCCACAGACCGGCAACGCGGTTCAGCCGAACACGGGGGCCCCGGTGGAACAGGCACCGAGTCTGCCGCCCCCAGTGGAAATCCGGCCGCCGCCCGGCGCTTCGTCGAATCGCGCGGCGCGGCCGAGGGAGAGCTCGCCACAACCCGCGCGTCCGCTGGCGCGCGAGGGCACCGCCTCGCCAGCGCGGCAAAACCGCTGGATCGATCGGCTATTCGGACCCCACAACTGAGGGTGATGGCTCGGGTAGCGCGCCGTTGCGGGCGGACTCCGAAGGAGCGTACTTGTCGCACTGCGAGCGGTAGTGCTCCAGCACGAACAACCGGATTGCGGAGGACAGATTGCCCTGGCGCCGGCCGCCGTCGATCGCGGCGACGAGATCGGACAGGGTCATGTTCCTTCCGGCCGCGATTTCCTTGAGGCCTTTCCAGAATGCGTCTTCGAGGCTGACGCTCGTCTTGTGCCCGGCAATCACGATCGATCTCTTGATGACCGGGGATTTCATCGGTCCTCTCCTGTTTTGATCCGGCAGGCGTCGAGCTCGCGCTTGGCTTTCTCGGCGCGGGCTTCATCGAGTTTGCGTTCGGCTTTCGATCGCCCGAACGCAAGACGATTGACGGCCGCGCGTGCTTGCTTGGCGCGCCGTATGGCCTGCTTGCGAACGAATCCCAACCTGACGACCTCGCCCATGCTCTCGCTCGCGGCCGGAGGGATCGGTGCCGGGTCGACCCGCGTAGAGTGTCAACGCCGGCGCGACAGAACCGGACTCAATCCCGGATGAAAAAATTTGCAAGAATGCCGCGCCCGAGCGTCCTCAGACTGCGACACGCGCCCGCACCGGTCGAGACAAAGCGGCTTATGCCTCATAACCGAACGATATCGCGGAGTATCATTTTAGGGGAGGCGGACGCCTCGCTCAAATGCAGAAACGTCGCAGGCAGCCCAACGCTGAAGCGGCGGTGCTGCGAACCGTGTACTTTCAGCTGGGTCCCATCATCTTCTTGGGATCGACGATTTCATCGAGTTCCTCGGCCGTGACCAGACCTGATCGAATCGCCTCCTCGCGCAGGGGCGTCGAGCCATTAGCATGCGCGGCCTTGGCGATGCGGGCGCGCTGATTTTGGGCGCGAGGGCAGTTACCAGCGTTTGGCTCAAGTTGACATGGTCGTTCGGATGGACCGGCTGGTTTGCATTGCCCGGTTCGAACCGGGCATCGTCGTCACTTCTTGCGAAATCGATCGAGCCGCACGACTTGGCCGCCGTCGGCGGGCGGGCGGGGTTCCGGGAGCGGCAATTTCGGCCCAGTTGCCGGAGCGGCCGACTTTTCGGATCCGCGTTGTTTGGATTCTTGGGATTCCGGCAGCGCCGCTGCCGGTTCCGCCGCAGCCGAAGTCTCGAATTGCAAGCCGAACTGCACCGACGGGTCGAAGAACCCCTTGATTGCGTCGAACGGGATGCCCAGCCGTTCTGGCACGCCCTTGAAGGAAAGGCCAACCTCGAAGGCGTGCTCATCGACTTCCAAGTCCCAGAATTGGTGCTGCAGGACGATGGTCATCTCCTCCGGGTGCTCGGTCTTCAGCCTTTCCGAGATGTTCACGCCCGGCGCGTGCGTATCGAACGTGACGTAGAAATGGTGCTCACCCGGCAGCCCGTTCCGGGCGACGTCCGCAAGGACGCGGCGCACCACGCCGCGCAGCGCTTCCTGCGCGAGGAGGTCGTAGCGAATGTGATCGGTTGGCATGCTCGGCTCGCTTCCGCGCCAGGCGGAATCGGCATCGCTCGAATCGAACCAGAATGTGAAGCGGACCGCGGCGATCCGCAAGTTTGCCGGAGCGGCAAGTGGGGGCTTCTGTTGCCAGGCGCCCCCGGGCCCCGCCTGACGCTGCTAAGACGTCAGGGCTTCGGTCGGTCTTTCAAACCGCATTACGCGGCCTGAGCAACCGGAGCATAGTTGTCGTTGGCAACTATTGCTGTGGCCCGATAACGGCGGAACCATGCCGAGCGAAAGCACGCCCTTTACGCCCTCGTCGATCCTATTTCGCCCCCACCCAAGCCCGACCGGGGCGGGCTTGGGTGGAGGCGCCGGGTACTGCCCCCGGGTCCGAAGGGGTTATTGCGACGGCCATTTATCGCCATAGCCGGCTTGCGCCAGCTTTCCGAATATAAGCGCGGATGATCTGATGCGGAAGGCCGATCGGGCGGCTTTTGCCCGCCCCCGCCCGGCGGTATGTCTCGGCGATGGCCGACGTCTCCGATTCTCCACCCGCGGCGCCGACCCTTTCCGAACTGTTTTTGGCTTTTCTGGCCGTCTCCTTGTCGGGCTTCGGCGGCACCCTGCCATGGGCCTACCGCATGGTGGTCGAGAACCGGCGCTGGATGACGGCTACAGAGTTCAGCGAGGTTTTTTCGCTCTGCCAATTCCTGCCCGGCGCCAACGTGGTGAATTTTTCCGTGGTTTTCGGCTCTCGCATGCGCGGAGTGCCGGGGGCCCTGGTGTGCTTCCTGGGCCTCATGGGGGCGCCGTTCGGTATTGTGCTCTTGCTCGGCGCTCTCTATGCCCGGTTCGGCGACGTCGAGGCACTGGGGCGCGTTCTTGCCGGGATGGCTGCAGCGGCCTGCGGGCTCATCGCCGCGACTGCCGCGAAAATGGCCGAGCCGCTCATCCGGGGCCGTGCCGTGTGGGCGTTGGCCGTCGTACTCGCCGCCATAGGGGCTGTCGGCGTCATCCGTTGGCCGTTACCCTGGGTGCTGCTCGGACTGGCCCCGCTGAGCATCGGGCTCGCCTGGTGGGAGCGGCGATGAAACCCGGCATCCTGACCACGCTTGCCGGGCATTTCCTCGTCTTGTCCATGCTCGCATTCGGGGGCGCAAATGCCGTCGTTCCCGAAATCTACCGCGACGCAGTTGTGGTGTCGCATTGGATGACCGAGCAGCAATTCGCGGACCTGTTCGCGATTTCTCAAGCCTCCCCCGGGCCCAATATCCTGATCGTGACGCTCGTGGGGTATCAGGTCGCCGGCGTTGCCGGGGCGCTCGTCACCACGGCCGCCATGTGCGGGCCGACCTGCCTCCTCGTCTATTTCGCCGGATGGGTCTGGAACCGGTTTCGTCATGCGCGCTGGCGTATGGTCGTGCAAGCGGGGCTGGTCCCGGTCTCGATCGGGATGATCGCAGCTGCCTCGTTGGTGCTGGCCCGCGCCGCGGATCGCAATTGGATGGCCGTTCTCATCACGCTGGTGACCGCCGCGTTCGCGTATTGGACGCGTGTGCATCCGCTGTGGATGTTTGCGGGCGCCGGCTTGCTGGGCCTCGCGCGGCTGGTCTAGCCAGGGTAGTCCGGCCGGCGAATTGCTTGCGGGGGTGCGAATCTCGCGATCCGGTATTATGACCCCAGGCGACGGACAGACGCCGGAAAGCTTGTGCGATGCGGCAATATCATGAGCTGATGGAGCGCATTCTGGCCGACGGCGCGCGCAAGCGCGACCGAACCGGCGTCGGCACGCTTTCGGTTTTCGGCCATCAAATGCGGTTCGATCTCGCCGCCGGCTTTCCGCTGCTCACCACGAAACGGATCCATCTCAAATCGATCATTTACGAGCTGCTCTGGTTCCTGCGCGGCGACACCAATATCCACTATCTCAAACAGCACGGGGTCTCGATCTGGGACGCATGGGCGGATGACCGGGGCGAGCTCGGCCCCGTATATGGCCAGCAATGGCGGTCATGGCCCGCCGCCGACGGGCGCACCATCGATCAGATCGGACACGTGGTGCAATCGATTCGCAGCAATCCGGATTCCCGCAGGCTTATCGTCACCGCCTGGAATCCGGCCGAGGTCGAGAAAATGGCATTGCCGCCGTGCCATTGTTTGTTCCAGTTCTATGTCGCCGACGAGCGTCTGTCATGCCAGCTCTACCAGCGCTCGGCGGACGTTTTTCTCGGCGTGCCGTTCAACATCGCATCTTACGCGCTGCTCACGCTGATGGTCGCGCAGGTCACCGACCTCGAGCCCGGGGAATTCATTCATACGCTGGGCGACGCGCATCTCTACCTCAATCATCTCGAACAGGCGCGTCTGCAGCTTTCGCGCGCGCCGCGCGCTTTGCCGAGGATGCACATCAATCCGGCCGTGAGAGATCTGTTGGCGTTCCGCTACGAGGATTTCACGCTGGAAGGCTACGACCCGCATCCGCACATCAAGGCCGAGGTCGCGGTGTGATGGGAACCGCGCGCCGCGCCGGCGGCGCCGATCCGCTGCACGCGCCGACCGCGATCGTCATCGTTGCAGCAATCGCCGACAACGGTGTGATCGGGCGCGAAGGGGGTCTGCCGTGGCGACTCAGATCCGACATGAAGCACTTCCGGTCTGCCACCTGGGGCAAGCCGGTGCTCATGGGGCGCAAGACGTATCAGACGCTCCGGCGTCCCTTGCCGGGACGGACCAACATCGTGATCACGCGCCACAGGAATTTCTTTGCACCGGGCGTGCTCGTCGCGCCTGATCTCGAGAAAGCGCTTGCGATTGCGCGCGGCGATGCGCTGCGTCGCGGCGGCGTCGAGATTGCCGTGATCGGGGGCGCCGAGATCTATGCCCAGACCTTGATGCTCGCGGAACGGATCGTGCTCACGCTCGTCCACATGGATGCCGAGGGCGACACGATGTTTCCGCCGATCGCGCGCGACCTGTGGGAGCAAACGGAACGGGTGGAACATACGGCGGGCGCGGGCGACGAGGCGGCGTTTGCGTTCGTCACCTACCGGAGGCGATGCGCGACGGAAAGCCGCGCTTGACCAACATCCCCTTCGCTGGCCGCAAACGGGCTTTGGGCAGAGACTGGTCGCGTTGTAACCGGCGAACGCCTCCCCTATAACCGCGCCAGGGGAGACGCATGCCGGGGCGGCCGGCGAGCTGGAGCGGTTCATGCCGTGGAGCAATCAGGGTGGCGGGCCCTGGGGGTCCGGGAAGGGGCCTTGGGGCTCCGGCCCGCAGTCCTCCGGTCCCACTCCGCCCGACCTCGAGGAGTTGCTGCGCCGAAGCCAGGACCGGCTCAGGACCGTGTTGCCGGGCGGGAGCTTCGGGGGCCGCGGGTTCGCCCTCATCGCCGTTGCGGTGCTGGCGCTCTGGGGATTTTCCGGTTTCTTCCGCGTCGAGCCGGACGAGCAAGGCGTCGTGCTGCGGTTCGGCAAATACGTGCGCGACGTGCAGCCCGGTTTGAATTATCACTTGCCGTACCCCATCGAGTCCGCCCTCACGCCAAAAGCGTTGCGCGTCAACAAGATCGACGTCGGCATGCGTCTGGTCGAAGATATCCGCCGCGGCACAACGATGCGCGACGTTCCCGAGGAGAGCCTGATGCTCACCGGGGACGA
The DNA here is from genome assembly GCA_046727735.1 of Pseudomonadota bacterium. Classification (GTDB taxonomy): domain Bacteria; phylum Pseudomonadota; class Alphaproteobacteria; order Rhizobiales; family Xanthobacteraceae; genus AP-16. The sequence goes on along the minus strand of JBKPDF010000002.1, from coordinate 513 downwards.
GAACATCGTCGACGTGGATTTTTCGGTGTTCTGGCTGATCAAGCCGAAAGGCGTCGGCGATTTTCTGTTCAACATCCAGAATCCGGAAGGCACCGTGAAGGCCGTGGCCGAGAGCGCCATGCGCGAAGTGATCGGCCGCTCGCAAATTCAGCCGATCCTGACCGGCGCGCGGCAGACGATCGAAGGCGCCGTTCAGGATCTGATGCAGCGCACGCTGGATCATTACGGCGCAGGCGTGCAGATCACACAGGTGCAGCTGCAGAAGGTCGACCCGCCCGCCCAGGTCATCGACGCGTTCCGCGACGTGCAGGCGGCGCGCATCGACGCCGAGCGCGCGCAGAACGAGGCGCAGACCTACGCCAACCGGGTGGTGCCGGAGGCGCGCGGGCGCGTCGCGCAGATCACCCAGGCGGCCGAAGCCTATCGCGAGCAGACGGTCGCCGAGGCGACCGGCCAGGCGGCGCGATTCCTGAAGATCTACGATCAGTACCGGAACGCCCCGGAGGTGACGCG
>JBKPDF010000001.1:0-13807 GCA_046727735.1 Pseudomonadota bacterium | reverse complement strand
CGCTTCAGCGGCGATGCACAGAACCTTCAATGTCTTGCCGGAAGCGCACCAGTGACCATCCGTTCAGGCAAAACCCGAAAATACTGGCGCGTTCATCAGCGTTGGGCTTGCGACAAACACTTGCGCCACGCTCTGCATCTGTTTGCTGAACAGAGTCTGTCCCGTTGTGTTTGGGCTGAGCTTTACTACAAGCATCACCGCCAGAAAAACTGGTTCGCAGCCAGATTGACAGCTCCATCAGACAATTGACTCAACAGCTCAAGCAGATTGATCAACTGATGGCTAAGCTGGTGGCTAGCTCTGCGCAGCTCCAACTCAAAGTAAAGACTCTTTGCCAAGTCAGTGGCGTGGGTCTGCTCACCGCAGTCACTTTCCTGATCACCGTACCGGAGCTAGGCACCCTCGGACGCAATCGCATCGCGCGCTTAGTCGGACTAGCGCCCCTCAATGACGATAGCGGCAAGCGCTCAGGCAAGCGCTTCATCCAGGGAGGGCGTTTTCGTCCGCGCTGCGCTCTTTATATGGCCAGCGTCACCGCTAGTGTCCACAATCCGATCCTACGCACCCTCTACCAACGATTGCTCAAAGCGGGCAAAGCCAAAAAGCTAGCCCTGACCGTACTGATGCGTAAGCTCCTGGTCCATCTCAATAGCTTAATGCGACAGCAGCTTGCCACCTAAACACCGCCCAAACCGAAACACAGTTGCTTCCAGGTCGACGTTGCGCACCTACGCATGCCACCTCCCTATCCCGCTTCCTCGCAAAACCTTCCCAACGTTGTCGAATACAACAATAACCGGGAAACTTTCTTTCCGAATCCTTGCTCGATCACTGTTCGGTAGCTCGCCAGCTGCGGTAAATACTGTTTGAGGAGGCGCTCTGAAAACTTCGCTTCTGTTTCGTCCGTTTGCTTTTGATTGGTTTTCCAATCGATGATCCAGAGGTCGCCGCTCTGTGTGCCAACTAACAGATCGATTGTTCCTTCAATCCATTTGTTCACATTGAACGGGAGCGAGAAGCTGACTTCTGACCTGATCCATTCGGCTGCTCGAAAAATCTGCTGCATGGCGTCACTCCGTAGAAAACGATCGACCTCGACTTTCGCCCGCCGCGGAAGCGCCGGCTGGATCGAGTATGCGGTACGCGATTCCTGTGTGCCATTCCATGGGAACCTTTGTGCCCAATCATGCCAAAGGCGTCCGTACTCGTAAGCGCGGACGATCGGCTCGAATTCTTCTCCAGTTGCGGCTGCGTCTGGATCCTGGGCGAGCGCGTGCGGTAGAATCAGCTCCGGTATTTTTCTAGATTCGTCACTGGCAACGCGCAGAAGGTCTGGAGCCAACGCATCAAGCGTTCTGGCGGCGGCTGCGAAAGTTTTTGCAGGACGGGGAGGTGAAGCCAATCTCTCGCCCATAATGGACACTTCGGCTAGATCGAAGTTGGCCGCCTCCAGAAATGAGCGGGCTGAATTCTGGTAAGACATCTCCGGCAGAATGAGCGCATGTCTGGCTCGAGTTAATGTCACGTATAACAGACGCCGATACCGAGCTAACACCTGGTCAGGCGTTTCTTGGCGAGCACGTGCCCGCGGACTCTCGGCGGCCCACGCTACAACTTGATCTTGTTCAGATTCAATGATTCGCGGGTAACCGGTCGTCTCTCCTATATAGATTCGTCTGCCTAGCCCGAGGGGTATGACAATATCCCATTCAAGCCCTTTCGCTGAAAAGCTGGTGGTCAGCTCGATTGCATCTCTGGTAGCCAAATGCAAATCGGCACTGTCAGTTAGCAAATCCAACAGGTCTTCGAGCCATTGATCCAATGTTAGTCCTTTCAGATCGGCTTCAAACGCTCTTTGGCGGAAGTGCTCCAAAGCAGCTGGATCTGCTTGAATGGCCTGCAACCTATCAGAGAGTTGACACTGCTGAAACAGGCGATCGACAAAGCGTCCCAACGTTATGTTGCGAGAAAGTTCTTGTTTAAGGCTGGTCAGGAGCGCTTCCGCTTTGACGTATTCATCACCGAGCTTGGGCGGTGTGCGGAGTGAGTCGACTAGCTCGGTATCAGCCACCCCGAAAATCTCCCGCAGCACACCAAACCGTTCAAACCTGTCCCAGGGATGAACCAGCGTGCAGAGCGAGGCAACAGGCCAGGAAAAGGCTGGAACGCTGCTCCAGGAAATTTTCTGATTGCGATAAATGAACGGCAGCCCTCGCGCGCGGAGGTGGCCGGCAAACGCGATCAACCAATCGTGTCTGGGCGCAAGCACCGCAACCTGATTCCAGGAGTCGATACCAAGTCCTTCTTTCCCTTTATTTTGAATCCAGTTTGCCAGTTGTCCCGCCTCAGCGTCGAAAACGGCTTCGACGTTCTTGGGATGTGAGTCGGGAAAAGTCATTTGGATTTTTCCGACGTATCCCCGATTCTCCGGACGCCCGCAGGCAAGATCGTCGTACGCAATCTCATGTTGAATGAGATTCGATTTCTTAAAGACGTTGTTCACGGTGTCGACGACTGATGCCGGACAACGCATTGTTCCTTTCAATCGAAGTTCCGCTCCGCTAATTCTGAACGCTTCGTTCAAGGCATCGTACGACTCGATAGCTGCTCGTTCGTAGATAACTTGTCGCGGATCGCCGACCATCGAGAAGCGCCCCTCTTCCGGGCCGTTGGCGTGGCGGGCGGGCCAGGTGCCAAAAGGGGCCCCAACTGGCCGCGTAATTTCCACCAGAATCTCAAACATCGGCCGCGTCGTGTCCTGCGCCTCGTCAAGAATAACGATCGGTCTCCGCTGACGAAGCCGATCGAGCGTATTCGGATCGGCAAGCAGTTGATGACAGAGGCTGATTTGATCATCAAAGGTTACGATGCCTTGTCGAAGACAGAAAGAGCGAAACTGATCGGCGAGTTGATTAGCTACCACGCAAGCGGCGTCTTCGACCCATTGGATCAGTGGTCCAAGCGAAGCCTGCCATGCGCTGATTAACGACTCGGATTGGCTGGTGAGCGTTGGTATTCTCACATAGGCGGCGGTTTCGGCGCGCAAGTGCCTGATCAGTATGTCCAATTCTTCGATCAGGCGCTGGTGATTTTCCTGGCTCTGGCTCGGCACGACGCAATTGGTCAGGAAAGCTGCATTCGGAAGAGGCGGCTCATCAGGAATGAGAGTCTCGTTTTTGGGTCTGGAGATCTGGAAAGCCAAATCGAGCAACTCTTGCCATGTACAAAAGACCAATAACTTCTGGGTCAGAGCATCTTCAGCGAAGCGACGGCCGATATCAGGATCACTGATGAATCGATCCCAAAGTCTTTCGCGCGTCCGTATGCTAGGCGCGATTGGATCGGTGGGAAACTCTTGAGGAAAATCGCGTAGAAGGCGTACACAAAAACTGTGAATTGTTCCGAAGAAGGCCCGATCTAATCGCTGCAAAATCGTCCTGCTTGCTTCGATTTTCAGACGAGCCAGTAGAGCGGCGCGAACGCGCTGCCTGAATTCGTTGGCGGCGCTTTTGGTATAAGTCACAACAACCAGCCGCTGCAACGCGTCCGACTCGCCTCCCAACGCGATGGTAACAATTCGGTCGACGATCGCGCGTGTTTTGCCGGTCCCGGCAGCAGCAATGACAGAAAAATTCTTGTGAATCTCTCGAGTGAACCGATCGCGGGTTTGCTGGTCGGGAGAGGCTTCCGGATTCGTTCCCGAAAAGTCGAAAAGCTCGAGTTGGCGGTTGGGTTTCATGTAAGGCTGCTCGTCTTCGCCCTGGTCCTCGTACTCGCGGATGCCGCGGTTGGTTGAATCCGGACGTCGACCTGGAAGGTCAATCCGCCAATGGCGCGATCAAGCCAGAGGCTTGCATTTGCCTTGCCAAACAGCGCGATGCACCCATTTCCAAGCCTCTGGCTTGACCGTGGATTGAGCTTCCAGCTCGATAGCAAAAGCGTATCCTGTATCCGAATCTGAGAAGTGCCGGCGGTCATCATCCAGTTGTTCTCTCCATTTTCTTCTCCAGCACCGCGGCCGGAATATCGATTGTTGCGATCGGAAGCGTTTCGTTTTGACCGAATCTGGCTGCGGGCCGGCGACCGAACACGAGTTGGGATTGGATCCGGGCCAGCCGTTCGACGACCGGGTTCAGCTTCTCGTCAGACGGAAATTTGATCGGCTTCAGATCTTCCGACCGAACGACCGTGAACTTGACCGCTACCGCGCCGTTAGCCAGCGCCAGGAGTCGATAGCCAACGAACTGTAATCCGTCGCCGGCTGATGGACGGAAAACGATCGGTAAACGCGAGGTTTTGAAATCACAGATTTTCAGGGAGGCTTCTCGAATTTCTGCTCGGTCGGAAATGATCAGATCAGTGCGGCCGCGCAGTCGCACACCTTGATAGACGCCCTCCAGTCCTCCTTCTGCTTGGTACCAGTGACCGGGCCTAAACCAGTCGGCTGCGAGCTCCAACATGCGCGCGGCAACCATAGTGGCCTGGCTCATCACGCTCTCCCACCAAAGATCCGGCGTGTCCTCCGTGCGTTCCTTCAACATCCTTGTCACCGCATTTTGGAGATTGCCTCCCAATATTAGAAGATGACTTTCCTCGACCGGGGCAAAGGTGCGCTGAGTTCCGAAGGTTTCATGCAGCAGTCGATGTACCAGCCTCCCGACAGTCATCGGTACAGATCGAGAAAAGCGACGGTCCCATTCGCGGCGACAGCCGAATACAAGATCAAAGGCGAATGTCGCCGGGGTTTTGACCGCCTTCTCCAGCTCGGACGGAAACCACGCTCGGGTAGAGAGCCCCGCTTTGCCGAAATTCAAAAAGTACTCATCGAAGGGGAGCTCGGGATCGATGCGCCTGGCGTGAATACGTGACAGCCGTACGGCGCCATTTTCCATAGTGCCCCCGGTCGCTGCGGATTCGGCTGTTGCTGTGGCCAACTGCGGAATTTGAGCTGAACGAAATTGCGTTATTCCGGCGCCTAATAGCTCCTCGGCGAAAGTGCTCAGATCGTTGGCAACCAGACTATTGCCGGCATGATCCAATTCGTATCGCGAAAGAACTAGATTGGTTTGTGCATGATAAGCGATCTGCAAAAATCGGTCTTCCTGCAGTTGCCGTCGTTCCGGCACTGTTGCGAGAAAAAATCCTTGTTGCCGAAGGTGTAGCCGCACGTCATCCGGAAGTACGACGTTTTCCACGACGGCTCGTGGCCACCATTCTGCTAAGGAGTCCGCTAAGAAAACTTCTCCCCACGAGCATCCATGGGCCTTGGCAGGAGTCGTCACAATGACATTTGCATAGCGATTGGAAGCGCCGGGATGCTGCTGCCTTGCCTGCACCGAAAGCAGTTTTTGGGTGAACTCAAGAAAACGTTTGGAGGACAATTGCAGTCCAAACAAGAGACGACTGATTTCCTGGAAAACGGCTCCCAGTCCTTCGGAGCCGGAGAAGTCTGTTGCCAGCTCTTCTCTGCCAGTTAGCCCCGCAAGGCTTTGGATTGTATTCATCCATCTTCCGCGCAGCTCTTCCCACTCTGCCACCAGAGGCCATTCCTGCAGCAGCGATTCCAGCTCGCCTAACCAGGCGAAGCGTTCACGGAATTCCTCGTCGATTAACCCAGAACGAATTTGTCGTTCGTCGAATACGCGGAAGAGAGCTTTGCGGAATGCGGGGTAGTCGCGCGAAAACAACAGCTCGACAATTTTAAGCAGCGTTTCAGGAGCTCGATCTTCGCTAAGATATTTTGCGACCAACGTCTGGATTTCTGCAGTCTTTGGCATCGGTTGCCGCTCGCGGAATTCGTCAGCTACAGCGATTCCGATTGAGACTAACCGATCGACCAGCGCGGCTCCGGTCGATGAATTCTCCGGAACGACTGCAACGACATCGTTAGCTCCTTTTACCAGAGCTCCTGCGATAGATTGTGCCAGCGCTTCGACCTGATCGCTCCATCGATCGCCAACCAAAATCTCCGGCCGAATACAATCAGGTTCACCCCCACCCCGCCAATGCGCGATGAAAGATTCATAAGGCCGGCGGGCGTCGCTTGTCGGACATACTGTTATCTGCGCATCCAGTTTTTTCTCCAAGTCCGAGATCCACGAGAAACTGACGGTCTCGCTTTGGATCGGCTGAGCGAGCCATATGTCTGTCTCGTTTGCGTGTGCCGATGCGGCGTGAAGCAGATCGAGATTTCGGTACTCGTCGGCATCCAGCCCATAGATGCCGAGGCTCAACTCTCCTTGCCGGCTTACGCGTTCCAAGAGGATTGTGTCTGCTTTGGCTTTCCAAAACTCCGACTCGACTAAACCTTTAACGGCAGAACGGACGTTTGTCGGAACTCGCAAAAGCGCGAATGCCTGATCGAGATTATGCTGGCCGAGCCAGCCGCAGATCGAGAGCTCGTCCAGCCCACTGAGCAGTTGATGTGCATTCAGGCTGCTTGTTTCACCTAGCGCGGTCTGGAGCAGAAGTTCGATCGCTTCCCGACCAAACGATGGGCTCGGCAAATTGTAAGCTGCATACAACCTGCGTCGAAGTGTCCGCAGATCCATGAACTGAACACCAAAAAGCTTGCTTCCCTGACGAAGCGCGATTTTGCGAATCCAATTCGCTTGCACGAAGGAGCCCGTCACCAGCCAGGTTGAGTGTTTGGAAAAGTTGGCGGCGGACTCCTTTTCTAACCATTGCCGAAGACTCTCTTCCCAGGCATCGACTGCGTGATTGAACAGATGAATTCGGTTCATGAAGGAGTGCGGGTGCGAGTGTTGAACGCTGCTACCGGCACTATTTGAGCCTTCTTTGCACAATCTCTTCCACGGCTTCGCAGTGTGCGTTGTAAGTGTCGAGAAATTCGGTCCGACCCGGAAAGCCCATACGAAGGGCCAAGCGGCGTTGCTGGAGCTCGGTCGAAGGCAGCTCGGAGATTGAGCGATTATTTGCCCGACGTAACACAGACTCGACTCGACGGAAAAAATCGTAGCTTGTCTTCAAGGTCCGACTCTCGATATCTGTGAGGATGTTCTCCAGCCTACCGATAGCATTCCGCGTATTGGTCTCCCTAATTCTGTTTTGCATCTGAAGAGACTGAACAACAAATTCGATAGCGATAAGCCCGCCACGCCCCGCTTTGAACTGACCTTCGCCTTTTCCCCTTTCTTTTACGATCCGCTCGTACATTTTGTAGATATGCTGGCTGAGTTCGGGCTCATCACATGCTCGGGACCAGACCGCACCGATCGTTGTAGCAACGGCTTCTTTCTCGGGTCCACATAACACGCGAGCCTTGGTTAAAGCTTGCGCCTCCCAAAATTGTGCTCTTCCGGCAAAATAGGTTTCGTACGTCGTACGCGTCACGACCAGCGGCCCGTTCTCACCTTCCGGTCGCAGCCGGGTATCGAGCGGAAATATTCTTCCCTCGGCCGTTTTGATTGCCATCGCCTCAATGAGGGCACCGGCGGGCGCTGGTGTTTCGCCGATGAAGACCACATCCAAATCGGCTCCGTACAGCAATTCGCGTCCACCGAATTTCCCCAGCGCAATGATGGTCAAATCCTGCGCTCCTTGAATTTGTCCGGAACAATATTCTAGACAAGCCTCCGCCAGAGCAGTCATCTCGAGCTGGAGCTCCTCTTGCGAACCGGTATTCAAGACATCGCGTAACAAGATTCTGCCTGCTTCCGCGCGGCGATAGACTCTAACCCAATCTAAAACTGGCAAATCTTCCTCCCGTCGATCGAGTCCCTGAAGAAATTGTTCTTTGGTCGCAGAAACCGCTAAATTCCTGCCTCGTGCGATTTCTTCGATAAGTTGCGGTCGCCTGATCACTATGTCGCTGAACAACGGGCTTGCATCGAACAGCCGAATCAAGAGCTCCATCAGTTTTGGATTTGCCAGCAGAGTCTCGAAGAGTAGGCCACGGATGCCGTACGCATCGACGAACCGGATGAATCGGCGAAGTGCGGCATCTGGGTCGGCAACCTTGCTGCACCAATGCAGTAGTTCCGGTTCAAGTTTCGCATAAAGGCGACGCGTTCGCGGTGCTACGTGCACCCGGGAGGAGGACCCCTCACGTAATGCAACCAGGGATTTTGCGGCGCCGTCTGGATCTTCAAAAGCAGCCAAAGCGCTCTTGAGGTGATCGACTTCGTGGAGGCGCCGCCTCAACAGTCGATGAAAGGTCGATCGAACGGAAACCGTGTGGGTTGCAAGCGCACGCGAGAACGCCTCCACGTCCGAATATCCCATCGCTTTGGCAACGCCGTTCCACTGTTCCGGGCGAGCTGGAAGAGTATGGGTCTGCCGCTCGTGCTCAATTTGAAGTCGATGTTCGACCCCACGCAGAAAAACGTACGCGTCCCGTAATCCTGCGACCTGATCGCGCGGCAGCAGATCAAGCTGCTCGATTGCAGCAAGCGCCTTGAGTGTGTTTCGCTCCTGCAAAAACGCATTCCTTGCTCCATGCAGAAGCTGCAACGTCTGCACGATAAATTCGATCTCTCGAATTCCTCCGTATCCAAGCTTCACATTTCGATGCAGATCCTCAGTGCCGACCAGGTCGCGTTCGATTCGTGCTTTGAGCTCTGCAATCTCGTCCAGCAGGTCGCCGGAAAGGGTACGCGGAAAGATAAATGGCTGCAGTCGTTGATTGAACTCGTAGAGCAATTCCTGGTCGCCACAAATACCGCGAGCTTTGATCAAAGCCATTCGTTCCCACGTTTCGCCGTAGCCGGCGTAGTAGTTTTCCAAGCTTGCGAACGAACTAGCGAGTGGACCGGAAGTGCCTTCCGGCCGTAAGCGGAGATCAATCCGAAACAACGACTCTCCAGCGGTCGACGAAAATACTTCAATAATCTTTTCGGCCAGTCGCGCGTAAAACTCGTGGTGGGTAAAGCGAGGGTTGATATGGCCATCCTGGCCGTAGAAAAAAATGACGTCGATATCTGAGCTGTAGTTGAGCTCGGTGCCGCCGAATTTCCCCATGGCGAGAACACCGAAACCGGTGTCGGGTCTTCCCCACTTTTCCCCAAGAGCGTTCAGGCAAGTTCTGTATACTTCCGAGACGCAACATTCGGCGACAGAAGTGATATCGCGCGTCGTTTCCGGGAAACTGGCTAAGCCGGCTATTTCCCGATAGGCGATCCGTAGCATTTCTGCTGACTTCCACCCCCGAAGCTCTTGGAACGACAGATCGTCTTGGGCGACGGCTCTTCTCTGGGATCGACTGCTGGTATCGCGCGGCCTTTGTACATCCGAGTGTGCCAACCACTCGAGCAGCTCAGGCCGTTTCAGTATCTTGGTTAACGAAACCGGTGATACGGTCAGGAAATTCAGCAACGCAATCCCTTGATCGGGGAACGCCTCGAGTCTTTTCGGCAAATCGGGACATAGCGACGCCAGGGCATCGAAGACCTTAGGAGCCTCAGAAGGAATCCAGAGATTAGGATTTTTGGCAAGTACTTCGTTCCACTCCATCTCTAACTATAAGGATACAGGAGACAGAATACAGGAGACAGGAGGTTTTTAAACGCCGAGAACGCCGGATCTCAGGCAAAGGCGCCAAAGAAGGATCTCACGCCAAGACGCGAAAGTGGATCTCACGCCAAGACGCAAAAGAAGGATCTCACGCCAAGGCGCCAAGACGCAAAGGTTAAGAGAGGTCAGAATACTTGAGCCGTAGCCGAAACGTGCCATTGATTATGCACGCTCTCTCGAGTTCGGGGACCAGATCGAGGAGGATTTTACCGAGTGCTTCTTAACCTTTGCAGTGCCATCCCTGAAAATCGTTCATGTTTGGGAAGATTTTTCAGGCGGCAATAGCAGTAAGTTGATCGACATCAGCCACGGTGGGCCGCGCAAAGAGCTGTAAGGATGAGTCGCCCGGTTGGAGTTAGAACATAGCGGTGAGTTTTTGTGACCTTGCGGATGATGCCGTGCGCACGAAAGAGCCGCAGCCGGCGGGTGATGGCTTGGCTAGAGAGTTTTTTGAAACTAAAGCTGTTGAAGGCGCTGCGCAGATCGCGATGACGCAAGCCATTGATAGCAAACTTACCATCGGCCAGTATCTGACACAGTAGTGCGTCTTCGGCAGACCAGGGTCGAAGAGCACGGTAAGGTTGGCCCTCTTGAGTAATCGGAGAACAGACCTTGGCCACTAGTTTGCTCAAAGGGGTCGAACCAGTCGTAGAGGCCAGCGCATCGAGATAGCGTTTATTGGAAGCACGAGAGACTTCCGCCCGCCGAGGCAGATCGGTCAGACTGCGGCGTAACATACGCCAGGAACAGGGTCGGCTGGGATCGGCTTGGCAGCGGCGGTAAACCTTGAACTGCTCGGTATGGTTGATGGTGGTCTCGACCCGTAGGAGGCTGCCTTGCTTGTCATAGAGTTTGATGGAGTTGCCGTTGAGGCTGTGTTTAATGCGCACTCCTTCAGGGCGATGTTTGATATCGCTGATGATTTCACCATCAAACTGACCATAGACCCTGCCAGTGGTAGCAGGGACCCAGCGGCCCAGAAAGCGCATCACATCGGGACTGGAAAAAGAGCTGATCCCATGTTGGATAAAGCGTGGATAAAGAGCGCCCAGCGCTTTGGGGTCCCTAAAAACGATGTCGGTGGCGTACTCGGTGGCCGAAGCCGTCCAGTAATATTGTTGGCCGATGGGTGCACAAATCGCTCGATGTAATGGATGGACGCGATCCAGAATCGCCGAGAGCTTTTTAGCCCAATCGGTTTGAAGCTGCCGCTCGGCCAACTGTTGTGCTCTTTGCCAGTCATCGATGGCAATAAAACAGTTTTCAGCTCGACGATAACCGATCCCCGTTCTGTCCAGTTGCCTCGCTAGCCACTCCCGTCCATTGAGACAGAAATCAACGGTAAAAGGAAACCAGCTTTGCACCCGTGCATGCATGAAGCTGAAAATGGGGTGAAAAAAATAATGATAAAAAAAGAGGCACTTTCGCATCTCAAGGGCCAGATGAATCTCCTTGGTCTGGCGTTGCCCACGGACCGAATAAGACAGACAGGGTTCAACTGCAGAAAGGATCACGATGAGGCCGCCCTGGATTTTGTCGCGTTGGGCAATCTGCTTAGCGATTTGTTCCTTGCTGCGCTGGTTGGAGCGCAAATACTCAACCGGCCGCCCAAGCTTCTGAGCAAGTTGATAGCTTGCGGCTCGCACTTGTGCGCTGAGCTTCTGAGCAAATGCGCCAAAATCCTTGATCAACACTCCACATGCATTGAGATAGGCTTCCATGACGCTCGGCTGAAACAAATGACGCAACGTTCCGCGCAATCGCAGTCGATCAAAACCGCTAAGCGTCCCTAGAATTTTGTCACCAAATCGATTAAGAAACTCAACGGAAACACCGGTCGCTGGAGTGGTTGTTTTTTTCATACACACCAACGACTATCTCCACGCCCGGTGCTTTCCAGAACGATTTGGTTGCGGCTCTGCCGCGCTAAGTCTTGGCGCCTTGGCGTGAGATCCGGCGTTCGCGGCGTTCCAATCTTCTGCTTGTTCAGCGAACGCTTTCCCGTTAGCCTCGTTTTTTTACAGCCGCAAAACGTCTATTGATTCTTGCGTAAAATCCCTAATCCTTTCGAGCCGTCGAAAGAGCGGCTATTCAACACGTATGTCGATAAGCGTTTGAGCGCTTATCCGAGATCCGGCATTTTTGTGAAGCGCGTAGTAAAGCCAATATTGATCCTAATCGGGGCCCTCGCCTGTTTGGCGGGACTGGCGCTGCTCGCAATTAATCTCTACGTCCAGTCACCTGGCACCCAGATGCGGTTGCGCCAAGCAGCTAGCGAAAGTTTAGGGTATCCCCTCTCCGTTTTTCGGATCTCGTTTATTCCGTTTGATGGTTTCCATTTTCGGGATGTTACCATTGAGAATCCGGCAACGGGAAAGCCGCTGATGAAGGCGCATGATCTGAAAATCGTATGCGCCTACCTTCCGCTGCTTCGGAAGAAGCTGATCATTCGCGAAATAGTCCTCACCGGCGCCGACTTGCGGATTCCGACACGTCACAATCCGGAACGACAAACTGCTGTGCCGGAATCGGCTGCCACACCCCAAATACATGAGACTCCATCGGCAAAACCTTCGCCCGCCCCATCGGTCCACGCTCCGCGCACCGAGACGCCGCGTCCAAAAACTCTTCAGGTGCCGAAAAACTTTTGGGTGGAGATCAGAAAATTTAGGATCAAGCAGAGCGCAATTTATTTGATGGCTCCGGACAACACGCCAGCAGTCGCGCTTCGTGACGTCGATAGCTCACTCTTGCTGCATAAGGGAGAGTACCTGGGAAAACTGCACATCTCCGAAGTAACGCTTTCTGATTCGTTCAATTTTGAAGATGCTTCGTCCGTGATACGCTGCTCCACGCGCTCGATCGATTTCAGTGATTTAACTGCTTCGATCTCGGGGGGCGACATTCATGGACACTTTCATGTCGATCTCACGCAGCCTGACCGCCCGTATCAGCTCAACCTTGAAGTCGCCCGAGTCAACGTGAACGAGGTCATGAATCAGGCGGGAGGAATCCTGGATCGTGCGCATGGTACCCTTGAAGGAAAGTTCGAGCTAAGCGGTTCTTTCAAAGACGCTTCTCAGGCAGTCGGTAACGGCAATCTCGAGGTAAAAGAGGGCTATCTAGATCAGTACCCTGTCCTTCAGGAGATCGGGCGTTGGACTCAAATCGACGAGCTGCAACGGTTAAGGCTTGAACAAGCCGTTTCTAAATTCAGCGTTCAGGGACAGACGATTAAAGTAGACAGCGTCCAGCTAATTTCGAAGAACTGCCAGGTTGAGATCTGGGGCGCAATCGACACGGCTCAAAGACTCGCTTTAAACGGGCGACTGACCATCAGCCAATTCCTGAGCCAGAAGATTCCGAACGAACTGGAAGAGAATTTTCAACCAGCTAGCGACGGGCACAGTCGCTTCCTCGATTTCCAGATCAGCGGCACTTTAGCCAAACCGCAAACCGATCTTTTTGAACGCCTAGTCGGGGACCGGACGAAATTATTTAAGCGGCTTCTGCACGGTAACCGTAAGGACAGACACCGCGATAGGCCGACTAGCGAACAGGCGCAAAAGGAGGAATGAACGAGTGTGAGTGCGAAATTTTATCCGATGCGCTGGCCCGACAGAGATCGAATTAGGCCGGCCGTCAATCATCCGATTTCGTCAGTAAGTTAGAAGAGCGGCTGAAGCTCAATTAATCCGATCACAGTCTCCACTCACACTCTCTTATGAGAGTCATCGCAGGGTCAGCTGGAGGGATTCCGCTGAAGACGCCGGATCACGAAGCTCGGCCGACGATGGACCGAGTTCGCGAAGCGATCTTTTCGTCCCTTGGTGATTTGGTTATCGGCGCTCGTGTACTTGATTTATTTGCTGGAAGCGGTGCGTTCGGGATCGAGGCCCTAAGCCGCGGCGCAGCCGAAGCAGTATTTGTCGACGACCACCCTAAAGCGATTACAACAATTCAGAACAATCTGAGAAAGACCAAACTAGAGGGACAAGTTATTCGCGCCGATGTATTCCGTTTCCTTGCGGGCAACAAGGAACGTTACCAATTGGTATTCGCAGACCCACCTTACGCGAAGCGATCGGACGATCGCGATTTTGCTGCAGAACTGTTGGGAAGCGCTGACCTTCGTGCAGCGGTTGATGGATTGCTGATCCTTGAGCGTGCGCCGACCAAGACCAATCAGCTCGTCGGTCGTTGGGAAATAACCAGAGCTAAACGCTATGGCGCGACGGAGGTTTTATTTTGCGTGCCATTGGGACATCACGCCAAG